>URWW01000019.1 GCA_900551665.1 uncultured Collinsella sp. | reverse complement strand
ACTTACCGCAGCTTGGGATAGGTGCGGCATCACCCGTTATCTAAACTGTTAGATTTGAAAATAGTTTGGTGCAGTCCCTTTCCGCCACGCAACCGATGCCACTCAGCACCCGCCATTCATCTCGTCCAACCCACTTCACGCACAGACAGACCGGCGCTCCAGCGCAAACCGCGCGCCGGGGCAGCTGACAATACGCCACCCGTCCACACCTTCGACGCACTTCACGATTCTGCCGTCACCATCGGCAAAGGCGATATCAAGGTCGAATCTCATGCCGCAGGTATGCACGGACCCGCAATGCGGAAACACCAGCACACACGATTCGCCCCCTTCCCCGCTGAAGTTGGAGCGGCCAAAACCCCAAAGGCGATCGAAAAATGTGCAGGCCCATCTCACCTCGCCCGACCATCCCAGCGCCTCGACTGCCCTCTCCACCGCATGGAAATCGAATGGGCCCATATCCATCGGCGCCATCACACAATCACCCCCGAACGCCACGGATCGATCGTCACGCACCGCTCATGCTCCATGAATAGCGGCGCACCGAGTTCGACACCCGCAATCGACCACCCCTGAGGCCACGGTCGGTATCGCATCACACAGGTAACGTCTCTCAGCGGGCCGACAAGCCCGAGCACCGCTGAGCCACCGAGCCCGCCCTGGCCTCCCTCGGAGACCTCCACCTCGATCTCCACCTCATAGCCTTCCATCGCACGCTCCAGCTCCCCCGCCACGGCATCGGCCACACCCCACGTCTCTGCCGCCGTATCGGGTTCGGATGCCGGCGGAGAGCTTCCGTGCGCCAAGACGATATCGGGGGCCACGCGGTCAAATCTCGCCGTTGCGGACACGAAGATCATCATGTTGTAGGAGACCAACGCCAACACGACAAGAACCGGCGCCACCACCGCAAGCTCAACTGTTGCCTGGGCCCTTTCTTCGCACACGACCTCCTTCCGCGCCGACATCCCCCATCCCCCTTCCTTCCAATAGATCGCGTACCCGCAGCGTGATGGGAACGACCCTTCCACTTGGCAGCCGCACCTCGGCCAAGGTGATTTCGAGCGAGGTCATCCGCTCCCCCAGATCGTAGCCAACAGCCCGCGCCATTCCTTCGAAATCGAGATCGACCTTCGACAGCTCACGCAATGCGGTCTGACCATCTGCCAGGGCCGGCACATCGGAGCGCGCGAGCACGTCTGAGCTGTCAACAAGGACCGGCTTGCGAGGTCGCATGTCAACCGACTGCATGTCGAGCGCACGCACCACGCCCGTCAACCGTTCGCCCAGCCAGCTCCCAACAGAACCCAGCCCCTGACTATCAAGGCCTCGCATGAGCTCGTCAAATGCCTCTTCCAGCCCCCGGCCAGCGTCCCCATAAGAAACCAGCATCTTTCCCCACAGGTCCAGAACCCCGTCCATCAGCCCGACCACTCCGTTGGATCCAACACGCTCTTGAAGCGACGAGAAGAACCCGGACAGCACGCCACCGCCTTCGGAGATTCCATCCGGAGCGAGAACCGCAGCCGCCATGGCACCTCGCCGTGACACATCGGGGCTGGCGGCAAACGATGTCTCAAGCGCATTGGGCGTCGAATACTCCGAAGACAATACGAAGGAGACGCACCCGAAACGACCCGGGGGCGCAATACGCGGGCGCTTTCCCTCAAGCGTCGTCATGGCCTGATCGAATGCATCTGCCGCCTGCTCGGCATCCCCACGCGCAGCCGCCTCGGCCTCGTTTTGACGCCCCTTCGCCTCGAGATAATCCCGGAGCGCCTTCGTAAATGCTCGCAAGTGATATTCGAACCCGTTGTCGATCGACGTCGACGCGGCGGGCGCCCGACCGAGATCATCGACCCCGAAACGGCACGTCGGGCACTCCAAAATCGCCCCATTGTCCAACGAGGCAAGAGAGGCGGGCGCCCCAAGAGTCCCTCGAGAGCCGGGGCACGATTCATCGAAGTGCAACGTTCTCCCATGCGCTTCCATGCTCGTCGGCCACGCCTCCTCGGTGTAAAGCAACGTTCCTCTCACGTCATCGCTATTGCGCGGCAGAAACTCGAGCGTGGTGTACGCCTCCTCCCCGTCGTCAACCACGCGGGCGCCGTCGAGATGCCCGAGCGCATATCGATAGAATGCGCGACGGGCCGCCGCATCCGCGCGCGCCTCCACGCTGCTTCCCTCAGGCTTATCGTTCTCGCACCTCCAACGGTAATAAGCGCGGGCGCGCGCCAGCGCAAACTCGGGATCCCACGTGATACTCGAGGCGAAATCGGGATTCTCAGCAGCCGACAACCCTGAAAGGCTCCCCGCGCGCTCCTGCATGTTTCGTCCAGGAGCGCCACAATCTGCCAACCACGCCTCTTCCTTCCTTGCCGCAACCTCCTCCGAGATTCGCTCGAGCTCGGCTGCCTTTTCCTCGAGCCCGCTGCACGCCTGCTCCAGGCCCTCAGTGTCGATCCCCTCCCCCTCGATTGCCGGAAACTCCGATGCGGACGTGGTCGGAACCGCAAAGGCGGTGCCTCGATACCCAACGCTTTCCGATCCTTGCGCATCGCAGGTACGCGCGGCATTCGCCGCGATTAAAAACGGCAGAGACCCCTCGACCCGCTTCAACCCGCTCGAGGCCGACGATATAAAGGAGTCCCGCATATCGAACACGCGAATGGCGGCATCCAGCGTCTCCCGAGCAAGCCCCTGCCCGCCCGGGACAAACAGCCCAACCATCCCCGCTCCCGTCATCGTGAACCCCGCGAGCCCCAAGCTCAGCGCACATGCGTCCAAAACCGTCGCCGCGGTGTGATAGGAGCTCACAACGTTCTCTCCGGCCAACGCGGTCGCGTCGGCACCAACCTGGACATCAGCCGCCCGAGATGCACTCCATATCGCCAAAGATGATGAAAAGAGCAGGGAAAGGACCATGAGCATCGCGCAGGCGGACGCCACGGTCGTATAGGCGCCGTCTTCGATGAACAAGTCCATTCCCGCTCTTTTACCTGGAGGCGGAAGGATCCCGGCTCCACAACGCCCTCGCCGCCTATTCCCACACCGAAATCCAGTCCGTATAATCGCCCTCGACCCACGAGGGCCCTCCCTCATACGCAACGCGCACCTCCATCCGCACATCGCCATGATCCCCCCGCTCTCCAAACGCGCGGGCAAACGCCCCGATCACGGGAAGCGGAGTCACATACCCGACGATTGTGACTTCAACCGAACCGCCCGTGCTCAAAGCCGGAACGCACTCGATATCCCAAGAACGCGGTCCCCCTGCATGAAAGATCGCCAAATCCGGCACAGCGGCCAGGCGCCTGTATGCAAAGCGTTCGTACACCTCCACCTCATCCGAGCCCGAAACCATGAGCCGGGCCGTCTCAGATGCGGCGGACTCCATAACGGAACGCGTATACAGCAGGCACACCGGCTGCAACGCCAGCAAAAGCAACGTGAGTAAAGCCGGGAACACCAACGCGCTCTCGACCGTCGCCTGCGCCCGAGATTCCCAGAGCAGCTCAGTACAGCGCGATATCGACATAGCCGTCCCCTTCGAGTCCATGCGACGCCGCCTTTACGGCGGCGTCGGCAAGCCACCCCCGTTCAGCCACTCTCCATAACGCCGCCATGCCCAAAATCAGGGCGAGCAGGGCGAACACCGTCAATGCATACTCCACCGTCCCTTGTGCGGCTTTTTCTCTGACGATGCCTCGCACACTCGGTATCAACGCTCGGGCAACACGCGCGTCACCTGAACGCGACTGACCGCATCGTCCTCCGTAGTAACCAGCAACACATCGCACCACGTCGTCCCCTCCCTCAGCACCGCTCCCCACACGTTCCCCTTCAGGTCCAAATAGCCGCTCGCAACGAGAGAAGCCGTCCTCGTGCTCGCATATGCCTTGAGGACGTCCTCCGCAAGTGCAGGCAGTGAAGCGCGCTCCTCAAACTCCACCGATGCGCAAGGCCCGTCGCCCATGCGCACCGCGCCCTTCTGCCATGCGTGGAGATCGTCCAAAAACCCACCGAGAGAACTGGATCGCACATGTCCAGACATCACTGGGCCCAAACCCGTCATCAGGCCATCCATCGCCACCTCAACCGAACTCCCCTCATTTTCATGAGCGCCCTCAACAACCGCATCGCGAAGAGACCCCCGCTCCCCCTCGGATTCCAAACTGCCGCGTTCGCTCACCACGCACTGCGTCGCGAACACAAGGGCGGCCGAAAGCACTGTGAGCGCCAATGGAAGCGCCGCCAGGCGCCAGTTCGCGCGCCTCCCCCTCACAGGCTGTTGATCCCCTGCGAAATCGCCTCCCACAACGAGCTGACCTTGTCTCGAAACGCCACGATTGCCAGAATCGCTATCACCACCAGCACTCCGACGAGGATTGCGTACTCGGTCGTACCCTGACCGCTCTCCTCGCGCAGGATCTGGCGAACCGGCCTGTCACCAGAGACAGCCCGCATCGGGCCATAGGACAGCAGCGGGCACGCAGCCGCAATGCCGAGAGCCGCCTCCCGCGCCTCCCTCAACGCTTCCTCGACAAATACCGCGAGCTTGACCATGGCATCCTCCTTCACACCATGTCGGCAGCCGCGAGCAGCGGGCCGACTATCGACAACAACAATGCGGGCAGAATCAACGTGCCCGTCGGAATGAGCAGCTTCACGGGCGCGCGCTCGATCTCGCGCTCTACGTGCGCCCGGTGCGCGGCGCGCATTTCACGTCCCTGACCCTCCAGGGTCTCCGCAAGCGGAGCGCCAAGCTCGAGTGCCTGGGACACCGCGGCGGCAAACGATCCGAGCGCTCGGACCCCGGCATCCTGCGCAACGCGGTCGAGGGCCTCGTCCCTCGAGGTCACTCCCACCTGCCAACAAAACAGCGCCTTCTCCATCAGCTGAGCGAGTTCCCCCGACCGCCCCTCGCAATACAGGGAGAGCGACGCATCGAAAGACAGGCCCGCGCTCAGCCCAAGCCTCACGATGTCCGTCATCTCCGCCACCTCGCCCATGCCGATCCCTCGGCTCCGCGGCCGCAGCATCTCGAGAGCGAGAGCACGCATCTTCCGAAATGCCAATCCCCCAACGGCACGCGCGTAGGCACAGCATGCGCGAGCCACCTCGAGCGCCCCGTCCTCCGACCCCAACCACGCCGCAAGCCCACACAACACGCCGGGGCCGATCACCGCAATCGCGGCGTCAGATGCATCCGCAGCCCATATTTCCACCAACTCAGCAAACTCCATCAACACACTCCCCTCGCATCCGCCCCTCAACAGATAGACCTCATGACCACCCTGATGATCGACCAGGCAATTCCATCCAAAAGAAGGGCGACCGCTATCGAAGCCGCGCCGGGCATCGTCGCGATCCCTTCTCTGAAATCAGATGAGGTCGCCGCAAGGAACGCGACCATGGCAACGGGCATCCCCGCCACCAATCGCGCCGACATGCGCACTTGAGCCGTCCTCACATCCAGCTTTCGACGCAGCTCCACACGCTCCCTCACCAAACGCGCCGCCTCCCCGAGAACATCGGACAGCGGTGCGCCCGTGCGCCGCGACACCTTGAGCGCAAGCGTCACGAAATCCAATCCCGGCGCGTGAAGACGCTCGACCAACTCGTCAAGCGCCTCCGTCATCCCCGCCCCACACGCGACTTGAGCCTCGGCACGCAAGAACTCCGTTCGAACGGGTTCTTGCGCATGAGAGCCCACGTACCGCATCGCTTGCGCGAGCGAGAGCCCCGATGCCATGGACGCAGCAAGCGCTCCGAACGCCTCGACCATCGCGCTCTCCAATCGCTCTCGCTTCTTGCGAGAACCGGGCAGGACTAGCCCACACTCTTCCGCGCGCCTGGCAATCGAGGCCCTCACACCGCGCGCCCATGCGACCATTCGGTCTCGGGTGCGCCCGAGCTCATCCCAATCACTTTTGAGCTCCCCATCACCGGAAAGAATCAGCAGGGAGCTCGCGGCGCCTAGCAGGCCGATGCCGACCGACATGACGACCTCCATTCCCGCACCTCCCCCTCATCGAGCAAACCCGACCGAACCGCTTCCTCGATAAACGGGGGCTCGTCGATCAAGGTCCATGCCTCCTTCGTCGGATCGAACGACACGTACTCGGTCAATGCCACACCACCGCCCTCCGCGCGCGACACACCGGTGAATGATGAGACGAACCGCCTGCCACCCGGCTTCCTCACCGACATGACCACGCCGTCCAAGGCCATCGCGATCTGCTCCTCAATCAACTCGCTCTGCAGGTCGATTCCGTAACGTGCGAGCAGCGTGAGTCGTACGATCGCCTCTTGCGCACTTCCCGCATGCAAAGTGGTAAGCGAGCCATCGTGACCCGTGCTCATGGCCTCGAGCATGTCGATCGCCTCCCGATTGCGCACCTCGCCCACCACAATCCGGTCGGGGCGCATGCGCAAGGCGTTTACCACCAAATCGTGAATTGCCACCTCACCCGCCCCCTCGATCGACGCCTCACGCGCTTCGAGGCGCACGACATGCGGATGCCGGGAGAACTTGAGCTCAGCGGAATCCTCGATCGTCACGATTCGCTCCGCTTGCGATATTTCACACGACAATGCGTTGAGCAGCGTCGTCTTCCCCGATCCCGTTCCACCCGCCACCGCCAAATCCATCCTGCACCGCACCGCATATCCCAACAGATGCGCGTACCAATCCGGGATCGACCCCAAATCGACCAGATGCGCCAGCGTGCTGATGCGATCGGAAAACTTGCGAATCGTCATCGTGGGCCCATCGATGGCTATGGGCGGGATAACCGCGTTTACGCGAAACCCGTTGGGCAGGCGGGCGTTGACCATCGGGCTCCGCTCATCGACTCGACGTCCCAACGGAGAGATGATGCGGTCGATGGTGATCCTGATCTGCTCCTCAGACTCGAATATCCTGCCCAGCGGACAGAGCACGCCCCCTCGCTCGATATACGTCCGGTCGAGACCGTTGACCATGATTTCGGTTACCGAATCGTCCTCGAGCAGCGCCTGCAGAGGCCCCAAGCCGGTCATGTCGTCAAGCACGTCGGCGATGAGCGCATTCCGCTCGTCGAAACCCAACCCGAGCGACACATCGGCATTCAGAGCCGCCTCGAGCGCGGGGCGCAACTCCATCCGCGCCTGCGCGGCCGACCCGGCGCGCACGATGCGCGCGACCTCGACATAGCCCACCCGCTCCATAACCGCATGCTTCGCCCGCACCCGCGCCTCGGACATCGCGCCGCCGACCGATCGCGCCCGAGCCCCCACCGAAGCCGCAGCACGACCGGAGGAAATGCCCCCGCTTCGAGCACATATGCGCCCGTATACGCTCATCGATGCTCACCGGCCTTGCGCCGCCACGGAAGCCTGAAACGCGGCCTCCGCTCATGATCATCAGGGGCCGGTCCCATGAGCCGCTCATCGAAGGAGCACCCGAGCTCGGTCAGCACCCGTGCCGTCAAATCGCGCACATCGTGGGAAAACGGCCCCTCGCCAGCCACCAGCGAATCCAATCGGCCGAACCCGATGAGCCCGGCGACTTCCTCGCCTCCAAAGGAAATACGGGCACGAGACGCAAGCGATGCCCCCATCTCGAAACGCAACGCATCCTCTTCCGCACAGCCCGGGGACCCCAGGCGGTTGAACACGCTCGTCATGCGAGTCGCGGGAACGCCCAGGCGCGTGGCCAGGCCAACCACCCGGGCGGCAGACGCACCGGCATTCGCACCCGCACTGCCCACGACCAAGCAGCGATCGCAAAGGGCAACCGCGGCCGCGACGGCATCGCCCCAATGCGTCGAAGTGTCGATGAAAATCACGTCTGCGACCTTGCGCAGGACGATGATGAGCCGCTCGACCGGCGCACCGTACAGCTCCGCGCGTTCCGGCTCGATAAGCGGTCCCCACAGGGTGAGCCCCGGCCCCACGCGCATCGCGCATGATTCGATGTCCTCTTCAGCGAGCTCGCCGTCCATAGCGTGCGTGTCGATGCCCTCGAGACCCCTGAACGCATCGACGCCCAGAACCGATGGCAAATCGCCAAACATCAGGTCAACGTCTATCACGGCGGCCCGCAAGCCGACACGGGCCGCACAGGCGGCCATTGCCGCCACCAGCGTCGTCTTACCCGCCCCGCCTTGACCCGATGCGACCGCGATTACCGGCGCACGGGGACCGCCGTGATCGGCCGCTTCCCGCTCGCGCACGCGTCGGACAACATCCCCCAAATCGACGATGTCCCCGGTCTGCTCCGCAACGTCGCCGATGCAGGCCACGGCATCCCCATCCGGCTCATCCAGCGCATCCCACGTCCCCGTACTCCACGGGGGGACCTCATCGCCCCCATATCCCATGGGCGCGAATGGGTCATCCGGCACCAGGCCATCGCGTTCGGACGCGACCGTGCCACGCGTCGCGACTTCTGTTCCGATATCCATGTGCGCCGCTTCCGCATCTTGACCGCGCGCGTCCGCGCTTCCGGTCAACGACGCGCCCGTCGCGATGACCTCCTGTGCACCGGCATCGAAGAGTTCAGAGACGAGTCCGGCGTCCATCCCGTCGATACATGCGAGCACCGCGGGCGCCGCATGCCCCGCCGAGCCGTCTCGCACCGCACTTATGACGTGCAGCAAGTCCGAAGCGTTCCCGGGACTCGCCCCCAGCGCAATCCGAACGCCATCACCCAGTCCGCGCGCAAGCTCGACGAGCGCATCAGCATCATCGACGCACACGATGCGCGCGTCGGGGCAGCGCAGACGAACTTCCTCGCGAACGCGCGCGGCCGCGCCGCCCCCGTCCCATATCAGCCACATAACGTCCATCACCCTTCGCTTCCCTCGTTATTCGCCCTTTCAGATCGAGCCGCTTCCCGCGATGCCGAGGCCCCCGGCAACACCAAGGTCACTTCACCGCGCGTGGTCGCCGCCAGGACGTCACGTATAGCCGACGCATCCACCGCCAGCGTCACCCAGCTCAAATCGCCGCCGCCATCAGCCAAGACGCTCGTATCGAGCACTTCGGCGCGCGTCAGGCGATCCGCAACCGAAGCGTCTGCAACATAGACATCGACCTCGTCCCCACAAGCGAGCGAGCCGCCCACGGCGTGCTCCGCGTCACTTGCCACCGAAATCGCCACTGTGCCGCGTGGCACCTGAACGGCCCTCTCATCCCGCAGAAAGTGGGCCTTGGCGAGCGGGGTGTGGGCGGGAATGCGGGTCGTCGCAACGAGCCCGGACACATCACCCATCGACGTCAGCGCATCCTCCGGCATGAGAGACGAAGCCCATTCGACGACCTTCACATTGCCTTCGGAAATCTCGTCACCGGGCTCGATCTCCCTCAGGGCAACACATGCTCGCGTCACATCGCCTCCGTAGCGCTCAAGCGCCCGTCTAGATGCCTGCTCGGCTTCCGCATGCGCCCCGGCAACCGCCGACCATGCGAGCAGCGCGGCGCTCAAACCCATCACCGCGCTCAGCCCCAATCTCACGGTCCGTTTCACCCAAACCCCCTCGCCTCAGTTCAATCGGCACCGCACACGTGCCGTGATTCGATTGTCGACGCGACATGGCAGGGAGCCTGGATCGACTTGGGAAAGTGCCTGGTCATCTGTACTTGCAACTGTTCGCAATCTGCCCGCACTAGACAGGATGAGGGCAGATTTCGGTCCGTTGCCAAAAAGGGCTGTGGAAAAGCAAACCGCCTGCACGGGGCAGGCGGTTGCAACAGGCATATGAAGTTGTACGACTGAAGTTGCACGACGTTGGCCACAAGGGTCCACTCGGCGTTTCCCAGATCGGGGGCGCAACCACGTGGGTCGCCGGCGCGTCAGCCACGCCCCTGGCCCCATCTCCGGCGGCGCCTCATGCGACGGAAGCCCATCTCGCATCCGCACGGACGATTGCCCTATAGGCGGATATCGGGGTCGAGGCTCTGCGCACTCACCCTCATCTCCCGGGCGAGCGAAAGAAACGCATCCAAGCGCGACTGTTCGATCTCGCCGCACTCCACACCCTCGCGGACGGCGCAGCCCGGCTCGTGGAGGTGCGTGCAGTCGTTGAAGCGGCAGGCGCGGGAAGCCTCGACGATCTCGGGGAAGCTCCGAGCGAGACCGCGCTCGTGGCCCACCAAAGGCAGCGACCGAAGACCCGGGCAGTCGGCAATCACACCGCAAGGCTCGGGGAGGGCCACCATGATGCGGGCGACCGTGGTGTGCCGACCGGCGTCATCGCGCTCGCGCACGGCGTTGGTCTCCAATGCCTCGGAGCCGAGCAGGGTGTTCAACAACGTTGACTTACCCGCACCGGACTCGCCCAAAATCATGCCCACGCTCCCCTGCGGGATGCAAGAGCGGACCTCGTCCAAGCCCTCGCCGGTACGCGAGGACGTCGCGATAACGCGCACACCCGCACCTGCCAGGCGACGGAGGGCGTCACACACGTCGGCCACTTCGGCGGGCTCGCAACGGTCGACCTTGGTGAGCACCACGACGGGGTCGGCCCCACAGTCGCGTGCGAGCACAAGCGAGCGGGCGACGCGGTCGCGCATGAGCGGCAGGGTATCGCGCTCGGCGCCCAACGGCTGCACGATGAAGATCACGTCGACGTTCGCGGCGAGCACCTGACGCTCCCCGCGGTTCTTCCCGCGCCAACGCTCAAAGCTCGTCCGGCGGGGCAAAACGCGCAAGATAACGCCCATATCGTGACCGGGGGTCACGCGGACCGCCACGACGTCGCCCACGCTCGGCAACATGCCGTCCACGCCGGCAGAAGAGGCAATCTCGGCATCGGCGGCGCGCTTCGAGCGCTTGCCGCGCTTACCCGGTTTGCCCTTGGCGAAGTCGACCGCATGCTCGGCGCGCAGCAGGGCCCCGCCGCGCGTGGCGATCATGGGAAAACCGCGGTCCAAGCGCACGACCGCGCCCAACTCGATCTCTTCCAAGGGGATATCGAGCGTCCCCGCAAGCTCCGAGCGCGCCGCTTCAAACGCAGAGACCTGCGTGCCATCGACACGCAGGTCCCCAAAGCTCGGAATATGATCCAAGACGTCAGCCACGCGTTAGTCCTGGTTCTTCTCGACGCGGCGCATAACGGCCTTGTAGATC
Source organism: uncultured Collinsella sp. (assembly GCA_900551665.1). Lineage (GTDB taxonomy): Bacteria > Actinomycetota > Coriobacteriia > Coriobacteriales > Coriobacteriaceae > Collinsella. Next base: position 20,417 of record URWW01000019.1, on the reverse strand, counting down.
TCCATCAGCGGGATGATCAGGAAGGCCAGGCCGAGGGCCGTGAACAGGGCGATCGGGTCGAGGGTCATGAAGCCGAAGACCTCGGCCAGGAAGTCGACCTCGACGGGCACGATCGTCAGCACGACGGCCAGGGCGGCAGCGCCCCACAGCCACTTGTTCTGCGTCTTCATGGAGAAGATGGAGGCGCGGCGGCTGCGCATGTTGAAGGAGTGGAAGATCTCGACCATGGACAGGGTGATGAAGGCCATGGTGACGCCCTCGGGGTCGGCGATGCCGTCCGTGAGCATGGAGAGCTGGATCACGCCGTTGTTGTGGAAGTACATACCGGCGAAGAAGGACGCGATCACCAGGATGGTGATGATAACGCCCTGGAAGGCGATGTCGATGCCCATGCCGCCGGCAAAGACGCCGTCGGAGGCCTTACGCGGCTTGCGCTTCATGACGTCGCCCTCGGCCTCCTCCATGCCGAGCGCGAGCGCGGGCAGGGAGTCGGTGATGAGGTTGATCCACAGCAGTTGGACCGGCTGGAAGATGGTGAAGCCGATCAGCGTCGCCACGAACACCGAGAGGACCTCGGCGATGTTGGCGGACAGCAGGAACTGGATGACCTTGCGGATGTTGTCGTAGATACGACGGCCTTCCTCCACCGCGTTGATGATGGTGGCGAAGTTATCGTCGGCAAGGACCATGTCGGCGACGTTCTTGGTGACGTCGGTACCGGTGATGCCCATGCCCACGCCGATGTCGGCGCGCTTGATGGACGGGGCGTCGTTCACGCCGTCGCCGGTCATGGCGACGATGTTGCCCAGGCTCTTCCAGGCGTCGACGATGCGGGCCTTGTGCTCGGGCTGGACGCGGGCGTAGACGGAAATCTCGGTGACGCGGGTCTTGAAGTCCTCGTCGGAGATCTTGTCGAGCTCGGCGCCGGTGATGGCCTGGGAGGCGTCCTCGACGATGCCCAGGTCCTTGGCGATGGCGACGGCGGTGTCGATGTGGTCGCCGGTGATCATGACCGGACGGATACCGGCCTCCTTGGCCTCCACGATGGCAGCGGTGACCTCGGGGCGGACCGGGTCGATCATGCCGGACAGGCCGCAGAACACCAGGTCGTGCTCGAGGGCCTCAGGGGAGAAGTCGGTCGGGGCCTCGGTATAGGTGCGGTTGGCGAGGGCCAGGACGCGCAGGGCCTGGTCGGCCATGGCCTTGTTGGCGGCGAGAATCTGCTCGCGGCGCTCGTCGGTGAGCTCCACGACCTGGCCGTTGTCGTACACGTGGGTGCACAGACCGATGACGACGTCGGGAGCGCCCTTGGTGAACTGCTCGTAGTCGCCATCGACGTCCTTGACCACGACGGACATCATCTTGCGGCCGGAATCGAACGGGGCCTCGCCGATGCGCGGACGCTGCGAGTCGAGGTCGGTCATGCCGGCCTTGGCGGCGTCGTTGACGAGGGCGCACTCGGTGGGCTCGCCCACGGCCTCGCCCTTCTCGGCGTCGTACTTGGCGTCGGAGCACAGGGCCATGCCCGCGAGGAACTTGTCCTCGTCGGCGGCGAGCTCGTGCTTGACGACGGTCATCTTGTTCTGGGTGAGGGTGCCGGTCTTATCGGAGCAGATGATCTGGGTGCAGCCGAGGGTCTCGACGGCGGTCATCTTGCGGATGATGGCCTGGCGCTTGGACATCTTGGTGACGCCCATGGAGAGGACGATGGTCACGACGGCGACCAGGCCCTCGGGGATGGCGGCGACGGCCAGGGACACGGCGACCATGAAGGTGTCGAGCATCATAGCCGGGTTGGAGCCCAGCTCGCCGAAGTGGCGAACGATGTCCACGGCGAAGATGATCACGCAGATGGCGAGCACGAGCTTGGTCAGGATGCCGGAAAGCTCGTTGAGCTTCATCTGGAGCGGGGTGAGCTCCTTCTTGGCGCTGGTGAGCGCGGATGCGATCTTGCCCATCTCGGTGTTCATGCCGGTACCCACCACGACGGCGCGGCCGCGGCCGTACACGACGGTGGAACCCATGTAGCACATGTTCTTACGGTCGCCCAGCGGCACATCGTCGGTGCCCTCGGCGAGGGAGATGGCGTCGGCGTGCTTCTCGACCGGGACGGACTCGCCGGTAAGGGCGGCCTCCTCGATCTTCATGGAGGCGCTCTCGATCACGCGGCAGTCCGCAGGCACGGAGTCGCCGGCCTCGAGCAGGACCACGTCGCCGGGAACGAGCTCGGAGCTCGCCATATGGACCATCTTGCCGTCGCGGATGACCTTGGACTGAGCCGCGGACATCTCCTGCAGCGCCTCGAGGGCCTGCTCGGACTTGGCCTCCTGGACCACGCCGAGGACGGAGTTCAGGATGACGACGGACAGGATGATGGCGGCGTCCGCCCACTCGGGCTCGCCCTGGATGAAGCCGGTGATAACGGAGATGGCAGCCGCAACGAGCAGCATGATGACCATCGGGTCACCCATCTGCTCGAAGAAGCGCTTCCACATGGGAGTCTTCTCTTCCTCATCAAGCTTGTTCGGGCCCACGCTCGCCAGGCGCGACTGCGCCTCAGCGGCCGTCAGGCCCTGAGCGGCACTCGTGGACTGCTCCTCGAGCACCTCCTCAGCCGAAGCCAAGTACTCTTTCAATCTAACCCCTCCCGGAGTATGCCAAGCGGGACGCAGGCGCGCCGCGCCCCAATCCAACAGTCTGACACCCGATTATAATTCCCGGAATCTGGGCAAGGGCTTGTCAATGGTCGATATGGTACCCAAGCTTTCGGGCCCTATGCCAGCTGGAGACGCGATTCGGCGCAATGCACACATACCGAAACGATAGGCAGTGTCTGAAGCAAGTCCAATATGAATTGAATCGGCACACGGTCGATTCATGTCGATAAGCGGCGTAGGTTTTCCTATAATGACTCGTGCATACGTATTCGCCCACGACGCCTATCACTGACATCAGATGGAGGTCTGAATGCAGCAGAAACTGAAGCGCACCAAGATCGTTTGTACCATGGGCCCTGCCTGTGACAACGACGAGACTATCTGCGAGATGCTGAAGGCGGGCATGAACGTCGCCCGCTTCAACTTCTCCCATGGCTCCTATGAGGAGCATCAGGGCCGCATCGAGCGTGTGCGCCGCTGCGCCGCCAAGGTCGGCAAGCCCGTCGGCATCCTGCTCGACACCAAGGGCCCCGAGGTCCGCACCGGCCTGCTCGAGGGCCACGCCAAGGTCGAGGTCCACGCCGGCGACAAGATCACCGTCACCGCCCAGCCCACCAGCGAGGACTGGCTCGGCAACGCCTCCCACATCTCCCTCGACTACGAGAAGCTCCCGTCTGAGGCTGAGAAGGGCTCCATCATCTTGATCGACGACGGTCTGGTCGGCCTCGAGGTCGAGTCCATCGACGGCCAGGACATGCACTGCGTTGTCCTCAACAACGGCCTCATCGGCGAGCGCAAGGGCGTCAACATCCCCAACGTCGACATCTCCCTGCCCGCCGTCACCGAGCGCGACCGTCAGGACATCCTGTTCGGCCTCACCCAGAACATCGACTACATCGCGGCTTCCTTCATCCGCAACGGCAAGGCCGTCGAGGACATCCGCCAGCTGTGCCGCGAGAACGGCGGCGAGCACGTGGCGATCTTCCCGAAGATCGAGTGCGGCCTGGCCGTGGAGAAGTTCGACGAGATCCTCGAGGCCTCCGACGGCATCATGGTCGCCCGCGGCGACCTGGGCATCGAGATCCCGGCCCAGCTCGTGCCCCACATCCAGAAGGAGATCATCGCCAAGTGCAACGCGGCTTACAAGCCCGTCATCACCGCCACGCAGATGCTCGACTCCATGCAGCACAACCCGCGCCCGACGCGCGCCGAGGTCACCGACGTCGCCAACGCCATCCTCGATGGCACCGACGCCGTGATGCTCTCCGGTGAGACCGCGGCCGGCCAGTACCCGGTCGAGGCCGTCAAAATGCAGGCCTCCATCGCCATCGAGACCGAGAAGCACATGGCCGCTCACGCCGAGCTCGCCATGCCCGAGGGCGCTTCCGGTACTCGCATCGTCAACAACGTCGTGGGCATGTCCGCCGTCCAGATGGCCACCGCCGTGGGCGCCAAGTGCATCACCGTGCCCACCACCACCGGCCGCACCGCCCGCCTGATCTCCCACTTCCGCCCGAACATGCCCATCCTGGCGTTCTCCCGCCACGACTGGGCTGTCCAGCAGATGATCATGTACTGGGGCGTCATTCCGCGCCAGGCCGAGATCACCCAGGGCACCGTCAACGGCACCATCGTGAAGGCCGTCGAGACGGCCAAGGAGCTCGGCTTCGTCGAGAAGGGCGACCTCACCGTTGCAACCGCCGGCGACGCCCGCCTCTCCGTCCAGCTCGAGGGCAAGGTTTCCTCGACCAACCTCGCCTACGTGGCCCAGGTCCGCTAATTCCAACAGCGCACCCATCGCGTACGCAAAAGGCACCGACTTCGCGTCGGTGCCTTTTTTCATGTACGGGACACGGCAATGCTCCATCTTGGGTTCCAATCAATCCACGGCGTATCGCGCATCCGTTGACACGATGCGAGGTTGGGACAAAAATGCCGAGATGGCGGGTTCGCCGTACCCGGAAGACAACGTTGGGCAGGATGAATTGGCAGAACACGACGAGGATCTGAAAAAGTACATCAACCGGCACAAGCGCCGCCACGGCCAACGCAGCGCCCTCGAACGCTGGGGCTATGACCTTCACCGATTCCTCCGGCGCGCATTCAACATCCGGGAAGGCCGCGCACCCTACCACGTAATCCGGAAGCGCTTCGTCAACGGGGCGCGCCTCAACGGAACCCATCTGTGCATTCTCGTGATCGCCATGGTCATCGCCTGCGTCGGCCTGGACACCGATTCGGACATCGCCATCGTCGGAGCCATGCTCATCTGTCCCATCATGGGGTCCGTCCTCGCCATCGCCTACGGCATGGCGACGGTCGATCGGGCGCTCATCCGCGATGCGGTAGGCGGCCTTGCCCTGCAAATGGCCTTCTGCCTCGTCACCTCAACGCTCTACTTCCACTTCTCCCCCGTCGCCGGCATGACCCATGCGCTGGCCGACAATTCCAACCCCACCGCATGGGACCTGCTGCTCGCGCTCGTGGGCGGCTTCGCCGGCGGGCTGGGCAATTCACGCGACCAGGAACCGGCCACACTCATCTCCGGCGTGGCGGTGGCGACCTCGCTCATGCCGCCACTATGTGCCGCGGGCTTTGGCCTGGCAGCCGTCGACGGCGGGCTCTTCCTCTCGGCGCTGTACGAGTTCGGCATCAACGTCGTGTTCATCGCACTCTCCGCACAGGTCGTGCTGCTGCTTTTGCGCGTGCCGCTCAAGCGGGACCTCAACGACGACGGCGTCATCACCGCGGCCGAGGAAGAGAGCATGCAGGCGCTCTCCCATTCACTGCGCTGGCGCATCTTGCTCGGCACGGGACTGTTCGCCATCCCCTGCCTGCTGCTCACCGCCAATCTGGTTCGCGAGGCGGACGCCCCGGCACCGGCAGCGTTCGGCGCAACCGAAACAGCGCAAGAACTTGCCGTTGTCTGCCCCGGTTTTGAGGAGTACACCGTGGGCAATGAGACTGCCGTCGAAGCGGGCGACACACAGGGGCGCACGGAGCTTGTGGCGCACGTCTCGACGAATGTCGCCCTCGACGAGGAGGCTCGAAACGTCGCCGAGGAGCTCATCCGCATCGACGTCCCCGAGATCGACCGTGTCGAGTTTTCAGTCGCAACCTCTTAGCGTACAATGACGCCTGATACATAGACGTCCCCTTCTCCGGATGGGGGCGGCGCTGAGGCGCTCACGTGCCGGCACCGTAGGACTTTGAAGGTGGCCGGTAGGTGGGCGCCTTTTCGCAAACGGGCAATTGCACGCAGTTTCCCGGGCAATCACCGATTCAAAGGAGGAAGCACATGAAGAAGTTCGTGACCGAGGATTCGTTTTGGCAGCTCTTCCCGGGCGCATCGCTCGGCGTTATCGTCGCGCGCGGCATGAAGCCGGCGAACGAGATATCACCCGAAGACGCGCGGGCGATCGAACAGCTTCTCACCCGCGCCAATGCGCTCGCCGAGAAGCACTTGGAATCGCCCACCCTCTCCGAGAACGCGCCCGTTCGCGCTTGGCGCCAGGCCTATCAGCAATTCAAGACCAAGCGCGGCGCGCGCTGCTCCATCGAGAACCTGCTCAAGCGCGTCCTCAAGGGCAACCCCGTCGGCAGCATCTCACCCTCGGTGGACCTCTACAACGCGATCTCCCTCAAATACGCCCTGCCGCTGGGCGGAGAGGACCTCGACGCCTTTGAGGGGGACCTGCGCCTTCGCATCACGGAGGGCGGCGACGCATTCACGCCGCTTGGCGAGGGTGCCGAGAACGACCCCACGCTGTCCGGAGAACTCGCCTATGTAGATGACGCGGGTGCCGTGTGCCGTTGCTGGAACTGGCGAGACGGCGTGCGAACCGCCCTCACCGATAACACGAGCAATGCCTTCCTCATCGTCGAATGCGTCGAGGTGAAGCGCATCGAGGACTGTCGGGCCGCCACCGAAGAGCTCGCGCAGCTCGTTGAGAAGCACCTGGGCGCAACCATCGCAGTCGCAGAGCTCATTACATGCGACCATCGCGAGGTAATTATCGAGCCTTAGAAACTCGATCCAGCGGACGAAGACGTTCGAGGTGCATCCCACGACCAAGTTGAGCTTTTTCGTACTCAGCTCGTCCTTTAGCGAGTAGAGATGCCTGCCGGCCGTTTGCGACCTGCGCTTTTAAAGCAGATCGAAGACGCCCTACTCGCCTTGCTCCGATTTTGATACGAAAAAGCTCATCCAACTTTCTTGGCGCGTCGAACAAGACTCGAATTTCCAGACATAATGCCGCGATCACGATTTCCGCGGCAAAAATAGGGCCATCGGCACCGACCGATGGCCCTGAAGACGCTTATCAATTCGGTCTCCGCCACGAAAGCGCTCGCTGCGAGCGTGCCTCATGGAAAGCACCTCGCAATCTAGCATTACAGCTGACGAATCCGGGTGCTCCCCGGTCGCGATGGCCGGCGCGCTCACTCTCGGCAGGAACATCCGCCGAGGCTCCCTGGTCGACCTCATCGCCCAGGTGCGCGGCATACTCCAAACGCTCGTCGGCGGGCTTGGTCGCCACGGACCATTTGCGCATCACCCGCGGAACCGCCAGATAGCCAATGAAGCCGCACACAACCAGCAACAGGACGAAGAACATCACATCGATAGGCATAATCGCTCCCTTCGACGTAGCGCATACGGCGCCTTTGCGATACTTCAGTCCTACCCCAAACGGATGCCCCCAAGCGCATCTTTCCGCCAGCGGCGGCCCAACTCACCGCTCGCCACGCGCCGCGCGCACGAAAGCGCACCAGAGCTTGAAGTCGGTGGGTATTGACTCCCAGGTGTACTCGGGATGCCATTGCACACCCATGCAGAAGCGCTCGCCCTCCACTTCGATGGCCTCGGGAACGCCGTCGGTTGCCACGGCCACGAGGCGCACGCCCTCGCCGAGTCTGTCAACACAGCAATGATGGCTCGAGTTGACCTGCACCTCGCCCGGCCAATCGAGAATCCGCGCGAGCAGCGAGCCGTCCTCGACCGCGATCGGGTGCGCGGGATCGTGCAGGATCGGGAGATGACGCCAGTGGACCTTGCCCTCCGGCACGGGCAGGCTCGGCACATCCATGCACAAGGTGCCGCCGAGCGCCACGTTCAGGATCTGCATGCCGCGGCACGTCGCGAACAGGGGCTTGTGCGCCTTCAGCGCCGCGCGGATGAGCTTGAGCTCGAAGGAGTCGCGCTCGTGGCAGAGCAGGCGCTCGTCATACGGCTCCTCCTCACCCCACAAGGCGGGGTCCACATCATGCCCGCCCGGAATCGCCACGCCATCGGCCATCTCAACATAGCGCGCGATGACATCCTCGTCCTCGGTAAGCGCCATGATGAGCGGCAAGCCGCCCGCGGCGAGAATCGCGTTGAGAAACACCGTGGACCCCGTCTCCTCGGGGGCCAGGCGCTCCGGCATCTGCAAGCACGGTTTAGGCTGCTCCAGACGCGGTGCAATTAGAATTATCGGTCTGTCATCTGCTGCGGTCATAGGTCTAATGTCCCTTGATGGAGTCGAGGAAGTCGCGGGCACGCTGGGATTGCGGATGATCGAAAAAGGCGTCGGGCGCCCCCTCCTCAACAATCGCACCGTCAGCCATGAAGACCACGCGATCGGCCACGCGTCGGGCGAAATTCATCTCATGGGTCACCACGATCATGGTCATGCCCTGACGGGCGAGATCGACCATGACATCGAGCACCTCGTTGATCATCTCGGGGTCGAGCGCGGAGGTGGGCTCGTCGAAGAGCATGGCCTTGGGGTGCATGGCCAGCGAGCGGGCAATAGCGACGCGCTGCTGCTGGCCTCCGGACAGCTGAGCCGGCACCTTGTTCGCCTGAGACGCCACGCCCACGCGCTCGAGCAGCTCCATAGCACGCTGCTCGGCCTCCGCCTTGGACAGGCCGAGCACCTCGACGGGGCCGAGCGTGACGTTTTGCAAGATGCTCATATGGGCGAACAGGTTGAAGCTCTGGAACACCATACCAAGCTCCGCGCGCATGGTCGCGAGCTCGCGGCCCTCCTGGGGAAGGGGCTTGCCCTCGATGAGGATCTCGCCCGAATCGATGGTCTCCAAACGGTTGATGGCACGACACAGCGTCGATTTGCCAGAGCCCGAGGGGCCGATCACCACGACGACCTCGCCCTTGCCCACGGAAAGGCTCACGTCCTTGAGCACATGCAGGTCGCCGAAATGCTTGTCCACATGGCGAAGCTCGATGATGGGAGCCATGGAACTCTCTGACTGATTGGACATATCGAATCCGTTCTCACGAGGACTTGATCAACGATGCGCCCGCAATGGACGCTCGAGGGTTAGGCGGGGTTGGTGCTGTAGCGGCTCACCACGCGGGTGCCGCTGCGGCGCGCCACGTACACCGACAACTGATTGATGGCGTAGTTCAACAGGATGTAAATCACCGCCACAACCAGATAGGTGCTCACCAGGGCGTCATAGTTGGTGATCAGCACACGGGCGTTCTGCAACATGTCGGGGTAGCTCACCACATATGCGACCGTGGTGTCCTTCACCACGACGACGAGCTGTGAGATGAGCGACGGGATCACGTACCTGATCGCCTGGGGCAACACGATCTTGAGCTTCACGCGAAACGGGCTCATGCCGAGCGCCAGCGCCGCCTCGGTCTGACCGAGGGGAACGGCATTCACGCCCGCGCGAAACACCTCGGCGAGCACGCCCGAAGCCGCGAGCGCGACCGGCAAGGTGAGCATCCAAAACGACGACATCCTGATGCCGTACTGGGGCACCACCAGGAAGAAGAAGTAAATCAACAGCAGGCTCGGCACGCCGCGGAAGAAATCGGTCACGACACGGCAGACCGCTTCGAGCACGCGGATGCCGCTCGTGCGCCCGAGCATGAGGGCGAGGCCCAAAACCAAAGCGATGCCGCCGGCGGTGAGTGCCACCGTGAGGGTACCGCGCAAGCCCGCGAGCAGATAGCTCCACGTGCTCAACTGCGTGAAGAACATCCAGTACCTCGGGTTGAGCTGGCCGGTCGCCCAAAATTGATACACCACAAATCCCAAAAGCAGGGCGACCAACACGGCCGTGATGGCCGTGCCCACGCGGATCTTCGCGCGAGTCTTGGGTCCGGGGGCCTCATACAGGGCATCGCGGATACTCACGGGACGGGAGGTTGAAGTCATGGCGCTCATCGTACGATCCTCACCTTCCGGTCGATTCGATTGCCCACGAACGCGATGACCACCGCGGTGAGCGCGTAGCCGGCAGCCGAGACGGCAAAGGCCAAGATGCCGCCGGTCGCACGCGTGTTGATATAGGAGACCACGCCGGTGAGCTCAAGGGGATCGAGCGGGACCTGCGAACCGATCGAGGTGGTGAGCAGCACGGCGATGAGCAGGTTCGTCATGGGCAGCACCGTGGTGCGCAGGGCCTGGGGGATCACGATCCGACGGAGCATCTGCCCAAATGAAAGGCCCAACGATCGCGCGGCCTCGATCTGGCCCACACCGATGGTGTTGATGCCGGTCATGAAGTTCTCGGAGCCAAAGGCGGAGGCCACGAGCACCACCGTGAGGATCACGCACGTGCGATACGGCAGCACCAGCTTCAAGCTGGGCAGCGCATATACGATGATGATCAGCAGCGCAACGCCCGGGATATTGCGGAACACCTGGACGTAGCCATCGCCCAGCAGGCGTAGCGGCTTGAACGGGGACACGCGCATCACGGTCACGACGACGGCGAGCGCCATCACGAGCGCAAAGCAAAATGCCGTCATCCCCCAGGTGGACAGCAGCGCCTCCCAATAATTGCGCCCATAGGTCGCCATCAGCTCCGACAACCCCATGAACACCCCTTCCCCACGTTTGGCCCTGTCAGTTACAACGCCGCGGAGGCGCCGACCCACCCGTCACGCATCGCGTGCAGGCAGGCGCGAGCGCCTCCGCACATCCTCGTAATCGGCGTCGCACACCATCGATGCGAGCGACGCCGCGCACATCTCGCGAGCCTACGCGCCGATCGCCGGAGGCTGCGGGACCTCGTCGATCTCGGCACGATCGCCGATGCAGAGCTTCCACAGCTCCTCCCAAGTGCCGTCGGCCTCAACCGCCGTCAGGAAGGCGTTCACGAACTCGACGCCGTCGGAATCGAGCGGCAGGCCGATGCCGTACAGATCCTCGGGGCCGAACGGGTCGCCGGCCATCTTGTATTTACCAGGCTGCTTCATCATGTCGGAGAAGAGCATGTTGCGATCGATGACATAGGCGTCCACGCGACCCTGGGCGAGGGCACTGCGCGCCTCCTCGTCGGTCTTGAACTCCTGAAGCTTGGCGTCGGGGCAGACCTCCTCCATGATGCTCGGGCCGGTGGAACCGGACTGGGCGGCCACGTTCTTACCCGCGAGATCGTCGACGCTGGCGATATCGTCATTGTCGGCGAGCACGAGAATGGACTGCTGCGTGCTGTAATACGGGCCGGCGAAGGAGATGAGCTTCTTGCGGTCCTCGGTGATGGAATACGTGGCGAACACCGCGTCGACCTGGTCGTTTTGCAGGACGGACTCGCGCGTGTCGGACGTGACCTGCGTGGCCTCGAACTTGGATTCGTCGCCCAGGATGTAGCGAACGAGCAACTGGGAAAGACCGGCATCGAAACCGCGCAGCTTGCCGTCCTTCTCATTCAACAGGCTGAAGAGCATGGAGGTCTGGACGACACCGAGGCGCATCATCCCGGCGTCCTTGATCTTTTGGGCCCACTCGCTGGAGGCGATGGCCGCATCATCGGCGACGGCGCCGGAGGCGATCAGCTTGTCATAGGCGACGGCATCGAGAAGCGCGGGCTCCTGATCCTCGGCGGCATCTCCCGTGGAGGACCCGGCGGGCGCCGGGGCGGCCGGCTGCTCGCCGCATGCGGCCAGGCCCAACGTAGCCGCGCCGGCAACTGCGGCGCCAAGCACCTGGCGACGGTCGAGCGTGAACTCACGCATGGTCTTGCTCATGAGGGTTCCTTTCCCCTGTACGCGATAATACTTTATCTTACCGCAGTGTTTGCTCAGTCAGTCCAACGCACTCGTGGACTTACGCGTTCTTATGCCCCAACCGCGACACTTGTATCACTTGCACGGCAACCACAGCATTTACGCGATGACGCCCGCGTTATGGAGCGCGGGCGTCATCGATGGATTAGATGGGATTGGGAACGTCGCACTCCCGATGCGACGTCAGGAAAGGACGGCGCGGATATCGGCGGTGATTGCCTCGAGGGACATGCCGTTCTCGGCAAGGAGCTCGTCGGCGTCAAAGCGATCCGGGAAGCCCTTGCGCACGCCGTAGCACAGCACCCGAACACTGGCCGGGCCCAGGTAGCGAGCGACCTTCTCGCCCCAACCGCCCTCGAGCACACCGTCCTCGAGCGTCACGATCACACGGTGCGAACGGGCGAGGTCGTCGAGAGCCACCTCATCGAGCTCGGTGGCGAAGCGCGGGTTCACCAGGGTCGCGTCGAGCGCAAACCCGCCGTCAGCGGGAGCGGAAAGCGCGTCGCACAGGCTCTCACCCAGGCTGAAAAAGCTGCCCAACGCGAGAATCGCAACATCGGAGCCCTCGTGCACCACGTCATAGCGCGGGAGGGCGAACTCGGCCGCCAGGGCCTTAGGGTCGAGCGCGAAGTCGGGATTGGAAACGACGCCATTGCCGGGAACGCGAACGACCACGGGACGAGAGTCTTGGTCGATAGCCCAATCCAGCATGGCGAGATACTCCTCGCGACACGTGGGCGCCAGGCAGCGCAGGTTGGGCAGAGCCCCCTGCAGGGCAAGGTCGAAGAAGCTCAGATGGGTCGCATCGCTCGTCCCATACACGGAGGAGCCGAAGTCGAGGATAACGGCGGGCAGGCTGTTCAGGCACAGATCGTGCCAGAGCTGGTCATACGCGCGCTGCATGAACACGCCGTACAGGCCGAGCACCGGCTTGGCGCCCGCGCGCGCAAGGCCCGCGGCGTAGGTCACGGCATGCTCCTCGGCAATGCCCACGTCCACGAACTGGGAACCCGCAGCATCGCGCCGGGGCTTGGTGAAGCCCATGATATAGGGCGTGGCGGCGGAAATGCCCACCACGCGCTCATCGGCGGCCATGCGCATGAGCAGATGGCGACCGGTGATATCCGCATAGGTCTCGCTCTTCTCGCAACGGCTGCGGCGGAGCGTCTCATACGTGCCGGCCTCGATGTCGAAGGGACCCACGTGATGCCAACCCTCGGCGTCGTCCTCAGCGGGCTCGTAACCGGAGCCCTTGACGGTGCATACGTGCAGGACGACCGGATGATCGATATCGCGCAGCTCGAGCAAGGCGCGCTCGACGGCCGCCTCGTCGTTGCCATTGGCGAGGAAGCGATAGTCGAGCCCCAGGGAGCGGAAGAAGTTGTTGGGAGCGGCGCCTTCGCTCTCGCGCAACTCGGCGAGGTTGCGATAGATGCCACCGTGATTCTCGGCGATGGACCAGCCGTTGTCGTTCACGATGACGATCACGCCGGTGCCGAGCTCGGCAAGGTTGTCAAACCCCTCGAACGCAAGACCGCCGGAAACGGAGCCATCGCCGATGACGGCGACGACGTTGTAATCGGCACCCATGAGGTCGCGCGCCTTGGCCATGCCGCAAGCGAGGCTCACGGACGTGGAGGTATGGCCGACGGAGAACAGGTCGTGCTCGGACTCGGCCGGGCTGGTGAAACCGGACAGGCCACCGAAACGCTCGACGTCGAGGTAGTTCGCGGCGCGACCCGTGAGCATCTTGTGCGCGTACGTCTGATGGGAAACGTCGAAGATGAGCTTGTCCGTCGGCGAATCGAACACGCGGTGCAAGGCGACGGTAAGCTCCACGACGCCGAGGTTCGAACCGATGTGACCCCCTACCGAAGCCGAGCTCGAAAGGATGGCCTGGCGAATCTCAGAACAAAGAAGCGGCAGGTCGGCGGCATCGAGGTCCTTCACGTCCTGCGGCGATGAAATGCGTTCCAGCAGCATGCGTGCGACGAACCTCCCATGATGCGGATGACGAACAATGTATTACGTAGAGTACCAGTTTCGCATACTCCGATGATGAAAATGAGACATATCCGCCAAACGGCAATAGGTCCCGAGCACATCGGGACCCATCGAGGGACGCATGCGTCAAAAGACGCCCTATCGCCGAGAACGCCTACGTGCGATCATACGGCCCATCGCCAGCGCGAAGCCCACGAGCACAAGCGCGGCGGTTACGACGTAGACGATATGGTACCCGTACAGGAAGATGTCGGGCCTCCCCTCGACGAAAGCCGTCACATGGCGGCCGGCCGCGACGCTCATCTGGCCATAGAGGATCGAAGTGGAACCCGAAATGCCCACCGCCATGCCCAGGTACCGGGCGAGCGCGCTCACGCTGCCCGCAAATCCGAGCATCTCGGTGGAGACTGAGCCCATGATCAGCGAGTTGTTCGGAGACTGGAAGATCGACGTGCCGAACGAGGCCAACCCCAGATAGAACAGGATATGCGGCAGCGTGGCCGTCATCCCGAGCGTGCCGGTGAGGTACAGGCCCACGCTGAACGCGCCCAGGCCGAGAACCGTGAGAAGGTTGCATCCGATGCGGTCGGACACGGCACCGGATATGGGTCCCGCAACCGCGTTCACCAAGGGGATGATGCAGAAGATCAGACCGGATGCACCAGGGTCAAAGCCACGGGCATCCTGCAGGTAAAAGGGCGTCATGAGCTCATATACGCCGATGGCGACGAAGCTGATGAACAGGCAGACGACGTTCACCGCGAAATGACGGTCGGAAAAGATCGCCAAGTTGACCAGAGGATGCTCGACACGGCGCTCGTGTAGCCCGAAGAACACGAGCATGAGCACGCCCGCAACGAGCGCGAGCGCGGCAGCGGGACTCGCGTTGCCCTGCATCATGGTGACGGACAGGAACGTGAGCAGCATGCCGGGAACGAGCAGGACGGCGCCCTTGACGTCCATGGACTGCCCCGCGCATTCGGGCGTCGAACGCGGCAAGGTGAAGTGCCCTATGACGAGGGACAGGATGCCGACCGGCACGTTGATGAGGAAAATGCTCTCCCAGGGGAACATCGACACGATGAAACCGCCCAGCACCGGACCGCACATCATGCCGAGCGCCACGAAACTCGCCAACAGGCCGAGCGCGCGGCCGCGCTCGCGGGCGGGAAAGGCCTCGGTGATGATGCCCATATTGTTCGCCATGGCCGATGCACCACCGATGCCCTGAACCGCGCGAGACGCCACGAGCGCCGGCAGCGAGGTCGACATACCGCACATAAGGGAGCCGATGGAAAAGATCACCACGCCGATCTCGAAATACCGGACCTTCCCATACAGATCGCCCAACCTGCCGAACACGAGCAAGAAGGCGCACATGGTAAGCAGGTACACCGACGAGATCCACTGGATTTGGTCGAGTCCCGCCCCCAGCGCCTTTTGCATGACCGGCAGCGCCACGTTGACGATGCTCGAATCGAGCGTCGCCATGAACGTCATGATGAGAACGGTGAACAGAATCGCCCACTTATTCGAAGAGGCCGCAGACGCAGCCCCAGATCGCACATCTCCCATGTACCCACCTCCATAAAAATAGGGCCCCCACCTCATAGCAGCTTGAGCTGGGAACCCGTTCGGTTCGTTGAATCAATTGTCTGGACCTCTTTTGTACCATGAATCGCCCGACGCGTGTGGGGAACTTCACAGCAAAACCAAGGGTGCCTGATCAGCGGGCGGCTTCCAGGGCGCGCAGCGCAACGCTGACGCACTCACGGGGGTCGTCGGGCGCCAAAAGGCCTTCGACGCGATGCGCAGGAACGATGACCCGGACCGGACAGCGCAAGGCGGCCTCATGGACGGCACGCACATCGGGCGCACCCCCGATTCGAGACGCAACGATCGCCGCAACATCATCGACCGTGACGGCCTCGCCATACGGCACGCCGAGCAGCGCCACGCATACCGCATGCTCGAAGTCGTCTCCGCCGAAATCCATCGGGGGAACCCATCGTGGAGCCTGGCCGGCGAAATAGGCGTTGAGCCACGCCCAGGAGCGTTCCAACACCGCGATCGCGGAGCCGTGCGCCGGACTCGACGCGCACATGGGACGGACGCCCGAGAGCGCATCGCAACCTTCGATCTCCTCGACCGTGGCAGCGGGATCGGGATCGATGAGGCCGCCGCCATTCATGTCGAAGCGGGCGGAATCGGCGCACATCGAGGGGGCGCAGTCGACCTCCCGAAACCACAGACCGGCCAACCCGCGCGCAGTGGCGGCAAGCGAAATGTCGCCCAACGGCGAGTGGTATATGGTCGTGATCATGCGGGGCCCCTCTCGTTCCCCGCCCATTGTACCGCGGCGCCCGTCTCAGGCGGACGGCCTTTGCCCTACTCCGCGCTCTTAAGGGCGCCCACCATGTCGATGCGGTCGAGGCTGCGGTTGGTCATCCGGTTGATGATCAGCGTAAAGACGAACGACATCACCGAGGCGAACAGGTACGTCTGCGGCTCCACGATCGTGTCGAAGAACAACGACGGCATGCGCAGCACATACGTGAGGAACCTCGTGATCACGTAGCCGAGCGGCCAACCCGCCACAATGCCGATAAGCGTGAGGACGATCGTCTCCTTGTTGATATAGCGATGCACCTCGCCACGCCTGAAGCCGAGCACCTTGATCGTGGCAAGCTCGCGCTCTCGCTCGGAGATGTTCGTGTTGGACAGCGTGAATACCACGGCAAAGGCAAGCGCCGCGGCCATCACGGTCACGATATACACCACGACATCGATGATCTTGAAGCTCTCTGAGAAATCGTTGGCGACCTTCGTCGAACTGTTCACGTTCACGAACGTGTCGCCCGCCGTCAGGCGATCGGCCAGTTCGATCTTCTGCTCATCTGTGCCCGTGAGATTGGCCAACAGCGCATTCGGGACGCACGGCTCGCCGAAGGCCTCGGCATAAGCGCTCTCGGTCATGAACACGAAGTTACCTAGGAAGCTCACGGTAATGCCATCCACGCGCACCGACCCCTGACTCAGCGTCGAGTCTTGCAGGAGGAGCTCGTCGCCGAGCGAGAAGCCGAGCACCTGCTCGGCGTTCTTGGTCACGAGGACGCCGTTGCCATCGCTTGGCAGCGAAAGCTCCTCTCCGCCCATCGCGGGGGCGAGGAAGGTCGTGTTCGAGCCATCCTCGGTCTTCATGTACGCGGACAAATCGGCGTTGTCGGGAACCACGACGAGCTGAACGCTCTCCCTCGCGCCCCCGAATTCGGCGGTCACGCTGTCGACGCGCGCCTCGAGCATGGTGTCGACCATGCCCGTCTCGCGCAGTTCGCGCTCACCTTGCACGAAATCCTCGTCAGTGGTGACGGCCAGCAGGTCGTAGCGAACCACGCCGGCAGGCCCGTACTGACGCGGCTTGAGCGAGATCACGGTATCGCGAATACCCAGACCGCAGATCATGAGGGCGGTGCAGCCCGCGATGCCGAATACCGTCATGAAGAAGCGCTTCTTGTAGCGGAACAAGTTGCGGGCACTCACTTTGTTGAGGAAGGACAGCCGGCGCCACACCGGGGTGATGTGCTCCAGCAAGATGCGCTTGCCCGCACGCGGGGCCTTGGGGCGCATGAGCGAGGCAGGCGTCTCCTTGAGCACATGACGGCAGGCCAGGAACGTGGCGCCCACGATACCGAGCGCGAACAGGGCAATGCCGAGCACCGCCGTGAACATGTTGAAGTGCAGTTGGAACGGGGGCAATGCGTACATGGTCTTGAATATCGTGAAGATCACCGCGGGAAGGGCGATGAATCCGAGCGCGTCACCGGCGATACCGCCCGCCAGGCAGGCGGCGAACGAGTAGATGAGGTACTTGGACAAGATGCGACCACGGTCGTAACCCAGCGCCTTGTACACGCCGATGAGGCCGCGGTCCTCCTCGACCATACGCGTGACCGTGGTAAGGCTGATGAGCACGGCGACCGTGAAGAAGATGAGCGGGAACACCGTGGCGATGGACTCGATCGAGCTCGCATCGCTTTCGATGCTCGCGTAACTCGGCAGCGCCCCGCGATCTTGGATGTACCACTTCGCGCGCTCGATGCCGTCGACATCGGCCCGTGCCTGGGCAAACTTGGCCTCGGCGTCCGCCTTTTGACCCTCGAACTCGGCGCGGCCCTCCCGGGCCTTCGCGGCGCCCTCGTCGAGCTTCGCCTCGCCCTCGGCGAGCTGGCGCTCGGCTTGGGCACGCCGGCGATCGAGCTCCGCCTGCCCAGCTTCGAGCGCCGGCCTGCCAAGGGCGGCATCGGCAAGGGACCCGATACTGCCCTTGAGTCCGCCCACGAGCTCACCCAGCGCGAGGACCGAGCGTTTGAGTTCGCGGACCTCGTCCTGCATGAGCGCCAGGTCGCCATCGCTCTCCGGATAGGCCTCCACGAGCGCACGCATGCGCTCGGCCTGGGCGGGCTTGATCAAGCCACCTGCCTCGAGCTTGTCGAGCGCGTCGTACATCTTCTGTTTGACCTGCGGATCTCCCAGGGGCAATTCGCCCACGGCAGAAGCCAGCTCATCGCACAGCCGCGCCCCTTCGTCTATGCGCCGGGACATCTCACTCGCATATGCGTCGATCGCAGCGACGAACTCGCCCTTCGCCGCGGCATCACCATTTTGCAGGCGCTGCCACGCGCTCGTGGGCCACGCGTCGCCCATGAGCGCGGCGAAAGTATCGGCACTCGCCATGGCGGAATCGATTTGCGCGCGCGTGGCATCGAGCTGACGCTGAGCCTCATCGAGCTGCTCGTACGCCGATGCCCTCTGCCGCTCAAGTTGGGCGCGGCCGTCGTCGACCTGGGAATCGGCGGCGTCGAGCTTCGCGGCGGCGGCGTCGAGCTTCGTATTCGCATCATCCTGCGCCGCGTCGATCGCCTCGTTCGCATCGGCCTTCATACGACCGGTGCGCTCGAGCTCGCGCTCCTCGCGCGTGACCTCGATGCGCTGCTTCACCGTATCGACCGCGGTCTTGTACTCATCCGAGTAGGTCATCAGGTTATCGGCGCCCGAGACCGTCAGATACGCGACCGTAAACGTGTCGCGATCGACGACGGCACCCGGCGTGAGGAAAAACGCGTACTGCGGGCCGCCGGTGCTGCGGAAGCTCATGGTCTTGCTGCCGGCGTTCACGTCCATGGGATCGAGCACGGATGCGGTGATGGTGTAACGGCCGCGTTCGAAGATCGCCGGCGTATCAGATGAGCTGGCGGCATCGGAGCCCTCTTCGGCTGTGCCGCCGCGCTTCTCCTCGGCGCTCTCGAAGGTCACGGTATCACCGAGCTTCTTGCCACTCGCATCCAGGTACTTCTGCGTGACGGCCACCTCATGCACGTCGCGCGGGAGCCGCCCCTCTACCACACGGGGCTCGTTGAGGCCGGCCGCGGAGAGCGCTTTGAGATCGACCTTCTCGCTCAAGCCGTCCACCTGGGTGTAAGCGGACTCGGTGTAACCGCCCTCCGCCACATCGACCCCGCCCACCTCGCTGAGCGCGGAGATGTCGGCTTCGTCCAGACCGAGCGTCGATTTGATCGATATGTCGAACAGGCGCTGAGCGTCGTAATAGTCATCGGCCGTATAGCGCAGGTCGTCGCAGGCCGCCTTGAGGCCCACCAGCATGGTGGCGCCGAGCGCGGTGATCACGAACAGCGAGATGAACCGCTTGAGGTTGCCTGTGATGGTGCGCTTGATATCGGTTGCGAACGCGTTTGGCCGGACGCCGGCCTTCTTCCCCCTCATGATGCGCTCCGCCTACCACTCGATATCGGCGATGGGCGTGGGCTGCGGGTTCACCCGCATGTCCGTCACGCGCCCGCTCTTGAAGCGGATCAGGCGATCGGCCATGGGGGCGAGTGCGGAGTTATGCGTGATGATGAGCACGGTGATGCCGTCGCGACGGCAAGTATCCTGCAAAAGCTGCAGCACCTGCTTGCCCGTTTGGTAGTCGAGCGCGCCGGTGGGCTCGTCGCACAACAGGAGCTTGGGATTCTTGGCGATGGCGCGCGCGATGGATACGCGCTGCTGCTCGCCGCCGGAAAGCTGCGCTGGGAAATTCGCCATGCGCTCGCCCAGACCGACCTTGCGCAAGCAGTCGGCCGCATCGAGCGAATCGGGGCAGATCTGCGAGGCGAGCTCGACATTCTCGAGCGCCGTGAGATTGGGCACCAGGTTGTAGAACTGGAAGACGAACCCCACGTCCGCGCGGCGATACTCCACCAGATCGTCCTCGGACGCGGCGCTGATGTCGCGCCCGTCAACCACCACGCGCCCGCTCGTGGCACTGTCCATGCCGCCCAAAATGTTGAGGGCCGTGGTCTTGCCGGCTCCGGAGGCGCCGAGAATCACGGCGAGCTCGCCGCGCTCGACCTCGAACGACGCCCCATCGAGGGCGTGCACCTCCGACCCGTCGGATCCGTAGACCCTCGTGACGTCTTTGAACTCGATATATGCCATGCGCGAAAGCCCCCGTTACCTCATACAGTCGTATTTGTATGTTTTACCCACGAGAGAGGGGGTCAAGCACGGGCGAGCGCAAACCCCGTCGAAAGCCCGTCGGCACCTCAATTTAGGGACTGTCCCCAAATTGAGGTGCCGACACGACCTCTGAGGCTATCGAGCGCGTTTTACGCCTTGGGCTTTTGGATGAGCACGCCGCCGAAGGCAGTGGGGCCGCAGTGGCAGGA
>URWW01000018.1 GCA_900551665.1 uncultured Collinsella sp. | reverse complement strand
GGACGAGCGTGAACGCGCGGAAAACGAACGGCTGGAAAAGGACATCGCCCGGCTGGGTGAATTTGTCTTTGAAAATGTATTTGTCCACTACACCGCCAAGCAGTGGGGCATGCCGGTGGAACAGGTGGACACCTCGGTCATCAACCGGGTACCGGTGGTGCTGGGCTATGATGACCGCTACTTCCGCGACCCCATCCAGATGATGCCGGAACAGGGCTTTACCCCGCTCTTTGAGGCGATGCTCGACCATGAGAACATCACAGTGGAGCTGGACACTGACGCCCGCTCCCGGCTGACCCTCACCGAGGACGGCAGAATCCTGCTGGACGGTGTGGCATTCACCGGCCCGGTGATCTACACCGGCGCCCCCGATGAGCTGCTGGACTGCCGTCTGGGAGCCCTGCCCTACCGGTCGCTGCGCCTGGACTTTGAAACTCTGGAAACCGACAGCTTCCAGCCTGCCAGCGTGGTGAACTACCCCAACGAGGAGGACTTCACCCGCATCACCGAGTTCAAGAACATGACCGGCCAGGAGGTCCCCGGTAAGACGACCATCATGAAGGAGTACAGCCACGCCTACGAGCCGGGCAGCGGCCAGACCCCGTACTACGCGATTCTGGACCCCGACAACCGCAAGCTGTACGAGAGCTATCTGGAGCGCGTCTCGCACATCACGAACTTCCATCCGGTCGGTCGCCTGGCTGAGTACCGTTATTACGATATGGATGCCGTGACCGCCTCTGCCCTCAACCTTTCGGACGAAATCATCGCCTGCCATGCCTAATGTCGACTATTCCGCACTCGCCGCTTCCTATGATGTGGAGGCGGTTCGAGCCGCATTTCCCATCAAGACGCTGTCTGTGACCCCGGCGGGGGAGGGCCATAAGGTCCTCTCCTTCGGCATTCCGAGCTACAACGCCGCCAAGGACATGGACCATTGCATCTCATCGATTCTCGAGGGCTCCAAGTGCGCCTCCGATATCGAGATCATCATCGTGAACGATGGCTCCAAGGACGAGACCGGCGCCAAGGCCGACGAGTGGGAGGCCCGCTATCCGGGCATTGTCCGCGTGGTGCATCAAGAGAACGGCGGTCACGGCATGGCCGTCCGCGCTGGCTTGCGCGAGGCGCGGGGCACGTACTACAAGGTCGTCGACTCCGATGACTGGCTCGACGCGGATGCGCTCGCCACGATGCTGCAGCTTCTGCGCGGTTTTGAGGAGCGCGACCTGCGTGTGGACCTGTTCATCTCCAACTACGTGTACGAGAAGGTCCACGAGGGCACGCACACCACCATCAGTTACCGCATGGCCCTGCCGCGCAAGAAGGTCTTCACGTGGGGCGATATCGGCCGCTTCCGTCCGGATCAGAACCTGCTGATGCACTCGCTGTGCTATCGCACGGACGTCCTGCGCGCGCATGACCTGCCCATGCCGCCTCACACCTTCTACGTGGACAACATCTACGCATACGTGCCGCTGCCCAACTGCGAGACGCTGTATTACGCCGATATCGACCTCTATCGCTACTTTATCGGCCGTGAGGGCCAGAGCGTGAACGAGGAGATTATGGTCGGCCGCCTTGACCAGCAGTTCCGCATCACGCGGATCATGATGCAGGCGTATCACCTGTATGAGGACGTGCCTCAGGAGAAGCTGCGTTCCTACATGATGGGCTACTTCACCATGATGATGGCCATTTGTTCGGTGTTCACCAAGCTGTCGGATAAGCCCGGCATCGAGGACGAGCTCGCGGCCCTGTGGGCCGAGCTCAAGGCTTACGACGAAAAGATGTACCACAAGGCGCGTCACGGTGTGATCGGCATCGGGACGAACCTTCCCGGCAAGCTGGGCGAGAAGACCACCATCGGTATGTACCACCTGGCGAGCAAGATCTTCAAGTTCAACTAGCTTCACGCCTTGCCGTGTAATTGGGGACGGGTGCAAATTACACATCGAGCCTGATGTGCAATTTGCACCCGTCCCCTTTTGCACACCCGCGGCAAGAGGTCCATGCGGTGGGGTAGACTGGTTTCGTTCAACGACGAAACGAGGTTATCCCCATGACCGATAGCACTTCCGCCCGCGAGCGCCGCGTCATCGCCGTGATCGACGGCAACTCGCTCATGCACCGCGCCTTCCATGCCGTGCCACCCACCATGAACGCGCCCGACGGCCGTCCCACGAACGCGGTCTTCGGCTTTCTTAACATGTTCCTCAAAATGGTCGATGAGTTCGCGCCCGATGGCGTGGTCTGCGCCTTTGACAAGGGCCGTCCGAAGGTCCGCATGGAGATGCTGCCGCAGTATAAGGCGCAGCGCCCGCCCATGGATCCCAGCCTGCGCAGTCAGTTCCCCATGATCAAGGAGCTGCTCGCGAACTTGTCCATTCCCGTTGTGGAGCTCGAGGGCTGGGAGGGCGACGACATCCTGGGAACGCTCGCCCGCCGCGGCGAGAGCCAGGGGTGCGACATGTACCTCGTCACCGGTGACCGCGATATGTATCAGCTCGTGACCGACCACGTGCACGTGGTGTCAACCCGCAAGGGCCTGTCCGACATCGCCATCATGACGCCCGAGAGCGTCGATGACCTGTACCACGGTATCACGCCCGAGCTCGTGCCCGACTTTTACGGCCTCAAGGGCGACTCTTCCGACAACATCCCCGGCGTGCCCGGCATCGGCCCCAAGAAGGCGAGTGCCCTCATCGCGCAGTACGGCAACCTCGACGAGGTCATCGCCCACGCCGACGAGGTCAAGGGCAAGATGGGCGAGAACCTGCGCGCCCACATCGACGATGCACTCATCTCCCGTAAGATCGCGACGATCATGACGGACGCGCCCATCGAGTGCGACCTGACCGAGGTGGCGTTCCCCGCCTTCGACGCGGCTGCCGTTTCCTCCGCTTTGGGCGGAATTGGCATCATGGCCATGCAGAATCGTTTCCTCGCCCTGTTGGGTGAGGGCGCTGCAGCGGTTCCCGCCGCGGCGAGCCTCGAGATGCCCGAGGTTCTGCGGGTGGCCCTCGATGCGTCATCGGCGTTCGATGAGGCCAGGTATGCTCGCGAGCATGAGGAGATGAGCGCGTGTTTCGACGAGCTGTCCCGTGCGCTTGAGGCGGGCGAGTGGCTCGGTGTGTCCATGGAGGACGACAAGGAGGCCGACGCGCTCTTTGGCATGACGCGTCGCCTGTGGGTCGCCACCGATCGAGCCCTGTTGTCGTTCGAGGAGCCCCTCGGCCCCTGTGCGATCTTCACGACTGATTTCGATCTTTCCGCAGGCGTCATCCCGGGCGTGCTCAGGCTCGTCTTGACCGAGGGGCACGTTGCTTCCTCCGATGTCAAGGCGCTGCTCCACGAGCTGTCGCCGGTCGATTCGAGTGAGGCCGAGCTGCTTGACCCCCTGGCGGTGGATTCCGCTCGCCTGTTCGACACCGAGGTCGCCGCATATCTGCTCGATTCGGTGCGCTCTGACTTCACCGACGCCTACCTTGCCGAGACCTACTTGCATGCGTCCCTGCCGTCTGCGGCGGGGGAGGACGGTGCCCCTGCGGACGCCGTGAGCATCGCCGCACGTGGGGCGTGGCTCGCCCGCACCCTGCGCGAGCCGCTCGCCGCGGCGCTCGAAGCCCAGGGGGCGGATGCCATCTTCATCAAGATTGAGATGCCGCTCGTACGCGTCCTCGCCTCCATGGAGCGCGCGGGCATGTACGTCGACCCTGCTCGCCTCGCCGCACAGTCCGATGAGCTCGTCGGTCAGATTCAGGCGCTCGAGGCGCGTATTCGCGAGCTCGCCGGCGGCGAGGAGTTTAACCTTTCGAGCCCCATGCAGCTCTCGCGCATCCTGTTCGACAAGCTCGGCCTGCCCACGGCCGGCCTCAAAAAGACGCAGCGCGGATACTACTCCACGAACGCCAAGGTGCTCGAGGATTTGGCGAAGGACCATGAGATCGTCCGGCTCATCCTCGAGTTCCGCGAGAAAACCAAGATCAAGTCGACGTACCTCGACACGCTGGGGCCGTTGCGCCGCCATGACGGGCGCGTGCATACCACGTACAATCAGACCATCACCGCGACGGGGCGCCTTTCGAGCTCAAACCCCAACCTGCAGAACATCCCCACCCGCTCCGAGCTGGGCCATGCGGTCAAGCACGCCTTCTCGGTCGAGGAGGGGTCGGTGTTCGTGGCGATCGACTACTCGCAGATCGAGCTCAGGTTGCTGGCGCACCTCTCCGGCGACGAACATCTGGTGAGCGCCTTCAACGAGGGCGAGGACTTCCATGCCGAGACGGCGGCGCGCGTTTTCGGCGTCCCCGTGGACGAGGTCACCCCGCAGTTGCGCAGTCGAGCCAAGGCGGTGAACTTCGGTATCGTGTATGGACAACAGGCATACGGTCTGTCCCAGACGCTCGATATCCCCATGGCCGAGGCGCGTGAGATGATCGACGCGTATTTCCGCGCGTACCCCGGCGTTCGCACGTATCTGGACGAAACGGTCACCTTTGCTAAGCAGACGGGCTATGCCGAGACCATGTACGGTCGACGCCGTCCCATCCCGGAGCTGCGCATTCCCGCGCAGCGCATGTTCGGTGAGCGCACGGCGATGAACCACCCCATGCAGGGATCCGCTGCCGATATCATCAAGATCGCCATGGTGCGTGTCGCCGAGCGCCTGCGCGCCGAGGGCTTTACGGCCAAGATGATCCTGCAGGTGCACGACGAACTCGACTTCGAATGCCCCATGGGCGAGGTCGATCGCCTCATCGCCATGGTGCGCGAGGAGATGGAAGGCGTCGCCGAGCTGCGCGTGCCCCTCATCGCCGACGCGAGCACCGGCGAGACGTGGGCAGAGGCGAAGTAGCTCGTCGCAGAATCGCCCCAATATGCGAAAACCGCCCCCGACGCGTACGTCGGGGGCGGCTCCATTCGAAGGGGCCGCGTTGTTATTTCGCAGCTTCGACGATGCGGTCGATGACGGTGAGTACGCCCGCCTCGTTGTTGGTCGGCGCGAGGAACTTGCCGTGGGCGTGCATGTGCTCGGCGGCGTTGCCCATCACGTAACTGTGCCCCACGATGTCCAACATGGGGATGTCGTTATATGTGTCGCCGAAGGCGGCCACGTCTGCGAGGTCGATGCCCAGGTGCTCGACGAGGTGTCGGATGCCCGAGCCCTTGTCGATGCCGATGTTCATGAAGTCCAGCCATTCGTCGCCGGCGCACGTCAGGTAAAGGCGGGTCCCGAACGCGGGGGCGAACACCTCGTCGAGGTTCTTCTTGCTGTCCCAGGCGGGAAAGTAAATCGAGATCTTGTTCGAGTCGACGTCGAGCCCCTCGAAGGAGTCGACGTAGGTGATGGAGCGGTAATAGATGCCCACCACGTCTTCATGCCTGCGGTCGCGCTCCAATACGTATGCGTCGTCGAAGGCGCAAAGGACGGGGACGCAGTGGGGCGTCTTCACGGCCACGGCGAGGACCTCTCGCCATAGTTCGCGCTCGATGAGGTCGCGATATACGAGTTCGTCGCGCAGGTACACGGATGCCCCGTTGTCGGCGACTATGGCCATATCGGCGTGATGATCGGGGAAGGACTCCCGCAAGGCGAGGCCGGGTCTGCCGCTTGCCGCGCAAAAGACGATTCCGCGCTCGGCGAGGGCGTCGATGCGCTCGTCGACGCCCTCGGGCATCGATTTGTCGTCGGCCAGCAGGGTGAGGTCCATGTCGGTCGCGACGAGCTTGATGGATGACAGGTCGGTGTCTTCGAGATAGGAGGGGAGCATGGGTTCCTTTCGGGATGCCGGGCCGAGCATGCCGCCGCTGGCTCCGGGATGCAATTCCCGCCTATTGTAGAGCGCTGAGGTCAGAAGCGCCCCTTCGATGTTTAAAAACCCGATTCACGCGCGAATCGCGCACCATGCCGCGCCGCATAATCGCATACAACAAAATGAATATTTTTTGTAACCAATGTATTTCTTGGCATACCTCCACCATGCGCTCCACTGAAGCGGAGTATTCTGCCTTGCAGCACGCGGAACTTTCACGCATTAAGTTGCAAGGGAGAGGGGGATGGGCCCCCTCTGGTTGCGTCGTGCGGAAGGGGTCTCAGACAAAAACCGGAGGTATCATCATGACTCACGAGACTGTCTCTGTATCTGTACAACCTGTCATGCGTTCGCGCAGGGAGTTCTTGAAGCTCTCGGGCATGGCGGCATTGAGCGTGGGAGGTATGATGTTCCTCGCGGGCTGCGGACCCGCCCCCCAGGGCAGCGGCGACGCCGCCGATGGCGGTGCTTCTGCGTCCGGCACCCTGCTCGGCGATGGCAAGACCTTGCGCGTCGGCATGGAGGCCGCCTATGCTCCGTACAACTGGCAGGTCTCTGAGGAGTCCGAGTTCACCATCCCCATCGAGAACGTTCCCGGCGCTTACGCCGATGGCTACGACGTGCAGGTTGCGAAGATCATCGCCGATGGCCTTGGCATGGAGCCCGTGGCGGTCAAGCTCGAGTTCGGCTCGCTCATCGACGCGCTCAACAACGGCCAGGTCGACATCGTGTGCGCCGGTATGTCCGTCACGCCCGAACGCGCGGCTGCCGCGGCGTTTTCCGATTCGTATGTCGACGATGACATCGTCATGATCTGCAGGGCCGATTCCGCCTATGCCGGCGCCACCACGTTCGACGAGCTTGCGGATGCCTCCATTCTGGGCCAGGCCGCAACCATGTACGACGACGTTATCGCCCAAATCGAGGGCGCCAACCACATGACGCCCGCCGAGACCCAGCCCATGGTCGTTGAGAACCTGCGCAACGGCACGTGCGACATCATCACGTATTCCATGCTCTCCGCACCCAAGCTTCTCGAGGTCTATCCCGATTTGGTGGTGCTCGACATGGAGGACGCCTTTGAGGGTTCGCTCATGCCCGATAACGCGGGCGTTGCCAAGGGAAACGACGCCGCGCTCGACAAGGTCAACGAAATCATCGCCTCTATCGACGACGCGGAGCGCCAGGACATGTGGTCCGCCTGCATGGATCGCCAGCCGGCCTAACGGATCGTGCCGCCTGAGCGCGGACATAATCTCTTCGGGCGTGGTTGCGCTTCGCTTCACAAAACGCCCTTCGAGAATATGTCCGAGCTCAGGCTATGTGCATGTTGCCGTGCCGCCGATTCATGCTCGGCGGCCATATCACGTCACTCAATTAAAGGAGTCGATCTATGACCACCGTATCGGCGGGCGAGGGTCCGCTTGGCCGCTTGGTCTCGTTTATTCGCAGCGATCATCGCTACGTGCTGTTGGGCACGAGCGCCATCGCCGCCGCGGGTATGGCGTTGTCCGCCTCGCCCCGTCCCTCTTTGAGCTTCATGGCCCATGCATATATGCTTGAGGTCGCCGTGTACTACCTGCTCGCCGCCTGGCTCGTGACCGCCGCCATTGCCTTGGTGTTCAAGCTCACGCGGTGGAAGACCTACGCGAGCGCCTCGCCGTTCACGCGCCCCTGCGTCGTTCGCGCCCTGCGCTACGGCTCCTATGCGGTCACCGCCATGACCGCCGTGCTCGCCGTCGACCGCGTGGGCTGCGGCCTCGCCTCCGCCTGGGCGGTCGCGACCACGGCGACGACGCGCCCCTCCGCCACGCTCGAGAGCATGCTCTACATGCTCTACAACGGCCGCGACATCTTTGCCGCGGGCCTCAAGACCACGGTCGCCCTCGCGGTGTTCGGCACTGTGATCGCGTTCTTCCTGGCGCTGCTCCTCGTGTTTTTGCGCATTCAGGTCATCGACCGTTCGGACAACGACTTCGTGCGCTTTTGGAAGGTCGTGGGCAGCGGATTCGCCCGCACGTACAGCACCGTGGTGCGCGGCACGCCCATGATGGTCCAGGCCATGATCATCTTCTTCGGCGTTTTCTCCCTGTTCAAGATGACCGACCTCACCACTACGCAGATCAACGCGATCTGGAGCACGTTCACCGCCGGTCTTGTGACCATCGTGCTCAACTCCACGGCCTACATGATGGAGGTGCTGCGCGGCGGCATCGAGTCGGTCGACGCCGGCCAGATGGAGGCGGCCCGCTCGCTCGGCCTCTCGCAATGGGAGGCGATGCGCAAGGTCGTCTTCCCGCAGGGCGTCAAATTCGCCATCCCCGGTCTTTCCAACGAGCTCGTCATCAACATCAAGGACTCGTCGGTGCTCTCGGTCATCGGCACGTTCGACCTCATGTTCGCCACCACCACCGTGGGCGGCATTTACTATGCCAAGTTCGAGGCTGCGCTCGTGACGAGCGTGATGTACCTGTGCCTCACCATGTTCGCCTCGTGGCTGCTAGGGCGCCTCGCAAGTCGACTCGACGTCAAGTCCGTGAAGCTCGGCAGCACATCCGATCAGCCCATCAACGTCGAGGAGCGCTGAACCATGCATACGAGTGACACTATTCCGACGGCGCCCGCCGCCGAATACCTGGTGCGCATCGAAGGGTTGCGCAAGTCCTTCGGCGACCTGGAGGTCCTGCGCGACGTCAATCTGGACGTCGCCCCCGGCGAGGTCGTGACGATCATCGGCGCCTCCGGTTCGGGCAAATCGACCTTGCTGAGGTGCATCAATCTGCTGGAGACGCCCGACGCGGGCCACGTGTGGTTCCAGGGGAGCGACCTGACCGCGGACCATGTGGATGTGAACGCCCTGCGCGAGGACATCGGCATGGTGTTCCAGGGCTTCAACCTGTTTAACAACATGGATGTGCTCGCCAACTGCACGTTGGCGCCCATCACCCGCAAGAAGATGTCGAAGGCCGAGGCCGAGGAGGTGGCGCTTGGGCACTTGCGTTCGGTGGGACTCGAGGCCTTCGCCCATGCGGCACCCTCCACGCTCTCGGGCGGGCAGAAGCAGCGTGTCGCCATCGCGCGCGCCCTGTGCATGCGCCCGAAGATCATGTTGTTCGACGAGCCCACCAGCGCGCTCGACCCGCAGATCGTGGGCGAGGTGCTCGACGTCATGCGCGCCCTCGCGCGCGACGGTATGACGATGGTTATCGTTACGCATGAGGTGGAGTTCGCGCGCACCGTATCGGATCGCGTGGTCTTCATGGATCGCGGCATCATTGCCGAGCAGGGCGCGCCCGAGCGGATATTCACCGCGCCCGAGAGCCCCCGCACTCGGGAATTCCTATCCAGATATCTCTCGGATTAGCGCGATTGTATTCATACGGCCCTGTTTCTTATGCATATGGGAAACAGGGCCGAAATATTCGAAATATTTGAACGTTCAGGCGAGCACTTTAGGCTACTATAGCGAACCAATGATTGACGCTGCCGGATTTAGAGGGGACGAGCAACCGTGGCACAGCTCCTGGCTACATACGAGGGGAAGGCGATTGCCGCCATCATGCCCCGCCAGAACGCTGCCGACGCTGCCGCCCGACGCCAGCGCGCAATCTCCCGACGACGATAGCTCGTTGTCTCTGTTCGCATGGAGGCCCGGCCTTCACGCAGAGTCCAACCGATATCGTCAAGGGAGCATCCGCCGAGAGGCGGATTTTTCATATGCGCGCATCGCACGCGACTCGTGACGCGCGCAGACACAGGTGCGACCGCGGGCACCTCTATATCGGTTGGGCTCAACCCATTTCCACTGCATCAAGGCATCGTGAAAGGATGAGTCCATGAACAACCGGCAATCCAAGGAAAAGGTCGTGCTCGCGTACTCCGGAGGCCTGGATACCTCCGTGTGCATCAAATGGCTGCAACATGAGATGGACCTCGACGTCATCGCCATGTTGGGTAATGTGGGTCAGGAACACGACGGTCTCGAGAAGGTCGCGGAAAAAGCGCGGATGCTCGGGTGCGTCGCCGTCGAGGTGGTCGATATGACGGAGGAGTTCGCCTCCGAGTACATCTCCCGCGCCCTCGCCGCCAACGCCATGTATGAGAACAAGTACCCCTTGCTCTCCGCGCTCTCCCGTCCGTTGATCTCGAAGCGCCTCGTTGAGACGGCTCATAAGCACGGCGCCACCTGCGTCGCCCATGGCTGCACGGGCAAGGGCAACGATCAGGTGCGCTTCGAGACTTCCATTATGGCGCTCGACCCCTCTCTCAGGGTCATCGCCCCCGTGCGCGAATGGGATCTCGGTATGCGTCCCGATGAGATCGCGTATGCGGAGAAGCACGGCGTACCGGTCTCCCAGAGCATCGAGAAGCCTTATTCCATCGACGATAACCTGTGGGGCCGCGCCATCGAGGCCGGCGCGCTCGAGGATCCGTGGGCGGAGCCCCCGGCGGACATCTGGACGATCACCGTCGACCCGGCCGACGCCCCCGATATTCCGACGTATGTCGAGATCGGGTTCAGCGAGGGCGTGCCCGTGAGCCTCGACGGCGAGGAGCTGTCGCTGCCCGAGCTCATCGCCAAGCTCAACGCAATCGCCGGTTCGTGCGGGTGCGGTCGCATCGACATGATCGAGAACCGCTATGTCGGGCTGAAATCCCGTGAGTGCTATGAGGTTCCCGCAGGCCTTGCGCTCATCCAGGCGCACAAGGCGCTCGAGGATCTGTGCTTGGAGCGCGACGTGCTTCATCACAAGCTCGCGCTCGAGCAGCTTTGGGCGGACCAGGTTTACAACGGGCGCTGGTTCAGCCCCTTCAAGCAGGCGCTCGACGCATTTATGGCCGCTACGCAACACGACGTGACCGGCACGGTGAGACTCAAGCTCTACAAGGGCGGATGCGTGGTTGCGGGTCGCAAGAGCTCCTGCGCCCTGTACGATCCGGCGCTCGCCACTTACGAGAACGACGAGGCATTCGACCAGAAGGCGGCGAAGGGCTTCATCGATATCCAGGGGCTTTCGATCAAGACCTGGGCGATGAAGGGGTCCGCGCACATGCAGGGAGGCTCGCCCGCACCCACGTCTTTCGATGTCTTGGATGGTACGGCCGATTCCCTCACCGCGAGCCGCGCGGTGAACTTCTGATGCTCGTGCGGGATGCGTGAGGGAATGGACCGCGTGGGGGATGGTTTTCCGCGCGGCGGATGCGGCCGAGACGGGTTGCCGCGGAAAGGATGGATGAGGATGGCGCTTTGGGGTGGACGGTTCAAGGAGGACGTCGCTGTCGCCACGCAGGAGTTCGGCGCGTCGCTGCCGGTCGACAAACACCTGTACAAGCAGGATATCGCGGGTTCGAAGGCGCATGCACGCATGCTCGCCAAGCAGCACATCATCTCCCAGGGGGACTGCGATGCCATAGTGGGGTGCCTCGCCGATATCGAGAGGGAGATCGATGCCGGGTCGTTTTCCTTCCATATCGAGGACGAGGACATCCACATGGCGATTGAGGGCGAGCTCACGCGCCGCATTGGCGAGGCGGGCAAGCGACTGCATACCGGGCGTTCCCGCAACGACCAGGTCGCCACCGACACGCGGCTTGCCGCGAAGGCGCTCGCCCACGACCTCATGCAGGCGAATTTGCATATGCGCGAGGCCCTGATCGGGGCTGCGCGCGACAACGAGGGCGTGGTCTTGCCGGGCATGACGCATCTCCAGCACGCGCAGCCCGTTCTCCTCTCGCACCATCTGCTCGCGTACTACTGGATGTTCGAGCGCGATTTCCATCGGTTGACCGCGGCCTTCGAAGCGGCCGATGCATCCCCGTTGGGGGCGGCGGCGCTCGCTGGGACCACGTATCCGATCGATCGCGTCGCGGCCTCGTACGAGATGGGGTTTTCTCGCGTCATCTGCAACTCGCTCGATGCGGTCTCTGATCGAGATTTCATTTTGGACCTGCATTTCGCATGTTCGACCATGGCCATGCACCTCTCCCGCCTCGCCGAGGAGATCGTGCTGTGGAGCAGCTCGGAGTTCGGCTACATCACCCTTTCCGATGCATACTCCACGGGGTCCTCGATCATGCCCCAAAAGAAGAACCCCGATTTCGCGGAGCTCATCCGGGGAAAGACGGGTCGCGTCTACGGCAATCTCCTGCAGCTGCTGGTGACGTGCAAGGGGTTGCCGCTGGCATACAACAAGGACTTGCAAGAGGACAAGGGCGGCATGCTCGATTCCGCCCGCACGCTCTCCCAGAGCCTCGCCGTCATGGCGGGGATGATCTCCACCTGCACGTTCAACGCCGAAGCCATGCGCGCGGCCTGCGAGGTCGGGCATCTCGCGGCGACGGACGTCGCCGATTACCTCGCCAAGAAGGGCATGCCGTTTCGCGAGGCACATGAGATTGTCGGGCACTTGGTGCTCGTATGTGAGGAGCGCGGATGTCGGCTCGACGACCTGCCTCTCGCCGTTTTCCAGGAGGCGAGCCCCCTGTTCGGCCCCGATATCGTCTCATCTCTCGATATCGACGCCATCGTCGGTGCGCGCGCGACCTTGGGCGGCACGTCTCCCTCCGCCGTGAGGGAGCAGATGCGCTTGGTTCGGGCAACGCTCGTCGCGGATGAGGCGTATCTCGAGGGGATTTCGTCCCTCGTCCCCATGGGGGAGGGCGCCTGATCGGACGGCTTGATGATGGTGGTTTCGTGGGCGAGCGGTGCATGTTCGCGTGAGGAAACGTTTCAGCTGGGCCCTTTGTCGAAATGTGGTTTTCTGCCCTTGCGCTTTGGGTACCATGGCGTAGCGAACATACGGCGCGCAAGGCGCGTTTCCAGCCCTCCCATCGAAAGGGGAACCCGTGGCAGATATCGAGAAGACCTTCATCATGATCAAGCCCGATGCCGTCCGTGACCGCAAGACGGGCCTCATCATCGACCGTATCGAGCGTTGCGGCCTCACCATTGAGAAGATGGAGAAGTGCGAGCTTGACGAGGACCTCGTCAAGGTGCATTACGCTCATCTGGCCGACAAGCCGTTCTTCGGCGACATCGTCGATTTCATGACGAGCGGCCCCGTGGTGAAGATGGTCGTGTCCGGCCTCTCCGCCGTCTCCAAGATGCGCACCCTCATGGGCGCCACCAACCCGCTCGACGCGGCCCCCGGCACGATTCGCGGCGACTTTGCCAACGACGTGAACGCGAACATCATCCATGGCTCCGATTCCCTGGAAAACGCGGCCATCGAGATCGAGCGCTTCTTCGGCTAGGCGCGACGACCGTCCAATATGCCCCCCTACAACGCGGTTCGGCCTTTGCGGGTCGAACCGCGTTTCCGTAAGAAGGGGAGATGGGGCTGCTACACTTGGAGGCAGTTGAATGACACATCGAAAGGGGACCGCCGTGGATGTCAAGAACGTGACCGACATGACGCTCGAGCAGCGCGACCGCGCGCTGTGCGACCTGTTGAATTCCGAGTTGATCTGCGCGCTGGGCTGCACTGAGCCCATCGCCGTCGCATATGCCGCGGCGCTTGCCCGGCTCGTGCTGGGGTGCGAGCCCGAATCGCTCGAGGTGGGTTGCTCCGGCAACATCATCAAGAACGTCAAGAGCGTCACCGTCCCCAATTCCGGTGGCATGCGCGGCGTCGAGGCCGCGGCGATCCTCGGCGCGGTCGGCGGCGACGCCTCGGCGGCCCTCGAGGCCCTTGAGGGCGTGGGCGAGGCGGACATAGCGCGCACGCGCGACCTGCTTGCCCAGGAGGGCTACTGCGAGGTGACGCTGATCGAGGGTGTGCCGAACCTCTACATCGAGATCAAAGCGCACGCACTGGGCCATGTGGCCGAGGTCGCCATTTCCGAGCACCACACGAACGTGGTTCGCTGCACGCGTGACGGCGTGCCCGCCAATCAGCTGTGTCCCGCCGCCCGCGGCGGTGACGTGGAGGATTCCTGCTCCGGCACCTGTGCGCTCATGAGCGCCGTGCAGTCCGCCGGCGATTCCGAGGCTCCTGCCGCCAAGCCCCTCGAGGGCCTCACGCTCGACATCATCCTGGACTTCGTGGAGGGCGGCGATATCTCCGGTGCTCGCGAGTCCCTTGAGCGCCAGCTCACGCTCAACACGGCCATCTCGGAGGAGGGCCTTGTCAACGAGTGGGGCGCCGAGGTGGGCCGCACGCTGCTCGCCACGCGCGGCGACGATGTGGCCTGCCGCGCCCGCGCCCGTGCTGCCGCCGGTTCCGATGCCCGCATGAGCGGCTGCGCCCTGCCCGTCGCGATCGTGTGCGGGTCGGGCAACCAGGGCATCACGTGCGCCATGCCGGTGGCGACCTACGCCGAGGAGCTCGGCATCGAGGGCGATCGCCTGTTGCGCGCGCTCGCCCTGTCCGATCTGGTGGCGATCCATGTGAAGAGCTACATCGGCGCGCTTTCGGCGTTTTGCGGCGTGGTATGCGCCGGTTGCGGTGCGGGCGCTGCCATCGAGTGGATGCGCGGCGGGTCGCGTGAGCAGGTTGGCGCCACCATCGTCAACACCCTCGGCAATGTGGGCGGCATCGTGTGCGACGGCGCCAAGGCGAGCTGCGCCGCCAAGATCTCGGCAGCTGTTGACGCTGCGATCCTCGGTGCCGATATGGCCCAGGCCGGTCGCGGTTTCCGCGCGGGCGAGGGCATCGTGATGGGCACGGTGGAGGAGACCATCGCGAGCATGGGCTACGTCGGTCGCGTGGGCATGAAGGACACCGATGTTGAGATCTTGAAGCTCATGACGGGCGAGACCCGGCTGTAAGGAGTTTTGGACCTCGCGCGATTGCAGCCAGGGCACATGTGCGGTCCTGAGTCATACGCCGCTGAGTGCGCAATGTCGAAAATGAAGCGATTCAGCTGTGCATTTTTCGACATTGCGCGCTCGGCGACGCCGTTTGGACTCGGATGCGTCGTTCGATCGATGTAAAGCGGTCGCCTTTGTCTCCTCGCGAGGGCCTATTCGCCGCTGCAGAACCGTTCTTCGATACGGTCGAAGTCCTTGGCGAAATCGGCCATACTACCGTTCCACAGCGCATGAGGTTGGTAGCCGGTGCCCACGTAGGCCGTTTTGAGGCCGATCGAGGGGGAGGGGAAGTCGCGCTTGGGGTCGTTGCCCACCATGAGGGTCTCCTCGGGGGCGAGGCCGAGCTTGGCGAGCGAATCGCGGTAGTAATCGGCGCTGGGCTTGACGCGCGTTGAGTTCTCCCACGTAGTCACAAGTTCGAAGGGCATGTCGAGCATGTCGCCCCAGCCCATACGGCATTCGATGCAGGAGCGCGAGAAGCTCGGGTTGGTGAGTAGCGCGATGCGCAAGCCATGGTCGAGCACGGTCTGCACCGCCTCATGGGCTCCCTCGCGAGGGCGTGCGGAGATGGTCCGGTCGTTCTTCTTGGGCAGGACCTCCCGCTCGTAGAAGTCGAGCATGTCGGCGATGGCGGGCTCGAGGATGGGGATGCCGCAGCGGCGCTCTATTTCATCGGCGAAGAACTGGCGGTTGGTGCGGGTGTCCCCCTGTGCGCGATCGCCGTTGTTGAGGGCGAGCATGGCCGAGCCGAGGGGGGAGAAGAGCGACACGATGGGTTTGCGGGCGACCTGCGCGAGCAAGTTCGCCTCGTCGAGCGCGAACACGCCGATGAAGGCGCTGAGATTGATGCTGAGCAGCGTGTCGTCCATGTCGAAGACGACGGCTTTGAGCTGGGGCATAGCGTCTCCTGGGTCTTGTTCTGTGTTGGGCGGGGCAAATCGGGCGTGAGGGAATCGCGCGCTCGCATTGAGCCACTTGTACCCCATCGGCGTTTGTCTAGCCCTTTAAGTCTGCGAATCGGTTGCCGCTGCCTTCCCTCTTGCGGTGCTTGTCCCTGGTATATACGTCACCGTTTGCCGGAAAATTGCTACCGTTCACGGTTTCATTGAGATGGGCTTTCTAAAATTAAATCGATATAAATAGCTGGCAATACGGTAAAAATAACGTTTCTGCACAAGAATGGCCTTGTGCCCTCTCGCTCGTCTTCAAAACTTGAATCGATATAATTTCAATCATCAAATGCACGAGATGTGTCGTGCGCGGCGACTGAAGACACGCAAAGGAAGGACGTTCTCGTATGAAGTGGGGCATTTCCCTGTATCCCGAGCATTCTACGGTCGAGCAGGATTGCTCGTACATCGAGCGCGCCGCTGCACACGGGTTCAGCCGCATTTTCTCATGCTTGCTGTCGGTCGAAGGGGATCCGCAGCAGGTCAAACACGAGTCTGCACAGCTGACCGCTTGTGCTCATGCGAACGGCATGGAGGTCATCTTCGATGTGGCCCCCAGTGTCTTCTCCAAGCTCGGCATCTCCTACGACGACCTTTCGTTCTTCCACGAGATCGGCGCCGACGGCATCCGTCTGGATGAGCCCTTCCAGCCCAGCCAGGTGGCGGACATGACGCGCAACCCCTACGGCCTCATGATCGAGCTCAACGCCAGCTGCGCCGACGGCATCCTGCCTGCGACGCTCACGCACGACCCCGATCGCGCGCGCCTCATCTCCTGCCATAACTTCTACCCGCAGCGTTTCAGCGGTCTCGACACCGCCTTTTTCGAGCGCGAGAGCGCCCTTGTGCGAGAGTTTGGCGTGAACCTCGCCGCGTTCATCGGCATCCCTCGCGATGACGCCTTCGGTCCCTGGCCGCTCAAGGAGGGCCTCGTTACCCTCGAGTGCCATCGCGGACTGCCGCTCGACTTCCAGGCGCGTCATCTGTCCGCCATGGGCCTCATCGACGACATCATCATCTCCAACTGTTTTGCCACCGAGGAGGAGCTCGCCTCCGTCGAGGAGATCGACCGCTCCCTCGTTCAGCTCCGCCCCGTCGCCGATCCCGGCTTGACCGACAACGAACGTACAGTCGCCCTTTACCCCAAGCACAAGGTCCGTGGCGATTTGAGCCCGTACCTGCTGCGCAGCACTTGGTCGCGAGTCGAGTTTGCGGACCTCGACATCCCTGCACGCCCGGTAGGCCGCGACCTTATGCGCGGTGATGTCGTGGTCGTCAACAACGCCAGCCCCCGCTACAAGGGAGAGCTGCAGCTTGTGCTCCAGGACATGCCCGACGACGGTACCCGCAATGTGGTCGGCACGCTGCCCGCTCACGAGCAGATGCTCCTGGAGTACCTGGACTCTTGGTCGCGCTTCGGCGTCCTGCTGTAGGGCAGATCGCTCCGCGCCCGCATGTTGGCGCTGGTGCGGATCATGCGGTTCGCATGGGGCGCGGCCCCGAGTGCATCGAGATTGAGGAGAGGACATATGGCAGGCGGCATCAAGATCGCGACTATCGGCGGCGGCTCGAGTTATACCCCCGAACTCGTCGAGGATTTCATCAAGCGCTATGAGAACCTCCCCGTGGACGAGCTGTGGCTCGTCGACATCCCGGAGGGTCAGGAAAAGCTCGACACGGTTGGTGCTCTCGCGCAGCGCATGGTCAAGCGCGCCGGTCTTCCCACTAAAGTCATCCTCACGACCGACCGCCGCGCGGCACTTGACGGCGCCGACTTCGTGACCTCCCAGGTCCGCATCGGCCGTCTTCCCGCCCGCGTGCTCGACGAGCGCATCCCGCTGTCCCACGGCATGCTCGGTCAGGAGA
This sequence comes from uncultured Collinsella sp., assembly GCA_900551665.1. GTDB lineage: Bacteria > Actinomycetota > Coriobacteriia > Coriobacteriales > Coriobacteriaceae > Collinsella. The sequence goes on along the minus strand of URWW01000018.1, from coordinate 14,655 downwards.
CCAACGGAGCCGGCGGCATGTTCAAGGCGTTCCGCACCATCCCGGTCATTCTCGACCTCGTCCGCGAGGTCCAGGAGCTTGCTCCCGAGGCGTGGATGATCAACTTTTCCAACCCTTCCGGCATGATCGAGGAGGCCATCCTCAACTACACCGACTTCGACCGCGCCATCGGCCTGTGCAATGTGCCCATCAACATGCATGCCGGCATCGCCCGCGTGCTCGATGTCGATGAGAGTCGCCTCGAGCTTCAGCTGCAGGGCGTGAACCACTTTGTGTTCGCCACCGATGTGTTCGTGGACGGCGTCTCCGTCATTGACGAGGCCGTGGAGAAATACGCCCACGTCTCGGAGGACGAGGCCCTTTCCATGAAGAACTTCATGTCTATTCCGTTCTCGCCCGCGTTCATTCGCGGTATCCGCGCCATTCCGTGCCCGTACCACAACTATTACTTCCATACCGACGAGATGCTATCCGAGGAGCTCAGGGAGTTCGAGGAGGGCAACGTCCGCGGCGAGGTCGTCTCGCGTCTCGAGGACGAGCTGTTCGAGATCTACCGCGATGAGAACCTCGACATCAAGCCCAAGCAGCTCGAGCAGCGCGGCGGGGCTCGTTACAGCGATGCCGCCTGCAACCTCATCGAGTCCATACACACCAATCGTGGCGACATCCAGTACGTCGACGTGCGGAATAACGGTTGCATCGAGGGCCTTCCCTCGTCGAGCGCCGTCGAGGTCGCTTGCCGCATCACCGCCGACGGTCCCAAGCCGCTCGCCACGGGCGAGCTTAAGCCGCGTATCGCAGGCTATGTGCAGATGATGAAGGGATTTGAGCGCATGGTCGTTGAGGCCGCCATCACCGGCGACCGTGACCTGGCCGTCGCTGCCCTCGAGATGAATCCGCTATGCCCCTCAGACAAGCTCGCGAATGTCGTGGTGGACGAGCTGATCGAGGCGCATAGGCGGTATCTGCCCCAATTCGCGTAAAGCGTATCGAGCGATGGGGGACGCCCCTTGTCGCTCGAAGCACGCGATGTCTTCTGTCGGGTATTCCTCACTCCGCGACATATCATTTTGGTGGGGTGATGAGGATATTGCGATCGCTTGTCCGGTGGTCGCGCAAAGTCGTTCCCGCATGGTGCGGGAAAAAGAAAGGAGGAGAGCTCATGGTTAACATTTTGCTGTGCTGCTCTGCCGGCATGTCCACGAGCATGATGGTCTCCAAGATGCAGGCCGCCGCCGATGAGCGCGGTATCGAGGCCACCATCTGGGCCGTCCCCGAGGCTCAGGCCCAGGCCAACGCCGAGAAGGCCGATGTCATCTTGCTCGGCCCGCAGGTTCGTTTCCTGCTGGACAAGATCAAGGATGTTGCCGGCGATACGCCTGTCGAGGTCATCGACATGATGGCCTACGGCATGATGGACGGCGCCAAGGTACTCGATCAGGGCCTCAAGCTTATCGGCCACGAGTAATCGGGCGGTTTTTCGACCATTCGATCAGCGGACTGACAGTTCGCATTTTTCACTCATCACCCCGTGATTCCGTAAGGAGAGATGATATGGCATCTTTCATGGACCGCTTCATGCACTGGATGGAGACGAAGTTCATGCCGATCGCGCAGAAGATCGGTAATCAGCGTCACCTTGTGGCGATTCGCGACGGCTTTATTTCCATCATGCCCGTTACCATGGCTGGCTCCATCGCCGTTCTTTTGAACGTGTTCTTCCGAGATCTGCCCAACACCTGGTGGGGCGTTGGCAACGATTTCACCGCCGCCTGCACGCAGATCATTAACGTCAATGTGAACGTGTACAACGGTTCGATTTCCATTTTGGCTCTATGCTTCGCCTTCGCGCTCGGTTATCACCTGTGCAAGTCCTACGAGGTTTCGCCCATTTCCGGTGCGGCGGTTTCCCTGGCCTCCGTTGTCGCCACGATGAACTTCGCCCCCGAGTTCGCCTATACCCTGGCAGATGTCGCCCCTGAGGCTGTTAAGGGTCTCGAGGCAGCCGGTCTCACCGGTCTTGCCGTGACTGACGCCGGAGCCGTCACGATGAATGTCACCGCTCCGAGCATGATCTCCACGGCGCTCACCAGCGCTACGGGTCTTTTTACCGCCCTGATCTTCGGACTGGTCTGCACCATGATCTACATCAAGCTGATCCAGGCCAAGCTCACGATCAAGCTTCCCGACTCTGTGCCCCCTGCGGTCAACAACGCTTTCGTGGCCATGATCCCCGGCGTTGCCGCCATTTTCTTCTCCGCAATCGTGACCCAGGTTTGCGTTGTGGTCTCCGGTTCTTATCCGAATGACCTGATTTCCGAGTTCATTCAGCGCCCGTTGCTCGGTATGTCCTCCGGCTTCTTCACCGTTCTGCTCGTTGAGTTCCTCGCTCAGCTTTTCTGGTTCTTCGGTATCCACGGCATGAACGTTCTCGCACCTATTACCGAGGGTATCTACACCCCGGCCCTGCTCGAGAACCTGTCCGTTTGGAATGCCACCGGCGATATCTCCCAGCTTCCTTACATGTGGACGCGTGGTTCTTTTGATGCGTACACGATGATGGGCGGTTCCGGTGTCACCCTCGGCCTGATCATCGCAATCCTGTTCTTCTCCAAGCGCGAGGATTCCAAGACGATCGCCAAGCTGGCTGCGCCTATGGGTGTGTTCAACATCAACGAGCCCGTTATCTTCGGTATGCCGATCGTTCTGAATCCGCTCTATTTCTTCCCCTGGGTCCTGGTTCCGGTTGTCACCGCCGCCATCGCACTCGGCTTTACGTATGCCGGCATCATTCCGCCTGTCTACATCCAGGTTCCTTGGATCATGCCCGTCGGCCTGTACGCGTTCTTCGCAACGGGCGGCAATATCATGGCCGCGCTGGTGGCGCTGCTGAACCTCGTCGTCTCCTTCCTCATCTGGCTCCCGTTCGTCATCTTGGCGAATAAGGAGCAGGAGAAGGCGGAGGCCGCCGCGGCAGAGCCTGCTTCCGAGGCTTAGCTTCATGGGCGTCTGATGCCCACCTGATTCGCGCAGCCCCCGCCCTCCAATGGGGGCTGCGTTCGTTCGCTGTCGGCTATCTTTGGGTATGCCGGCGGCCGTCTAATAAGGAAGGATCGCCGTTCATGGGATTTAGATCGCCTTGGGCCGTGTTCGCAATGGGCGTTGGGCTCTTTTTCATCGTGATGTCGAATTTCGGTGCCGCGGGAGGCTCTTCGAGGAGCGTCGGACTGCTCGTTGGAGGCCTGGTGATCGTAGTGGTGAGCGGCATCTACCTGTTTGTGAAGAGAAAGAGGTAAGACGATGGAGGTAACCTTCCCGCAGGGTTTCTACTTCGGCAGTGCCACGAGCGCCCCGCAGTCCGAAGGCGCCCACGGTGCGGAGCACAAGGCCAAGGATATTTGGGACCTTTGGTTCGAGCTGGAGCCCTACAAGTTCCACGGGGGAATCGGCCCTGCCGACACCTCGACGTTTTTCGAGCACTGGCGTGAGGATATCGAGCTTCTGCATGAGACGGGCCAGAATTCCTTCCGCACCTCGATCAGCTGGTCGCGTTTGCTGCCGGATCCGGAGGGCGAGCCCAATCCCGAGGCGGTCGATTTCTACCGCAGCGTCTTTTCCACGTTGCGGGACGAGGGCATCGAGCCGTTCGTGAATCTGTTCCATTTTGATATGCCCGCCGTTCTCCAGGAGCGCGGCGGCTGGGAGAGCCGTGAGGTCGTCGACCTGTATGCGCGCTACGCCCGCTGTGCCTTCGAGCTGTTCGGGGATGTCGTCAAGCGCTGGTACACCTTCAACGAGCCCATTGTCCACGTTGAGTGCGGGTATCTTCAGCAGTATCACTATCCGTGCAAGGTCGATCCTAAAGCCGCCGTTCAGGTTGCGTACCATACGGCCCTTGCGAGCGCGCTCGCGGTTCGCGCATGTCATGAGATCGTTCCCGATGCCAAGATCGGCATCGTTTTGAACCTCACGCCCGCCTATCCGCGTTCGGACAACCCTGCCGATGTTCAGGCTGCCCATATCGCGGAGCTGTTCGCCAACAAGAGCTTCCTCGATCCGAGTGTGAAGGGCGCGTACGACCCCGAACTCGTCGAGCTGGTCGCGAAGCATGGCCTGATGCCCGACACGTGCGATGAAGACCTTGCCATCATTCGCGAGCATACGGTGGACTATCTGGGCGTCAACTTCTATCAGCCGCTTCGCGTCTGTGCGCGTGCGAGCCTGCCCAATCCCGAGGCTCCGTTCATGCCGTCCTATTACTATGACGTTTATGCGATGCCCGGCCGTCGTATGAATCCGCATCGTGGGTGGGAGATTTATCCCGAGGCCCTATACGATATCGCGTGCAATATTCGCGATAATTACGGGAACATCGAATGGATCGTCTCGGAGAACGGTATGGGTGTCGAGGGCGAAGAGGCATTCCGGGGCCCTGATGGTTCGATTCAGGACGATTACCGCATCGAGTTCATCAAGGAGCATCTGACACAGCTTGCCCGCGGTATCGATGAGGGGTCGAATTGCATCGGTTACCACCTATGGACTTTCATTGACTGCTGGAGCTGGCTCAACGCCTACAAGAATCGCTACGGTCTTGTCGAACTCGACCTCGAGACCCAAAAGCGACGCATCAAGAAAAGCGGGCGTTGGTACAAGCAGCTCGCCGAGTCGCGCGGCTTCTAGCGCGCCGGTGCGCGGGCCGTCTATCCAGGCCACACGCAAGGAGGGGTAATGAAAGTACAGGTCAAGATGGATGTACGCGCGGAGGATCTCTTCGACAGCATCGCCACGTCCGTTCTATTCGATGCCGAACAGGCACGTGGGAAGAAAGTTCCTGCCAAGAAGTTGAAGGCTGGATTCTCCTATCAGAAGACATTGAGCTCCAAGCTCGGTGGGACCCAACATGTCACTACCAAGATCACCGAGTTTGAGCCGCCTCATCGTTATGCGGCATCCATCATCTCGTCTCAGGGAGTGAATACCGTTCGCTATGAGATCGAGCCCGTGGACGGGCAGGATGCCGTGGAAGTGGTTTACGAGGAGACCTACGCTGGGGAGAAGGCCCTGAACGACCTGAACGGCAAGCTGATGGGCACCCTGTACAGCCCCTTCGCCAAGCGCAAGATCAAAAAACGCCTGCGAGAAATGGAAGCGTACATCAAACAGCACGTGGATTCTGCGGGCGAGGGCGTTTCGATGCCCGCTTGTCCGAAAGATAGTGCCGATGCGGCCAATGACGCCGCAGATGGAGAGTAATGAGATGGAAGATATGAGCAAAATCGACATGGCGTGTTTCGAGATCATCGCAAACGTCGGGTCCGCACGAAGCTGCTTCATCGAGGCCATCGACCTTGCTGGTGAGGGCAAGATTGATGAGGCCGAGTCTCGCGTAGCGGAGGGCGAGCAGTTCTTCTTGACCGGCCATGCCAAGCACGGTGAGATGATCGCCCAGGAGGCCTCTGGCGAGCATGTCGAGCCCAGTATCATCTTGATTCATGCCGAGGACCAGTTGATGAGCGCCGAGACCTTCAAGATCTTGGCCGGAAAGTTCATCGACCTTGCAAAGAAGAGCGCTTAGTCGCACTGCGCTCGGTAGCAGCGAATAGGGCCCCGCAGCCGTACGTGGCTGCGGGGCCCTTGCTGTGTGGCGTCGGCTTCCTACCGATGGCTATCGTGAGAAGTGACGGGCTATCGATTTTGGGCCTACGCTCTATTCTTTGTTCAGCTCAATGATGGAAGGCAGCCAGGCTATATCTTCATCCGTGTAGGTCGTGCGCCCTGTACCCAAGCGCCCCTCTTTGATCATGGAGAGAATCTCTTGCGCCGCCTTGGTCCCGATCTCGAGTGACGGCGGGCACACTGTGGTAATGCTGGGGTGAAAATAGGTTTTAGTGTCGAGATAGTCGTAACAGGCGAAAGAGACGTCCTGGCCGATGCGCAAACCAAGTTCGCTTAGCGCCTGCTGTGCGCCTTGGCCCCTGCCGTAGTTGAGAGCGAACACACAGTCGACATGGTCCTCGTTTAAGAGGTGCATCATGTCGCGATAGCCGCACTCGCGTGAGTAGTCTCCAATGCGAACAACGGCTTTATTCCGAGGTAGCCCTGCGTCATCAAATGCCTCAAGTACGCCGGCGAGGCGTTCACGTGAGACATATTCTTCCTGCGAAGCGGCGAGAATGCCAATGCGCGTGTGCCCCATATCGATCATGCGGCGTGTGACCTTACGACAGCTTTTGCGCGTGGATGCAAGCATGTTGTCGACACATGCATAGGGGAGGGGGTTTGAAATGGAAAGTGTGGGAATGCCGCTCTGCTCGATGAGTTTACGTGCTCGGTCGTCCTCAATCGGTTCGAAGAGGATGAGTCCATCCACACGTCGATCGATGAGGTTCGCGAGTTTATGAACGAAGATATCTTGTTCCTCGCGAAAGCCGCTGAGGATGATATTGTAGTCGTTAAGTTCCATTTGACGCTCCACCTGAGCGACAACGCTGACCGCAAAGTGGTTGAGCATATTGTTGATGAGAAGACCGATCGACATGCTCCGATTGGAGCGCAGGCTTCGGGCTAGATAGTTGCTGCGGTAGCCAAGGTCGCGGATTGCCGCTTCTACGCGGTCTTGATTCGCGGCCTTAAGTTGATGGCCGTTGAGATAACGCGAGACAGTTCCTGCGGATACTCCGGCTCGCTTGGCTACTTCTTGAATTGTGGACACAGGGGCTCCCAGGCGCAAAACGTTTTAACAACGCCATTTTACGTGAGGGTTTGAAATTGTGCGCGTCGATTCCCGGGCGGTTTGCCGCCGTGGACGAAAAAATCGCACTTTATGCTTGAAATAGATGGGGATTCAACGTACTCTAATGAACCGTGAATGTTTATAGTTCACGTCAGTATCTGTCGGCCCCCGAGATTGTTCCAAACGGTGCGCGCGCGCTGGCGGCTCGTCCGCTCTTTGCAAGCAACCATCTGCAGGTCAGGTAATCGGGGCCCCGTAGTTCGAAAGGGGTCCACCTTTGAGTGAGATTCAGAACTCGTCCATCTTCTCCCTCGACGACGTCGATACCGAGGAGATGAACAACCTCATCGACAACTCCATCACCGATTTCGATGAGGGCGACCTGGTTAACGGCACCGTTGTGAAGATCGAGCGCGACGAGGTCCTCGTCGACATCGGCTTCAAGTCCGAGGGCGTCATTCCCGTCCGCGAGCTCTCCATCCGCAAGGATGCCAACCCCGCCGACCTCGTGGCGCTGGGCGACTCCATCGAGGCGCTCGTGCTCCAGAAGGAGGACAAGGACGGCCGCCTCATCCTCTCCAAGAAGCGCGCCGAGTACGAGCGTGCCTGGAACCGCATCGAGGAGAAGTTCAACGCCGGCGAGAACGTCGAGGGCGAGGTTATCGAGGTCGTCAAGGGCGGTCTTATCCTCGACATCGGCCTGCGCGGCTTCCTGCCCGCCTCCCTCGTTGACCTTCGCCGCGTGAAGGACCTCACCTCCTACCTCGGCACCCGCATCGAGGCTCGCGTCATCGAGATGGATCGCAACCGCAACAACGTCGTGCTCTCCCGCCGCGTTGTCCTCGAGGAGTCCCGCAAGGCCGAGCGCTCCGAGATCCTCTCCAAGCTCAAGAGCGGCATGCGCCTCAAGGGCACCGTTTCCTCCATCGTGGACTTCGGCGCCTTCGTGGATCTGGGCGGCATCGACGGCCTCATCCACATCTCCGAGCTCTCTTGGAACCACGTCAACCACCCCTCCGAGGTCGTCAAGGTCGGCCAGGAGGTCGAGGTCGAGGTGCTCGACGTCGATCTGAACCGCGAGCGCATCTCCCTCGGTCTCAAGCAGACCACCGAGGATCCGTGGCGTGCCCTGGTCAAGAAGTACCCCGTGGGCGCCATCGTCGAGGGCACCGTCACCAAGCTCGTGCCCTTCGGCGCGTTCGTCGACCTCGGTGACGGCATCGAGGGCCTCGTGCACATCTCCGAGATGGCCAACAAGCACGTGGACCAGCCTGCCCAGGTCACCGCTGTGGGCTCCAAGGTCCAGGTCAAGGTCATGGAGATCGACCTCGACCGTCGTCGCATCTCCCTGTCCATGAAGTCCGCTGCCGAGACCCTCGGCATCGAGATCGAGGTCACCCCGCTCGAGGGTGAGGAGAAGGCCGAGGACGCCGAGTAAATCTCCGGCATATCGCCTTTGAACCCTAGGTTCGCTGCAGACCCCGACGGGCATGTGTCCGCCGGGGTCTTTTTCATAAAGAAAAGGATGTTTGGAAAGGTGTGAGTTGAGCCCATGCATGAATTCGACGGCTTGCCGATACACGAGAGGCCCGTGGTGCTGTTCGACTTTGACGGCACGGTCGCCGATACTCGGCCGGCCATTATGCGCGCGGTGGGAACGGTCCTTTCGAATCACGGGTATGAGCTCAGCGAAGATCAGATGCTGCCTCTGATTGGGCCGCCGTTTGAGATCGGGATCAAGCTCGTCACGGACATGGGGGAGCAAGAGACGCAGGTTGTTGCCGCCGAGTATCGCGCGCTGTTTGAGCGCACGGTCACGCCGGCGGATATTCCGCTTTTCCCGCATACTGCCGACCTTCTCGATGCGCTGGCGGTCCTTGGCAAGCGTTTGGCTGTGGCGACGTCGCGCGTCGAGGCGCCGACGTGCAAGTTGCTCGATTCCCTCGGCGTCACGCAATTCGAAGCCGTTGCGGGGCGCATCCCCGGTTTTCGCGAGACCAAGGCGGAGTCAATCGCCGCGGCGCTCGATGCCCTGGGTGCGACTAGTGCCGACGCCGTGATGGTGGGGGATCGCATGTATGACGTGCGGGGTGCCGCCGAGCTCGGGATTCCCTGTATCGGCATCTATTCGGGCGCCGCTGTCCCTGGCGAGCTCGAGGAGGCTGGCGCGGTCGCCGCATGTAAGGACATGCTCGAAGTGGGTCGCGTTTTGGGCGTGTGGTAGCCGGTGCAGCTTGCCGTTGGCGGTATTTGGATCGGTCATTTGTCCGCGCCATCGCCTGCCGCCTGATTTATTGGGCATAATTACTCATTGCTGAATCACCTGAGGGAAGGGAGCGCCCATGCGCGCGGATGTGATGGAGAGCGTTGAGAAATATGTCGATGAAGTCTGGGAGGATGTCGTTTCCGACATCGCCTCCCTGGTGGCATATCCGTCCGTCGCCGACGCCTCGGCGGCCGAACCGGGCGCTCCGTTCGGCCGACCCGTGCGTGACGCGCTCGATTGCAGCTTGGGCATCGCCGAGCGCCTGGGGTACGAGGTGACCGACGATGACGGCTATGTTGGAATCGCAGACATCCCGGGCGAGCGTGAAGAGCAGATCGCCACCATCGCGCATGTCGATGTCGTTCCCGCTGGGCCCGGTTGGAATACCGATCCGTTTTCCATGGAGCGTCGTGAGGGCTGGCTGCTCGGCCGCGGCGTGATCGACGACAAGGGCCCCGCTGTCCTGTCGCTCTATGCTGGTGCGTTCTTCCTGCGTGAGGGCATCACCCCGCGCTACACGTTCCGTGCGCTGCTCGGCTGCGACGAGGAGGTGGGCATGACCGACGTTAAGCACTACCTGGCCGGTCATGAGCAGCCACTGTTCCTCTTTACCCCCGATGCCGAGTTCCCTGTGTGCAATGCCGAGAAGGGCTGCTTTGGCGGCACGTTCAAGAGCGCGAAGATCGAGAACGGCATCATTTGCTCTTGGAGCGGCGCCGAGGCGACCAACGCCATCCCCAGCCAGTCCGAGTGCATCATCGCCGTGCCCCTGTCCGAGCTTCCCGCTCCGCAGGCCAATGCGGATCGCATCACGCTCGAGGATGCCGGCGAGGGCTGTACGCGCATCTTCGCTCAGGGTATCGGCGGGCACGCCTCTCTTCCTGAGGGCACGATCAACGCCATCGCGCTCGTGGTAGGCTACCTGCACGAGGTTATGGATGCTCAGCCCGATCTGTTCGATCCCGCGGAGCGCTCCTATCTTGATCTGCTCTCCGTGGTGCATGACGGCACGGCGGGGGAGGGGCTTGGCATCGCCGCCGAGAGCGATGCCTTCGGCGCCCTCACCTGCAACGCCGGTACGATTGAGGTGGCTGACGGACATATCCTCCAGACCATCGACGTCCGTTATCCCGACTCCACCACCCCCGATGAGATGACCATGATCTGCGGAGCCCATGCGTCGCGCTTTGGCGCGGAGTTCATCGCCGGCCGTGCCAAGGAGCCCTTCAGCGTCTCCGCTGACAGCCCGGCGGTTCGCGCCTTGCTCAACACGTACCGTGAGGTCACGGGCAAGCCTGCAGAGCCCTTCTCCATGGGCGGCGGTACCTATGCGCGCAACTTTAAGAGCGCCGTCTCGTTTGGCCCCGAGGACAATAGCCTGGAGCTCCCCGCGTGGGCGGGCAGCATGCACGGCCCGAACGAGGCCGCCAACGAGCAGCTCCTGCGAGACGCCCTCAAGATGTATATCATCGCGCTCGTACGCTTGAACGAATTGGAGTTCTAGCATGGAGGCCCCGAATATCTGGGAGCAGCTCTTCTATATCGCCATTATCGTCGTGTCGATGGTGTTCGGCGGGCATCTGTACCGCAAGCGCCACGATGCTCCGAGCGCCAAGAAGGCGGATCAGCCCGCCAAGAAGAAGCGCCCGAAAAAGAAGCACTAGGGCGTTGAGCGGTTGAAATGTGAGTTGCTCGGAAGAAGAAGCATCATATTCCGCAGAAGGCGGTGTCACGGTCGAACGTGACACCGCCTTTTCATATGTAAGCCGCTTGTAAGGCGGGTCAAAGCACGTGGTAATGCTCGGTCAGAGTGCCGTAAGAGACGGCGAACGAGGGCAGATGAGCGGCGAGCGCGCGGTATCGTGCTTGCCGTACGACGGATGGGGCCCGAACACGCCTCATGGGGATGAAGATGGACCCCAGTTATTCCGTCCGGCGCGAAATCACGCCGATGTTGCTCTCGAAGGGAGAACCATGTTCGATTATTCCTGCTCTCGTCGCTCCTTCCTCGGCCTTGCCGGCGGTGTCGCCGCCGTGGCCGGTCTCGGCCTGGCTGGCTGCGGTGGTTCTGAGGCCCCTGCCGCTGGTTCCGCCGACGCCGCCGCGGGCGTCGTGGGCGAGGTCACCTACGACGGCGCCTCCTCCTTCCAGGCCCTTGTCGAGGCTGCGGCCGAGCAGTTCATGAACGAGAACCCCGACTGCGTGATCTCCGGCTCTGGCAACGGATCCGGCGCAGGCCTCACCGCCGTGTCCTCCGGCACCGTGACCATCGGAAACTCCGATGTCTTCGCCGAGACCAAGCTCGACGCCGATGCCGCCGCCGAGCTCGTCGACCACGAGGTCGCCGTCGTGGGCATGGGCCCGATCGTCTCCAAGAACGTCGCCGTCGATGACCTGACCCTCGAGCAGCTCAAGGGCATCTTCGGTGGCACCATCACCAACTGGAGCGAGGTCGGCGGCGAGGACGCCGAGATCGTCGTCGTCAACCGCAAGGAGGGCTCCGGCACCCGTGCCACCTTCGAGGCTGCCGTCTTCGGTGACGAGAAGAACACCTACAAGCCCGCCCAGCCCGAGCAGGACAAGTCCGGCGACGTCCAGACCCTGATGGGCTCCACCGACAACGCCATCTCCTACATCGACTTCTCTCACTTCGATGACTCCAAGTTCACCGCTATCAAGGTTGGCGGCGTGGAACCCGCGAGCGAGAACGTCCTCGACAACTCCTTCCCGATCTGGGCCACCGAGCACATGTACTGCGCCAAGGACGCCGACGACGCTACCAAGGCTTTCCTCGAGTACATGCTCTCCGATGACGTCCAGGGCGAGCTCGTTGCCGAGCAGGGCTTCATCCCGGTCTCCAAGATGGCCGTGGTGAAGGACGCGAACGGCGTCGTCACCGAGAAGTAAGACCCTCTTCACATATCCTTTCGAAAGGTGCGTCATGGCAAAACAGATGCCCAAGCGCAACCTTGAGAAGGTCGGTTTTGGTGTCACGGGCGCGTGCGTCGCGCTCGTGACATTGCTGGTCCTCGCGCTTATCGTCATGGTCGCGCAAAAGGGCCTCTCCACCTTCTTCAAGGACGGCGTGGACTTCGTCGGCTTCTTCACCGGGACCGATTGGAGCCTTGCCAACATAGATCCCGAGACCGGTCTGCCGCAGACCGGGGCGTTGCCGCTCATCGTCACGTCGTTCGCGGTCACGCTGCTGTCGACCGCCATCGCGCTGCCCATCGCCATCGGGTCGGCGATCTTTGCGGTCGAGATTCGCCCGGACTTCGGCAAGAAGATCTTCCAGCCGCTCGTCGAGCTGCTCGTGGGTATTCCCTCCGTCGTGTTCGGCCTCATCGGCTTCCACGTGGTCGTCGCCGCCTGCAAGGCCATCTTCGGCACGCAGACCGGCATGGGCATCCTACCCGGCGCCGTCGTGCTGGCCATCATGATCTTGCCGACGGTGACCACACTTTCCATGGACGCCCTGCGCGCCGTGCCCGATGGCTATCGTCAGGGTTCGCTCGCGCTCGGATACACGCGCTGGCAGACCATTCGCCACGTCGTGATCAAGTCCGCGATGCCCTCCCTCATGACCGCGGTCATCCTTGGCATGACACGTGCCTTTGGTGAGACGCTGGCCGTGCGCATGGTTATCGGTGGTGCCGAGGTCATGCCGCTGTCTCTGCTGTCTCCGGCCTCGACCATCACCACGACCCTCACCACCAGTATGGCGATCTACGCCGACGGATCGGTGCAGAAGGACGTGCTGTGGTCTCTCGGCCTGTTGCTGATGGGCATGTCGCTCATCTTCATCTTGATCATCCATATGATTGGCAAGAAGGGGGCGAAGTCCCGTGGCTGATAAGCGCACCACCACTCAGGCACCTGCTTCCGGTGCACCCCGCCCGCTCGCCATCGACGAGGGCCACATCCTGCGCGCCCAGCGCGGCGACCGCATCGCCACCGCCGTTTTGACCGGCATCGCGTGTTTTGTCATGTTCATCGTCGTGTCGATGGTGGCCTATATCCTCTACGAGGGCCTCTCCACCCTGCTGACCCCGGGCTTCCTCACGCAGCCGAGCCGTTCCAACGGCGCGGCCGGCGGCGTTGCCTATCAGCTGTTCGACTCCTTCTACCTGCTTGTCATCACGCTGCTGATCTCGGTGCCGGTGAGCCTTGGGGCGGCGGTGTTCCTTACCGAGTACGCTCCGGACGGTCCCATCACCGCGATTGCGAGCACGGCCATCGAGACCCTGTCCTCGCTGCCGTCCATCGTCGTTGGCATGTTCGGCTTCCTCGTGTTCTCCGTGAACTTCGGTTGGAAGTACTCGATCATCTCCGGCGCCGTGGCGCTCACCATGTTCAATATCCCGATTCTGGTGCGCGTCATCCAGCAGGCGCTCGAGGACGTGCCCCAGCACCAGCGTGACGCGTGCCTGGCCATGGGCCTTACGCGTTGGGAGGCCACGGTTCACGTGCTCATCCCGGCTGCCATGCCCGCCATCGTCACGGGCGTCGTGCTCTCCGCCGGCCGCGTGTTCGGCGAGGCGGCGGCCCTGCTGTTCACCTCCGGCATGTCGAGCCCGGTGCGCCTGAACTTCCTCACGCTCAACTTCTCCAGTCCCACGTGCGCCTGGAATATCTTCCGCCCCGGCGAGTCGCTCGCGGTGCACATCTACAAGATCTACGGCGAGGGCAGCCCCGAGGCCCAGCATATCGTCTGGGGCACCGCCGCTTTGCTGATGATCTGCGTGCTTCTGTTCAACGTGCTCTCCCGCCTCGCGGGCAAGGCCCTGGCAAAAAGGATGACCGCCGAATGAGTGAAGTGATTACGGGCGAGACCGCCATGGACCAGGTGGTCATCGGCACCGCAGCCGCCGAGATGGCCCCCACCTCCGAGGTCGTGCTCGAGACGCATGGCGTCAACGTCTATTACGGCTCGAACCACGCGCTGCACGATACCTCACTGGCGTTTCACAAGGGTGAGATCACCGCGTTGATCGGCCCGTCCGGCTGCGGCAAGTCCACGTTCCTGCGCAGCTTGAACCTCATGAATCGTGAGATCAAGGGTTGCCGCGTCGAAGGTGAGATCATCTACGACGGGCGCAACATCAACACGCGCGAGGAGAATCTCTACGAGCTGCGCCGTTCGATCGGCATGGTGTTCCAGCAGCCGAACCCGTTCCATAAGACGATCTACGAGAACATCGTGTTCGCGCCCAAGCGCCACGGCCTGCGTGGCAAGGAGAATCTCGATGCCCTGGTCGAGGAGTCTCTACGCGGCGCCGCCCTGTGGGACGAGGTTAAGGACAAGTTGAACCAGAGCGCATTTTCGCTCTCCGGTGGTCAGCAGCAACGTCTGTGCATCGCCCGTACGCTCGCCATGCATCCGGACGTCATCCTGTTCGACGAGCCCTGCTCGGCCCTCGACCCGATTTCGACCCTGGCGATCGAGGAGCTCATGCAGAGCGTGGTCAAAGAGCGCGCCATCGTGATCGTGACGCACAACATGGAACAAGCGAGCCGCGTGTCCAACCGCACCGCTTTCTTCTACATGGGCGACATGGTCGAGTGCGGCGAGACCGACCAAATCTTCCAGCGGCCCCGCGACAAGCGTCTGAACGATTACCTTACGGGCATGTTCTCGTAGCGGGTTCGCTGG
>URWW01000017.1 GCA_900551665.1 uncultured Collinsella sp. | reverse complement strand
CGGGAAAGACCGAGAGGGTCTCGATGAGCATGAGCACTCCTCTCAGCGTTTAGAGATCGAGCAGACCGTCCATGATGTGGACGGTGATGGCCCCCTCTTCGGGCAGCTCGACGATGACCTCGTCGATAACGGGCATAAGGACCTCCCCGTGCGATGAACCATCCAGCACCCAGACATCGTTCGCAGGGGTCTCCATGACTTCGACGATAGAGCCCAAATCACCGAAACGCTCATCGACGACAGAGCGGCCCAGCAGGTCCCCAACGGCCGAATCGAGACGACCGAGCTCGAAGTCATCGCAGGATGCGAGGACATAGCAACCCGTCAAGCTCTCGGCGTCATCGAGATTACGAGCGCAGGAGAAGCGCACACGGGCGCCCTCGGGCGTGACGGAGAGGGACTCGACGGTCGAGGTGCGCTCCCGCTTGAGGGCGGGCGGAGTCAGATGCACCCGCATCGACTCGGTAAGCAAAAGGGGAAGGCCTCGCAGCGGAGCCACGAGAACCTCCCCTTTGGTGCCGTGCGGGCGAACCACACGGGCGATGTTCTTATAGGCGGCGCGCACGGGCCTAACCCAGGACCTCGACCTCGACGGAAGTGTCGAGACGAGCAGCGAGGGCGCGGGCGAGCGTACGGATGGCCTTGATGGTGCGACCGTGGCGACCAATGACCTTGGCCACGTCGCCCTCGGCGACGGTGACCTCGATGGTCGACGAGTCGGCACCGTCGATCACCTCGAGCGAAACGCCGTCGGCATCGTCGACGATGCTGCAGACGAGATACTCAACGAGATCGGCGATACGGTCGGAGACGAGCTCCTCCGCCTCGGTGGCGTCGATGGCCTCATCAACGAGGGATTCCAAGAGCAGCTCCTCAGACACGATTTACTCCTCGGAAGCCTCGGCAGCGGCAGCGGCCTCTTCCTCGGCCTTACGAGCGGCCTCCTCGGCCTCCTTGGCGAGCTGCTTCTTGGACTTCTTGGGGGCAGCGGCGGCCTTCTCGCCCTCGTTGGCGGCCTTCACCAGAGCGGCGACGGCGTCGGTGAGCTGAGCGCCCTTGGACTGCCAGTCGGCGATCTTCTCGAGGTCGAGGGAGATGGTCTTGGGGGTGGTCATCGGGTTGTAACGACCGACCTCCTCGATGGGGCGACCATCGCGACGGGTGCGGGAATCGGCGACGACGACGCGGTAGTACGGACGCTTCTTGGAACCATGACGAGCGAGGCGAATCTTGACAGCCATGCAAACTCCTTCTTTTGCGCAGCGATTGCTGCATTCCTAACCAGGACAATTACCGTGCCAAACGACTCGACGGGAAGCGTTTGAGACCGGCTTCATTTGGAAAGTCGCAAGCAAATCCATATCTTATCTGAGATTTGCGCGATTGCAAGCATGTTCATGCAGCGTACATCGGCAATTGTCGATATACTGACAGCATGAACACAAGCGAACATACATACGGTCTCGCCCCAGAGCTCTTCGGCTCGTGGAACGGCCCCGCAATCGGGCTGATGGACCTCGATGCGTTCTTTGCGAGCGTCGAGCAGCTCGATCATCCAGAATGGCGCGGAAAGCCCGTGATCGTGGGCGGTTCGCCCGAAAAACGCGGCGTCGTCTCCACGTGCTCATATGAGGCGCGAGTCTACGGTGTTCGCTCGGCCATGTCGTCCGCCCAGGCCAAACGCCTGTGCCCCGAGGCCATCTGGACGCCCGGCCACTTCGATCGCTATCGCGAGATGAGCGCGCGCGTCATGGCCATTCTCGCAGATGAGACCCCATTCGTCGATCGCGTGTCCATCGACGAGGCGTTCTTCGACATCAGTCCCGGCAGGTTTTGCGACGAACATCCCATCCAGATAGCGCAGCGTATCTCGCAACGCGTGTCCAGATTGGGCGTCACTTGCTCGATCGGATTGGGCCGCAACAAGACCGTCGCAAAGATCGCAAGCGAGCGCGACAAACCCCGCGGGCTCACCATCGTGACACCGGGAACCGAGCGCGGATTTCTCGCGCCGCTGCCCGTCCGCGCCATGAGCGGCATCGGAGCCGCTGCCGAAAGCGCGCTTACGCGCGTGGGGATACGGACGCTCGGGCAGCTTGCAGAAGCGTCCGACGGCCTCCTCTCCCCCATCTTCGGCGTTAACACCGAGCTCGTGCGTCGAAGGGCCGCAGGGCTCGAAGTCAGCGAAGTTCGGGCCATCGATGCACCCGACGACGTCAAATCCATCAGCAACGAGCGGACCTTCGCGAACGACCTTACCGATCCGAGTGATGTCAAGGCAGCGATACAGCTGCTCTCCGAATCGGTGGGCGCCAGGCTCCGTCGGCGCGGACTGGCGGGGCGCACCGTCACGCTCAAGCTTAAGTACTCCTTTGGCGAAGGCAGGACGATCCAGCGCAAGCTCGCACACGCAACCGACGATGAAAACGTATTCGGAGCGGTCGCATGCGATCTACTGGCCTCGATATGGACCGAGGGCATGCATATCCGCCTCGCCGGCGTGGGCGTGAGCGATTTTGGGCCAGACCCCCATGGGATTCAGACCGACCTCTTTTGCACCGTCGATGAACGGGGCGCCATGGCGAGCGACAAGCGCGATCTCGCCGTCACGCTCGACGCCCTACGCGAGCGCTTTGGCAACGATGCCGTGTCCTTTGGGCGAAGCACCCGTTTTGGCGGCGACCTCGTCGACCCCGCGAAGTTCCTCACGCAACATGCACCCGAAGATGTGTAATTGGGGACGGGTGCAAATTACACATCGGCGTATCCGCACGCCACAAGGACGCCCATCCAACGTGAAGAGTAATTTGCACCTGCACCCGATTACGCATCGAGCTGCGGGTACAAGAGAGGACGTGGCTCGCAAGTGGCTTGCGGCCCCAACATGCATCGACCTTGTTAAGGAGACCCATGACGCAGCGCACCCTCGAAATCGTCGTTACCTGTGACGAGGGGTATCTCGGCCCGCTTCGCACCATGCTGCTGTCGCTGTGTGCAAATAACCGAGCTGAAATCATCCGTGTCTGGCTCCTTCACCGCGGTATCCCGCAGGCGGCGCTCGAGTCTCTTGCAGTTTATTGCGGGCGTATCGAGATCGAGCTGGCACCTCGCATGGTGGACCAGGCGCTCTTCGCGCATGCACGTTCAAGCGAGCGATACCCGCAAGAGATGTACTACCGCATGCTGGCGCCGCATGTCATCGACGCCAACATAGACCGAGCCTTGTATCTCGACCCCGACATCCTCATCATCAACCCGCTCACGCCGCTCTTCGACATCGAACTGGGAGACTGCGTATTCGCCGCCGCATCCCATACCGATGCGATCCATCCGGCAACGGCTCTCAACAACGTGCGCCTCAACACGAACGAGCTCTACTTCAACACCGGCGTGATCCTCATGGACATGCCGCGAGCCAAAGCACTCATCGACCCCGACGAGATCTTCGCTTTTGCCATGGATAACGAGCGAAAGCTGATCTTCCCCGACCAGGACATCTTCAACGCCCTGTATAGCGAGCACACATTGCTCGTCCCCGACCAGGTGTGGAATTACGACGCGCGGAAATACCCCGACAACATCATCCGTACCGGCGGCGAGGCAACGCTCGATTGGGTTATAAACAACACGGCGATCCTACACTTCTGCGGCCGAGATAAACCGTGGGCGCCGAAGTACCGTGGCCAATTCGCAGCGCTGTACAAGCACTACGCCACGCTCACCCGCCGGATATAGCGAGCGAAGAGCAGAATACACTGCGGATATGAGAAAGGGCAGGCACTATAGCCTGCCCTTTTGCGTAAACCCCGTGTGGCGATACGCCGAAATTAGAGCTCGATGACGGGAGCATCGCCCCAGAGCTTCTCGAGGCGGTAGTACTCGCGCGCCTCAGGGGTGAAGGAGTGGACGACGACCGAACCGTAGTCCATGAGGATCCAATTGCGCTCCTCGCGGCCCTCGATCGAGAACGGATGCTCACCGAATGCCTTCGCGACCTTCTCCTCGACCTCGTCGACGATGGCGTCGACCATACGCGTGTTGTTGCCGGTGGCAAGCACGAAGTAGTCGCAGACATCGGAAAGCTCGGTGAGGTCGATGATGCAAATGTCCTCGGCACCCTTGAACGAGGCCGCGTCGGCGGCAGCACGAGCCACCTCGATGGCGGGAACGCCGGACGTGGAGGGGGAAGCGGCGCTGCGCTCGACGGAGGCGTTGCCCTCGGCGGCATGAGCGCCCGGGCCGGAGGCGTAGTCGAGAAGCTGATCGTCGGTCATGTCAGTCATGGAAAACCTTTCCTGTGATCGGTTAGCGCGTTCGCTTTGCTGCGTACGCATTATAGATGTCGATGGCGGTCGGGTACAGATAGCGTCCACCCGAAATCACATAAACGAGACCCTGCGCGAACGTTTGGAAGAACAGCTCTTCCAGGGAAGACTCCCCCACCATGGCGCGCAGACGCTCGGCGTAGTCGCCGTGGCGGCCGGGCTCGATCGCATCGGCGACAAACACGACCATGTCAAGCGGCGTCATATCGACCGCTCCGACCGTGTGCCTTGCGACCGCCTGGCATACGGAAGCATCGATACCCTCGAAGATGTGAGGCAGCTCATAAGAGGCAACAGGACCGTGCAACAACCCAACGGCGGCGGAGGGGGAACCGGCGACGCGAACGCCGTACTGGGCCGCCCTCACGAGCAGCTCGTGATCGTCCAAGACCTTGTCCCAATCGTGCAAAAGCCCCGCAAGGGCAGCCGAGAAGCAGTCCACATCGTACGCACGGGCGATCTCGTAAGCCGTCTTGGCAACACCCAGGGAGTGCTGGTAGCGGCGGGGCTTCTCGACCATGCGCACCTCGAGCTTGGCGCGAACGGCCTCGAGCTCGGTGATCTGTTCATCTGAAAGCGTCATGTGCTCATTCTCCCGTAACGTACAAGTCGTTCTTCTGGATATAGCCCATCACCGACTCACTCGTGAGATAGCGCGCGCTCTTGCCGTCGCGCACGAGCTCGCGAATGTTGGACGAGCTGATGGCCAGAGCCGGAATCTCGATATAGCGGACATCGAAATCGATGCCAGAGGCGGCAATGCGGGCTTTGGCCGTCTCGATATCGTACCCGGGTCGGGTCGCGGCGATCAAAGTCGCGAGCGATGCGAGGCGCTCCGCATCATGCCAGGCAAGGATATCCATGATCGCGTCGGCACCCGTGATGAAGTAGAGCTCGACGTTATCGGGATAGCGCGAGCGCAACTCGCCGAGGGTATCGACCGTATAGGTGACGCCGGGACGATCGATCTCGAAGCGGCTGGCGTAAAACGCCGCGTTCGCGGCAGTTGCCAGCACCGTCATAGCGTAGCGATCCTCGGGGTCGCTCACGTGCTTGCCCTGCTTGAACGCAGGCGAACCGGCCGGCATGAACAGCACCAGATCAAGATCGAGCGCCTCGCGCGCCTGCTCGGCGGTGACCAAGTGCCCGTAGTGAATCGGGTCGAACGTTCCACCCATGATACCCAGGCGGTACGTGCGCTCAGGGTCGTCGCCGAGCGGGGGCAGCAGTCGATCACGCGAGGACATCGGGGTCCTCCTCACCGACCTCGGGCTGGGAGTCCTCGGTGGCGAGCTCCTCATCGTCGACCTCGAACTCGATGAACTCGACGTCGTCCTCATAATCCTCATCGTCGTCGACACCCTCGAAATCGAAGGCGTAGCCGAGAATACGGACCTCATCGCCATTCTTGCAGCCGGCCTTGATAAGGGCGTCGTCCACACCCATGCGGGCCATGCGGTGCTGCAGGTAGATGATGGCCTCTTCGTTCTCCCAGTCGGTCTGGACGACCATGCGCTCGAGGTTGGTGCCGATGACGCGCCAAGCGCCCGGCTCCTCCTGGAGTACGCGGAAGCGTTTGTCGCGAGCCTTGCGGGCGCGCTCCCACTTCTCCTCGTCGAAGGCGGGGGCAGCCGCCTGCTCCTCGGCAATGGCGCGACGCAGCTCGCTCACACGCTCACCGCAGGCGAGCATGAGCGTCTGAAGGCCAGCACCCGTAAGTGCGGAAACAGCGAAGAACTCGTGACCGTCCTCGAGGGCGGCCATCTTGAGTGCCTGGACACGATCGGCCACGCCGGAGGCATCGCACTTGTTGGCGACGACGATCTGCGGGCGATCGGCCAGGTCGGATGCGTAGCGGCGGAGCTCATCGTTGATGATGCGGTAATCCTCGAGGGGATCGCGCCCCTCATAGCTGCCCGTGATGTCGACCACGTGCAGAATCAGGGCCGTGCGCTCGACATGACGCAGGAACTGATGGCCCAGGCCCTTGCCCTCGGCCGCGCCCTCGATGAGACCGGGGACGTCGGCAACGACATAGGAGTACTCGCCGGCGCGCACCATGCCGAGATTGGGCACGAGCGTGGTGAACGGGTAGTCGGCGATCTTGGGGCGGGCGGCGCTCATACGGGCGATGAGCGAGGACTTACCGACGCTCGGGAAACCCACGAGAGCCGCATCGGCCATGAGCTTCATCTCGAGCTCGATCCAGTGCTCGATGGCGGGCTCGCCCTTTTGAGCGAACGCCGGAGCACGACGCGTGGAAGTCACGAAGTGCGGGTTGCCCAAACCACCGGTGCCACCGGGGGCCACCACGACGCGCTCCCCGTCGTGCGTGAGGTCGGCCAGGTCGTAGGCGGGCTCCATCGTCGTGGGATCGAGCTCGCGGATGACGGTGCCCATGGGCACCTTGAGGATAAGGTCCTTGCCGTCGGCGCCGTCTTTGCGCGAGCCCTTACCGTGCGTGCCGGCCTCGGCGCGGAAATGGTGCTTGAATCGATAATCGATGAGCGACGAAAGCTGAGCGTCGGCCTGGATGACGACATCGCCGCCATGACCGCCGTCGCCGCCGTCGGGGCCGCCCTTGGGAACAAAGGCCTCACGGCGGAACGACATGCAGCCGGCGCCGCCGTCGCCACCCTTGACGTTGATGCGGCAAATATCGGTGAACTGGGACACAGCCCCTCCTTGTATGTTGACAAGCCCTATGTGTAAAAAGGGACGGGTGCAAATTGCACATCCACGGCGATGAGCGCGATGCGCATTCGCAGCAGACATGCAACTAGCTTACCAAATGCCCCAGTGCAAAATGCGATGTGTCGTTTGTACCCGACCCCTTTTACACACAAGGAGACCCTCCGGGCGAAACGCTCAGAGGGTCTCCCAAAAGATGCAAATGCAAAAAGGGTGAGGACTACGCCTCGACGGGGTACACGTTCACGCGGTGCTTGAGGCCCTTGGTGAACTTGACCTTACCCTCGACGAGCGCGAAGAGGGTGTCGTCCTTGCCACGGCCGACGTTCTCGCCGGGGTGGATGTGGGTGCCGTTCTGGCGGACGAGAACCTCGCCGGCCTTCACGGTCTGACCGTCAAAACGCTTGGTGCCCAGACGCTGGCCGCGGGAGTCGCGACCATTGCGGGAGGAACCGAGACCTTTTTTGTGTGCCATGTCAGGTACCTGCTCTCTAACTAACTACAAATGGTCGACTACTCGGCGACGGGAGCCTCGGGCTCCTCGACCTTGGTGGTCTTCTTGGCGCGGGAAGTGGCCTGGACCTTGGTGATCTTCAGCTTGGTGAGCTGCTGACGGTGGCCCTTGAGGCGGTGGTAGCGCTTACGCTTGTGGAACTTGTAGACGAGCTGCTTCTCGCCCTTGAACTGCTCCAGGATCTCAGCAGTGACCTTAGCCTTGGCGAGCTTGGCAGGATCCGTGACGATCTTCTTGCCGTCGTTCAGGAAGATAACCTCGAGCTCGACCTTGGAACCGGCCTCGCCCTCGATCTTCTCAACGGTGATGACGTCATCGGTGGCGACTTTATACTGCTTGCCGCCCGTAGAAACGATTGCGTACATGTTCTTGCCCTTCATGCATCAGTTGTGCAACAGTCGGATATGGTATCAGGTGGATTATGGCGCGTCAACGGATATATTCAACGTTTTCCCTGCATATTCACAGGTTCGACAAAGCCCACTCGGCGCGCTCCCTCGAAAGGCTGCCAGATGGCACCTCGAGCATGCGTCCGAGCGGCTCCGCCTCTCCCCCGTTTTCCATGGAGATACGCTGCCCAGAACGCTCTACGCGATAGTTCTCGATGGTGCTGAACTGCTGGATTCCCGTCGAGACGATCTCCTCGTCAACACCGGGAGCAAGTCCGCGCAAGCCCTGGTCGAATGCGGCGATGAGGATTTCAGGCCGCAAAGAGCCGTCGTTGTCGCACCGTGTCTTGAGCTCAACCCAGGCACAACCCTCGTGTGAGGGCAGGAAATTGGCCTGAGACAGGACTCGCTTCAGGTCCAACGACTTGGATTTCTTACCACGCCTATAGGGGATTTGCAGGTCATCGTTGGAAAACCACCAAGATGAAAACACGTCGGAGAGCTTCTCGACCGAGGCGCCCGATCCCTGCGAGAACGAGAGCTCAATCAGATAGTCGACAAGCGTGATCTCGGCGGTGAGCGCCGGGCGACGAAGCTCCACATATGCCGCGTCGATAGGACGCAGATCCACGGGAGCGGCGGCTTGCAGGCGCGCGAGCGCGTCCTCGGCGGGGATGAGCTCCGTCAGATACACGTCGAAGTATTCCGCCGTGGAGGACGTCCCCACCGGCAGCGCGGAAGTGTAGGCGATGCGCATATGCGGAGAGAAACCCTGCGTGACCGCATAGGGCAGCTTCGCGCGGCGCACAACCTGCTCGACGGTGTGAATCAGCTCGAGGTGGCCCAGGTACTTGAGACGCCCCAACTTGGGATAGGCCACGCGGAGGCGGAAGAGCGTGGGTTCGGATGCGTTCGTCATGCGCGCTCACCAACTAAGACGTTGTCGGCCTTCAGGGTCGGGCACACGCCGCAGCCCGTGCAGGACTCGCGCGTGCAGTCGGGCGTGGTGACGCCCTCGAGGGATCGACGGTACTCGCGCAGGAGGAACCCGCGGGACACGCCCGGACTCACATGCTCCCAGGGCAAACGCCAATCGAGCTCGAAGGACTCCTGGGCGAGCGCCCTCAGGTCCATGCCAAGCTCGGCGGCAGCCTCTTCCCAGCGACCGAGCTCGAACTGCTCGGTCCAGGCGTCGAAGCGCTGGCCGCGCCTCCAGGCGCCCTCGATAAGAGGAGCGATATCGCGACCGCCGCGGCTCATAACGGCCTCGACGAGCGAGGTGGCGGCGTCGTGGCAGTGGATGCGAACGGCGCGGTTCTTCACCGAATGGAAGAGCAGCTGCTGGCGGCGCTTGACCTCGGCGTCGTCGAGCTGCGGACACCACTGGAACGGGGTGTGCGCCTTGGGGATGAACACCGACACCGAGATAGACACGGAAATACCGCCGCGCTGCTCCTTGGGAACGACCTCGCGCGCGATCTCGAGCGTATGGTCGGCGAGCTCGGCAATGGCGACGATATCCTCATCGGTCTCCCCCGGCAGACCCATCATGAAGTACAGCTTGACGCGACGCCAACCGGCCTCGAACGCGGCGCGCGTGGCGCGCTCGAGATCCTCCTCGGTCACGTTCTTGTTGATGATGTCGCGCATGCGCTGGCTGCCGGCCTCGGGAGCGAAGGTGAGGCCGCCCTTCTTCTCCCCCGCAACGGCCGCGGCCATGTCCACGCCAAAGGAGTCGAGGCGCTGAGACGGAACGGAGATGGAGATACCGGTGTCGCCCAGGCGCTTGTTGAGACGATTGAGCATCTCTGCGCATTTGGAGTGATCGGTGGTGGAGAGCGAGTTGAGCGAGACCTCGTCGTAACCCATGTGGGCCAGACCGCCCGTGACGGCGGAGACAACCTGGTCGGCGGAGCGCTCGCGCACCGGGCGGTACGTCATGCCCGCCTGGCAGAAGCGGCAACCGCGCGCGCAGCCGCGCAGCACCTCGACGCAAAGTCGGTCCTGGACGATCTGCATGTAGGGAACGACGGCCTGCGGGACCGGGTTGGTGGCGCCAAAGTCCTTCACCACGCGCTTGTACACGACCGGCGGGACCTCCTCGCCCTCGCGCGGGACCGTGTAACCATGCGGCGAGCAGGGCTCATCATGGCGCACCTCATAGAGGGACGGCACGTAAACGCCGCCGATCTTCGAAAGCTCGCGAAGCATCTCGGCACGGGACACGCCGGCATCGCGCAGTTCGCGATGGCGCTGGCAGAACTCGACAATCTGCTCCTCACCCTCGCCGATCATCATGCAGTCGAAGAACGGAGCCAGGGGCTCGGGATTATAGACGGAAGGACCGCCGCAGATGACGATGGGGTCGTCCTCACCGCGATCGGCGGCATGAAGCGGGATGCCGGCAAGGTCGAGGCCCTCAAGGTAGTTGGTGCACGCCATCTCATGCGGCACGTGGAAGCCCACAACGTCGAAGGACGCGATGGGAGCAGCGCCCTCGAGCGAGAGCAGCGGGATTCCGGCAGCGCGCATCTCATCGGCCATGTCGACCCACGGGATATAGCCGCGCTCGCAGGAAAGGCCGGGGGCCTCGTTGAGGTTGCGGTACAGGATGGCGATGCCCTGGTTGGGCAGGCCCACCTCGTACACGTCGGGATAGATGAGCACGCAGCGGTGCTCGGCCTCGGGCTTGTACAGCGCTCCCCACTCATGGTCGATGTAGCGTGTGGGCTTTTCGACGCGGGCGAGCAGCGGTTCAAGCTCATGGAAGCGGTTCTCATAGGGAACTCGCATGAATCCTCCTTATCGGGGGCTTAACGGAAGTAAAAGTCACGGGTGTCGGGAATGATAGCGCATCGTCGCGACATGGGCGAACGGAGCCGCTCCGCACAGACGGCGGCAGCAGACCAAAAGCCGCGACAAGCCGGCCTACGCGACCACCTGCGGCTCAGGGGCGAGCAGGGTCTTCGCGCGCGAATACATCCCGCGGAAAAAGTCGTTCAGAGGACCGTAGTCGACATCGCGCTCGTAATAGGCACTGAGGCAACACCCCATGCCAAACGTCCCGGCGCCCGCGACAAGGGCCTTGAAGACCACACCCGGGCGCCCGATGCGACGCGCCACCGCACGCGCCCCGGCGCGCAGAGCGAGCGCACCCGCGAGCACCATGGCGGCCTCATACGCGCGCTCAGCCCGCATGGGCTTGCCAAACACGCCCGCGAGCTTGAGCATCATCCCGAGCTGCGTCATGGTCATAACGGGAAAATCGGCGCCCGGCATGAAGAACAACGCACCAGTGGCGAGGTTGGCCATGGTCGCCGAGCGAACCACCCGCATAGCGGCCGCGATGCGCATGAAGGCGAAGTTCGCGGCAAAGGCAGTGTCTTTATCGGTCCGATCCAAGATCCAGCGCGCAAGCGAGGAGAGCAGATGGGTTGCATCACTCGCGGCGATAAGCCCGAACATCGCCGTATCCTGCTGGATAAAGGGCACCTCGACGCTTGATTCGCAGAGAACGACGGTCGGGACGCCCGCGATCACGATCTGCTGGACGCGCTCTTGCAGCAGCGGGCTGCCCGAGCTCACCACCAGGGCGACATCGGTATCGGCCTTGACGGAAAACACGGGCGCATCGAGACGCGCGACGCGCACGAGACCCGAGGTCGTCTGCGGCACCAGGGCGTCGCGCAGGCACGAAACGATATGGGAGGGCGCACCGGCGTCAAGGTAGACCGCCACGCGCACCGGCGCATCAATATCGCCTTGGACGCTCGCGCCCATCTTGACGGCGTCAACGACAGAATCAACGGGAATCCTCATGTCACTCCTCGAAACGCTCAGACCAATACGGACGTATCCACACGACCCAGACGGGTCTATACGGACTTGTTGCCCACTCGCCAGATCGACTGGACGATACCGACGGCCGCGCACTGCATGAGCATTGACGACGAACCGAAGCTGATAAAGGGCAGCGGGATGCCGGTGATGGGCATGAGGCCGATGCACATGCCGACCTCCTCGAGCAGCTGGAAGGTCCACATGCCCACAATGCCCACGCACGCGAGCTGCAAGAACAGGGAGTCGGACCGATGCGCCACGCGAATGGTGGAAAAGATCAGGAAGGCGAACAGGCCGAGCAGCACGAGCGCTCCGACAAAACCGAACTCCTCGGACAGCAGGGCGAACACGAAGTCGGTATGGGCCTCGGGCAAAAAGCCGGCACCAGCCTGCGATGCATTGCCCACGCCCTTGCCGAAGAAGCCGCCCGAGCCCACGGCGATCATGGACTGCAGCAGGTTATAGCCGGCACCCGAGGTGTCGGACTCGGGGTCGATGAAGACGAGCAGGCGGTTCATCTGGTACTGCTTGAGCAGGACATCGCGCCCCAGCATGCCGTCAAGGACCGAGTCGAGAGCGAGCATGATCGAGACGAGGCCGATGATGAGCGCCACGGTGCACAGCACCCATTCCTTCCGCGGGCCGCTCATCATGATGATGGCGGCGCCGGCAAAGAAGATCACCAGGCCGCTGCCCAGGTCGCCTGCGACCACGGCCGCACCGAAGGGAACCATGAGCATCGCGCAGAGCTTGACGTACTCCCTCACCGAATCGATGCGCCCGTTGTACTGCGCGCCGAGCGACGCCACGAAGAAGATCGTGATGAGCTTGGCAAGCTCGACCGGCTGGAAGGTGAGTCCGATGAGCGGGATCTTGATCCATCCGGTCATGCCCTTGGCGTTGTAGGAGAGGCCGGGGATATAGGGGCTGAACAGGACGATCAAATCGACGACGAGTAGGACGGTCGTCATGCCGGCCAGGCCTGAGAAATCGGACCTCCAGCACAGGAACGCCAAGAACAGGCCAAGACCGATGCCGACGAGCTGGCGGGTGAACGAGGCCTCGGCGATGGTGAGCGACGCGGTCCAGATCACAAAGGCACCGTAGGCGAGCAGGAGCACCCAGGCAATGAGCACGGGCACGCTGACCTTCTGCCGCAAGCCCGCCCTATTGGCACCCATCTTCTTGTTGACGCGAGAGAGCGTGTCTTTTCCCATGTCCTTCACCTACCTCGAGGTATCTCCACCGTCGTAGCTCACCGTATCGGGGCAATCGTAGATGGCCCCAAGGACATGCCTCACCGCGGGCATGGCGCAGGTTCCTCCGAAACCACCCTGCTCGAGGAGGGCGGCGACCACGTATTTGGGATCATCGTAGGGCGCATATGCGACGAACCAAGCGTAGTCATCCTCTCCTGCCTTCTCACCCGTGCCCGATTTGCCGGCAACCTGGACGGGAAGGTTCCTGAAATGCTCGGCCAACTTGGGGGACTCCTCGTAAATCATGGAGAGGAGCGCCCTGTGGACAAGATCCATCTGAGAGTCCTGGTTTTTCAGTTCGACTGTGCGAAGCTTTTTCGGCTCATGGGAGAAAGCGTCCCCCTGCCCATCGCGGGACACGACGGAATGGAGGACATGCGGCGTGTATTCGACGCCACCCATGGCAATGCCGGCATAGACGGTCGCCATCTGAATCGGCGTGACGAGGATGTCGCCCTGACCGATAGCAATGTTGGTCATATCGCCCGCAGTCCAAGCGCGCTCCTCCGGAGACCAATCTTTGAAGTAGGACTCCTTCCACTCCGCATCGGGCACGCGGCCATCGTCTTCGGCAGGCAGGTCGACCTGAGTCTTCGAACCGAGGCCCCAGCGTCGAAACATCTCCTGGAGGCCATCGGAATCCCCGTCGGCGTAGAAGAAGTTCTTGCCGAGGTCGTAGAACACGACGTCGCAGGAATCGCGGATGCCATCCTGCAGGCCGCGGACACCATGGCCTGAATGCAGCCAGCACGCCTTGCCGTTCGCCTCGCCGAGGCCCGTCCACCAACCGGTGCACGTGGACCGTGAATCGGCGGTATAGACGCCGTACTCCATGCCGGCGAACGAGCTCAACGGCTTGATCGTGGAGGCGGACATGTACTGTCCGCCGACCGCGCGGTTCACGAGGGGGCGCCCGCCCTCGTCATCGTTGAGCTCCCCCCAGACGTCCGAGGAGATGCCGCCGACGAACACAGATGGGTCGAAAGACGGAAAGCTGGCCATGCCGAGAACGTCGCCGTTGGTGCAATCGAGGCAAACGCATGCACCGGCGCCGCCCTTGTTGCCGGTGCGCTCCGCCACAGACTGACTGAGCTGGAGGGCCTCCTCGCACGCCCGTTGGATCTTTATGTCCAAGGTGAGCTTGATATCACTGCCGGGTGCCGCGGGAACGGCGCCCGCTTGCGAGGTCACATTGCCGTTGGCATCCACCTTGACGGTCTGCTCGCCGCGAATCCCCTGCAGGAGGTTTTCATAGTAGTACTCGACACCCGCCTGCCCGACGATATCCCCGTGCTGGTAGACGATCGAACCGGAGTCCGACTCCGCATCTTTCTGGGCATCGAGCTGCTCTTGCGTCACGGTTCCGGTATAGCCGATCACATGGCAGGCGAGTGCACCGTACGGATAGGCTCGCTCGGTTCGCTCGGCCACATAGACGCCGGGGAACTGGTCACCGTGCTCCTGGATATATGCGACGGTGGAGCGACGAACATCTGTGGCGATGGTGTGGGGGCTTTGGGCCCCCTCCGTATTGTTCTGGATGTTTCGAAGCACCGCCATATACGGCATGCCCAAGACATTGGCCAGGTGCCGGACGGTGACCGGGTCGTCGGCCAGGTCCCGATACGCGGTGATGGCGAGGGAAGGACGATTGTCGACGATGGCGACGCCGTTTCGATCAAGGATGCGCCCACGCGGCGCGGGCGTCGTGACAGTGCGCGTCTGGTTCTTCTCCGCGAGAGCGTCGTAATGATCCGAGGAGACCATCTGCATGCTCCAAAGCTTGGCGATAATGGCTGCGAATACCGCGCCCACGCCCGCTGTGAGGAGCTTGAAGCGGCCGTTGGACTTGACACCCTGGGTGGAACCCTCCCCCTCCGAGGCCCTCGGCCGCGTCCCGTTCTGCGTGTCGAACGTGAACTTACCCGAATAGCCCTTGAGAAAAAGGAGGGACCCGACGATGGCGACGATCAGAATGACGCCGGCTACGATGACGATGAACTGGGCATCCATAGGTGAAACCTACCTCATGCCCTTAAAACGGGACCCACGGCCATACGCACCCCGGGCGGAGAAGCCGCGTTGCGAAACAGAGCCGCCGGCCAACAAAAGAAACGGAACGCCCGCAAGTACATCGAGGGCGGTGGAGGCAAGGCCGTGCACACCGATCGAGATCAAAAGACTCGACTCGACGCCGAGCAGCGACATGGCAATGGAATATACGAGATTGACTCCGAGGACGGCGGCGATGACGACGCGAAGGGTCTCCATGCCGACACCGGAAGCCAGCCCACGGGAGACCATGGCGACGCCATATCCCACGAGCGCAAGCAGGAGGGACATCAGCCCGACGGGACCGGTCGTGGTGAGATCGTACAGAAGGCCGCAGAAGAAGCCGATGTAGACCATCGAACGCGAGTCCATCGATATGGCCATGGAGACCGTGAGGACCAGCATGAAGTTGAACGTACCGCCAAAGGGGCGGAGCTGAGGCGCGAGCGCGAGGTGAAGCACGACGCATGCAACGGCCATGCCGATGAGACGGCTTCGCCTCGGACCTGAATTATTGAGCTCGAAAGCCATGCCTACCCCCTACTCATCGCTCGAGTCGCCGTCACCGGCTTCGGCGTCACTTGTCTTGGAATCATCAGCGGGTTGCTGAGCCGGCCCTCCCTGCGGGGAACCGTTGGCCGCAGCAACCTCATCGTCCGAAGGAACCTGGTCGTCTCCAAGCGAGGTGACGACGAGGACCTCCTCGTTGTTCTCTGCTGTGGAAGCGGGCCTGACGACGATGGTGTAGTAGACGGCGTTGGCTGCACGATCGATGGAAGCGACCGTGCCGAGCGGAAGGCCCTTGGGGAACGAGCCGCCGATGCCGGAAGTGATGATGATGTCGCCGGCAGAAACCTCCGCATCCGCTACGACGTACTCGAGTCGAAGCGACCCGTCCGCCTGCCCTCGCAACATGCCCTGGGCTCGCGAGCCCTGGACCATGGCGGAAACACCCGATTGCTCATCGCTGACAAGTCGAACCGTGGACGTTGTGGCGGAGACCTCAATTATCTGGCCGATGACGCCGCCGGAACTGCAGACCGGCATGCCGACCTCGAAACCCGCATTCGACCCCTTGTCGATGACGACGGCATTCGTCCATGCGTCGCCGGTCGACCCGATGATGCGCGCGGCCGTCGAGCTGAGATTGTAGGTCGACTGCAGGCCGACGAGCTTCTCGAGACGGGCGGCGGTCTCCTCCGCCTCGGAGAGCGCGGCGACCTTGGCGGTGAGGCGCTCGTTCTCCTTCTTGAGGTCGGAAAGGGTCTCGGAAGATGCCCCGGCATTGCCGATGGCGTTGCCGAGGGCGTTGAACGGAGCCGCGACGGCGCCGCCCAGCATGCGTACCGGAGATGTGACCGTCATGACAGCTCCGCGCAGGGAATGAATCGCCCCGACATCCCCCTCGCGCAGATAAAACGTAAGAAGAAGTAAGGACACGAGACATAAAGCAATCAACGGGCGACCACCCGTTGATTGCCGTGAGCTATGCAAATTGGAGGAGTATTTGGGTTTACCCGGCACAAGCCGACCTTTCCGTTACGCGTTGCTCTGAACGAAACCGCCGTCGAACGCATTCGCCTCGAGCACGCGGGCACAACCGTTCACGACGTTATCGAGCGCGGTCGGACTCACATTGACCGCCACTCCCGTCTCATCGCGCAACCGGACATCGAGACCGCGAAGCATGGCACCGCCGCCTGTGAGCAGGATGCCGTAGTACATGAGATCGGACGCGAGATCGGGCGGCGTGGCGTCAAGGGCGTCCTTGACGGCCTTGGTCATCTCATCCAGGGGCTTGTTCAGCGCGCGACGAATCTCCTCGCTCTCGATGCGGACCGTCTTGGGAAGACCCGTGATCACATCGCGGCCGTTGACCTCGACGTCGAGCTCGTCCTTGAGCGGAACAGCTGAACCGACCTTGATCTTGATGTCCTCGGCCGTCCGTTCGCCGATGGCGAGATTGTACGCGTCTCGAACATGCTGGAGAATCGCCTGGTCAAACTCATCACCGGCGATTCTGATGGACTGGGAGACGACGATACCGCCCATGGCGATCACCGCGACCTCGGTGGTGCCGCCGCCGATGTCGATGACCATGGAGCCCGTGGGCTCCTCGACCGGAAGATCGGCGCCGATGGCAGCCGCCATCGGCTCCTCGATGAGATAAGCCTGACGGGCACCAGCCTGGATGGTCGCCTCAAAGACGGCGCGCTTCTCAACGGACGTGACACCCGA
Source organism: uncultured Collinsella sp. (assembly GCA_900551665.1). GTDB lineage: Bacteria > Actinomycetota > Coriobacteriia > Coriobacteriales > Coriobacteriaceae > Collinsella. The sequence continues at coordinate 15,751 of URWW01000017.1, read as the reverse complement.
AGGCACGCACACAACCACGCGAGGCCGCGGGGTCCAGGGATAGCGCTTCTCACTCGCCTTGTCGATGAAATAGCGAAGCATGGCCTCGGTCACGTCGAAATCGGCGATGACGCCGTCCTTGAGGGGACGGACGGCGACGATGTTGCCAGGGGTGCGGCCGAGCATCCTCTTGGCCTCGATGCCGACGGCAAGGATCCGCTCATCGTTCTTGTCGATCGCGACCACGGAGGGTTCGCGGATGACGATGCCCTTGCCTCGAACCGAGACGAGCGTGTTGGCCGTACCGAGATCGATCGCGAGATCGCCGTCATACTGGCCGAAGAACATGTCCATCAGTGAAAACAAGCCTGCTCCTACGTCAAACTCTTGGGATCGTTGGGCAAAAGTGTAACGTTCGCCAGCGCTCCAACCCAATGGGGAGCGCAAAACGCACCGCCCATCCATGGAAACTACTGCTGATCGCCCTCAGCGGGGATGGCATCGGCGTCGGTAGTCGAGCCATCGGCCGACTGATCCTCGGCGGGAGCCTCTTCGACGGGACGATCGTCATCGACATCGGCAGCGCCGACATTGCCAGACACGTTGAAGTCGGTCACGATCGAGGAAACGACCCATCCTAGGCCCTCGCGGACGAAGTCGACCTCATACGTCATCTCGCCACCCTGCTTGAGGGCGACCTTGACCGTCGCCTTGGTCTCGCTCATGCCCGCATCCATGCCCTCGATGGTCGCCGTGGAATCCTGCGGGATGGAGGCGACGATGACCGAGCGCTGGCTCTCGTCAAGTCCCGACGCGAGGAATTCAGTCGCGTCGGCACCATCGGAGGCTGCCTCGAACAGATTGGTGAGGGTATCCTGCTGCGAGGGGTAGCCGAATCCACGCGTATAGGCGAACGCAAGGCCGCCACCGGCGATGATGACGATGAGGAGGATCACTATGAAAACCTTAAGGCCGACATGACGATGCTTGCGACGCACCTTTGCCTCGGCTCGGTCCTGCTGGACCATCTCGCTCTCCGAAAGGGTGAAGAAACCGGTGTCGGACGGATCGGGCATGAAGTTGCCAGACTGACCGAGCGGGTCGAGGGGATCCACCCCGGTCTCGAGAGCTCCGGTGGCGGGGGACATGGCGGCCGAAGCCGAGAGGGCGTCGTGCGCGCGATCGCGAGCGGCCGCCTGGTCGGCGGTCAGCTGATACACGCCGTCAGCCGTGGCCGCGGTGAAGGCGTCGAGGCCGTCGCTGAATCGATTGGCCGCGACGTAGGCACAACCGAGCCCCGCGTTGATGGCGCTCACATCGTCGCGCGGACCGACGAAATCAAGCGCCGTGCGATAGGACTCGATGGCGTCCTCGGGACGTTGAAGCGCGACGAAGCAAGCTCCCAAGCTCGCAAGGGCTCCGGCGGGTGCCGGATTGGTTCCATCGATGGCCGCCTGTCGATACGCGACCCCGGCCTCAGTGAGGTTACCGAGTTTCTCAAGCGCGCCGCCGAGACCCAGATACGCCTTGTAGGGCGTTGCGTAGCTCGCATCCTGCGTGGCGGCGGAGAACGATGAGACGGCGCCCGCAAGATCGCCCGAGGCGACGAGGGCCTTGCCCTGATTGGTCAACAGCGCGCCGCGCTTTCCATATGCGCCATCGAGCAACGCGCTGCCGTACGCCGACGCGGCCTCGACATAGCGGCCGAGCCGCATGAGCGAGTTGCCCCGAAGATGATCGACCTCGCCGCAAATCTCGGATTCCTCCTTAGCGGCGGCGAACAGCTGGGCGGCGGCGGCGAAATCGCCGACGCGATAGGCATTGCGGGCCTGTTCCAAAACTTGAGCGTTCACGTGTACTCCTTCAACGCGTGCAGATGATGCGCGATCGGCGATGTGCGTTAGCCCTCGTGGGCAATCTCGATGTGAATGATCTCGTCACCCGCGCGCAGACGACCGATGACGTCCTTGCCCTCGATGGTCGATCCGAACACGGTGTAACCCGAATCGAGGTTGTGCTGCGGACCCAGGCAGAAGTAGAACTGGGAGCCCGCGGAATTAGGGTCCATGGAGCGGGCCATCGCAAGAGCGCCGTCCTCGTGGCTGTTGTTCGGGTTGGTGGAAAACTCCTCCTGGATGTTCCAGCCGGGACCGCCGGTACCGGGCTGTCCGTCGGGACCCATCTGGCCCGCGGCGACCTGCGCGCAGGTCATGTCGCGCGTGTTGGGGCAACCGCCCTGGATCACAAAACCGGGGACGTAGCGATGGAACTTGAGGCCGTCATAGAACCCCATCACGGACAGCTCGCAGAAGTTCGCGACATGAATCGGGGCGCCTGCGCAATCGAGCTTGACGCGGATGGTGCCCTGCGAGGTCTCGATGATGGCGCTCTCATCGCCGACGAGCTGGTACTCGGGCGTGCGGGTCTTCTTGAAGAACATGAGTCTCCCCCTAACGTACGTGCATATAGAACTTATCTTACCACGCCTAACGCGGCCCGCCCGCACGCGGCGGGCGGGGGCATGAACCTTACTTTTCGACGGGTTTCCACGCGGCGACGTTCTTCTCGTACTCGATGACGTCGACGGCGCGGCCATCATCCATGGCCACCTCGCGCAAAGGCGCGAGGATCTCGTCCTGGTGGTCGGCCGGACGCTCTCCCTGCGGAACCGCGAGCGAAACATCCCAAGATTTACACAGCACGTCGACGCGGTTGTACATCCACGTGGCAAGCTGCTTGAGGTGCTCGACGTCCTCGGCATACGCCGTGTTCTCGGCAAGGCGCAGGGAGTCGAGCTCATCCAGGGTCTGCTGGATGGTCGAACGCAGGTCATACGCGCCCTGGGAAGCCTGTGAGCGCTGATCGAAGTCCTTGATGAGATATTGCCCATTGAAGGTCTCGATCACCGGGCCCAGGGCGTCCTGATACGACGTAATCTCGGCATACACAGCGGAGAGCAGCTGGAAGGCCTCGGGCTCGGAGAGCACGTGGGCGTTGTCGGCCTCCCCGGTCCCCGTCTCCCCCGCCCCGGCGGCGGAATCGTCGGCGGGGCCCTTCTCGGCCACCTGGCGGCTCGGGTACATCTCGCTCGCAGCTCGATCGAAGGACTCGACGATACCGGGCATCACGCCCAGCGGGTCGGTCGCGACGAACACGCCAACGGCCCCAAGGAGGAGCACCGCGACAAGCGGAGCAACCCAACGGGGGCGGCGCGCCTTGGCGTAGGCATCGTCCCCACGCGCGAGGTCGTCATCGCTCACGACGGGCCGCGGACGCGGCGCTGCGGAACGCGAAGCCGAGGGCGCCTGCGCGGCGGAGAGCTCGTCGCCATCCAGGACGCTCGTCGCCTGTTCGTCGCGAGGAGCAGCAGAGCTCGTGGAGGCACTCGGGGCCGGCACCGCGCCGGCGATCATCTCGGCGGTCAGGCGCGGGAAGCTCGCGGTGCGACCCGCAGCGAGGTCGGAAGCGGCGGACTGCTCAGAGAGGATGCCCGGAGCGGGCCGGCCGCATTTGGGGCACGTGCGGTCCTGGTCGCCCAGGCGCGCACCGCAGCCCTCGCAAAAAATGAAATCGGCGCGCGCGGAAGCGGGGCGCGGCGACAGGTCGGCGCCGCACGCGGGGCACGTGCTCGAATCATCGGAAATGGAAGCGTTGCAGATGGGGCAGATCAATGGTCCTTCTTCCGCTTGGTCTTGGGCATCCGCACGCGGATGCCGCCGTTGGCCTGCTCAACACGATAGCGTTTTTTGCGTCCGGGCGAAGCTCTGACCGCGGTCTTCACGCTCTCCCGACGGGCGGCAGAAGTTGCAACCTCGGGCGAATCCGCCTCGGCGGCGGCGCGGGCGGAGGCGTCGGCCTTCCGGCGCGCGAACTTCTCGCGAGCACGGTCGAAGGCGCGACGGGCACTCGAACCCGTGGAGGTGACCTTGCGCCCGCCGGAACGCCCGCGCACGCTCACCCGCACGCCACGTCCGAAGCCGCTGGCAAGCTTGCTCGTCTTCTCGGGCGAGCGCTCGAGCATGTCGGTGAGCCAGGAGAACAACAGACATCCCACGGCGGCGAACAGGGCGCCGAGCAGGGCGGGAATGAGCTTGAGGCGGGCAATCGAAAAGAATCCGGGGAACCCGACAACACCGATCGCAAGTCCCACGATGACGAACACGAACACGGCGCGGCGAAGCGGCGTGAAGGGCACCGAGATGCGCCAGATGAGGTAGACGCCCACGGCACACGCGGTGATGAGGCACATCGTGGAGAGCATCGCCTCGGAATACCCAAAGAGCGCGGCGGCCCCCATGCACAGGATCGAACCGGCCAACACACCCGCACTCGCGGGGAGGGCGCGCTTAAGGACGTTCGCCAGGAAGTTGCCGCGCACACGCGCCGTGTTGGGCTCGAGCGCCAAGACAAAGCTCGGGAAGCCGATGCAATAGAAATTGATGAGCGTCATCGTGATGGGCTGGAAGGGATAGGGCGGCACGAAGATGCATAGCGCGGCCAGGCCCATCGAGAACAGGGTCTTGGTGAGGAACAGCGCAGCCGAGCGCTGCAGGTTGTTGATGGAGCGACGCCCCTCGGCGACGACCTCGGGCATGGCCGCGAAATCGTTATCGACGAGCACGATCTCGGCGACGTTGCGCGCAGCGTCAGAACCCGCGGCCATGGCAACCGAGCAATCGGCCTCTTTGAGGGCCAGCACGTCGTTCACGCCGTCGCCCGTCATGGCGACCGTATGACCGCGGCGCTGCAACGCGTTGACGAGCTCGCGCTTCTGCTGCGGGGTCACACGGCCGAAGACGTGATAGCGATCGACCGCGGCGTCCACCTTGCCGGGCGTATCGAGCGTGGTTGCGTCCACACACCTATCGGCCCCGGGGATGCCGACCGTGCGCGCGATGGTCGAGACCGTACGCGGGTCGTCACCGGAAATGACATTGAGGGTGACGCCCTGCTCGCAGAAATAGCGGATGGTGTCCGCCGCGGACGAACGAATCTCATCGCGGATGGTCACAAAGCCCAAGGGACGGGGTTCGCCGATGATATCGCCCTCATCGGTGAATCCGTCGACCTCGGCAACCACCAGCACACGGCAAAGCGACGCGAGCACGGCGACGCGCCCCTCAAAACGAGCGAAGACATCCGGCGTGAGCACGAACTGCGAGGCGCCCATGACGCACGCGACCGAATCCGAGCCGAACGCACCGCCCGTGAGCTGCGCGCCGCTCCACTTCTTGGCGGAGGAGAAGGCGATGACGCGCTGGGCCTCGGGTGCACTGGCGAGGTCGCGATAGTGCGCAAGGACCGCCGTGCAGGTCTCGTTCGCATCGTCCGACGTGGCACGGGCGATGCCAGAGAGTGCAGCGTGCATCCGCTGCGACGCGGAATCGATGTGATCGGCGTCGAGGGCCTCCGCAGGCTCGGCCCCGCCGAGGTCGTCGGCCACGTACACGCCCTCGACCTCCATATGACCCGAGGTGATCGTGCCGGTCTTGTCCAGGCAGAGCACGTCCACGCGGGCGAGCGTCTCGATGCAATAGAGCTGCTGCGCGAGCACCTTGCGGCGCGCGAGGCGAATGGTCGCGATGGCGAGCACGGAGGAGGTGAGGAGCACCAGTCCCTGCGGGATCATGCCGAGCAGCGCACCCACCGTGGAGAGGATGGCCGACGAGATGGCACCCCACGAATCGCCCGAGGCGACCCACGAGGCAAGCGTGGAGGAAGAATTGGGATCAAGCGCGCACCAGGACTGATAGGAGCTGTGGACACTCGAATAGAACAGTGCGAGACCGATGGGCACCATGAGGACGCTGGCAAACCGCACGATGGCGTTCAGCGCGTTCATGATTTCAGAGTTGACCTTCTTGACGTACTTCGCCTCGTTGTTGATGCGAGCGACGTAGTTGTCGGCACCGACATGGATCACGCGTGCGTACACGAGACCCGCGTCGATGAAGCTGCCGCTCATGAGCTCATCGCCGGGACGCTTGTGGATCGCGTCGCTCTCGCCGGTGAGCAGGCTCTCGTTCACGTGGCACTCGCCCGAGACAACGACCGCGTCGGCCGGGATCTGGTCTCCCCTGCCCAGGCGGATCAGGTCGTCGAGGACGAGCTCGTCGAGCTGGAGTTCGACCTCCCGATCGTCGCGAACCGCGACGGCGCACTTCGAGGCGAGCAGCGTGAGCTTGTCCACCATGCGCTTGGAGCGCAGGGCCTGCACGATGCCGATGCCCGTGTTGAGGAGCACGACCCCAAGGAAGGTCAGGTTCTTCCAGGCGCCAGTCAAGATGACGAGCGCGGCCAGGATGATATTGATCAGGTTGAACAGGGTGCAGGTGTTCTCGATGACGAGTTCCTTGACCGACTTGGTCTTGAGCTCGGTGTTGACGTTGACCTTGCCCTGCGCGACGCGCTCGGCGACCTCGGATGACGTCAAGCCGCGCGTGTCGAACTCGACAGTGGCGCGCTCGTCCGGGGACACGCCTTTGCTTGCAATACCCATAACCGATCCGTTCCGCAGCGCACGCTGCCTGGTTACAAGAAAGGCCACGTGCGAAACCGCCCGCGACCCATAAGGATTCGGGCTCAAAGCCCGAGGATGTTTGTTGGTGCGCCATATAGGGTTCGAACCTACGGCCTTCTGCTCCGGAGGCAGACGCTCTAATCCACTGAGCTAATGGCGCGCGACGGATTGCATTATACCCAAGTGAGGGGACGGACTGATGCTCTTTGCCAATCTTTCAAAAACGCAACCCCGGGCTCGGTACTGCCGTTCTGTAGTCTCTACTCTAATACACGCGAGCCGCAAACCCCGTCGGGACGGTGGGGTACACTCGTTGGGGTCAGTCAGTCCGGCTATGCCGGGCGCAACTTGCAACGTAAACGAAAGGGGCTCCATGATCGCGATCTCGCACGCACATGCGGCAAAGCCGCAGCGAAAGGTCGACCGCGCCTCGCACCCCGAGGACACGGTCATCGACCTCGGCGGCGGCGTTAAGATCGGCGGCGGACACTTCCAGGTCATCGCGGGCCCCTGCTCCGTGGAGGGCGACAACCTGCTCACCATCGCCGCGCGCTGCAAGGCGGCGGGCGCCACACTCCTGCGAGGCGGCGCGTACAAGCCACGCACCTCCCCCTACGACCATCAGGGCATGGGCGAGCGCGGGCTCGACCTCTTGCTCGAGGCACGCGCCCAAACGGGCATGCCGATCGTGAGCGAGGTCATGGACACGCGCGACGTGGAGCTGTTCGTGAATCGCGGCATCGACGTCATGCAAATCGGGGCACGAAACGCACAGAACTTCGCGCTGCTCAAGGAAGTCGGCCGCACAAAGACCCCGGTCTTACTCAAGCGCGGCATGGCAAGCACACTCGAAGAGCTGCTCATGGCCGCCGAATACATCATGAGCGAGGGCAACGAGCGAGTCATCCTGTGCGAGCGTGGCATCCGCACGTTCGAGACGGCCACGCGCAACACCTTTGACCTCAACGCCATCCCGGCGCTGCATCACCTCACCCATCTCCCGGTCGCGGCGGACCCCTCCCATGCGACCGGTTGCGCCCGCTACGTGGGACCAATGGCACTCGCAGCCTGCGCGGCGGGAGCCGACGCACTCGAGATCGAGGTGCACGATGACCCGGCGAACGCCTGGTCCGACGGCCCACAGGCCCTCACGTGCGACGAATTCGACGCGACGATGGAACGGATCCGCGCGATCCGCTCGGCAATCCCAAGCCCACGCGGCGAATAGCCGCGCGAACAACACACACCCACCACTCGGCAAAGGACGGCATCATGGCAACCTCGGCATACACGCTCGACATCGATACGGCACATCCCTATCAGATGCACATCGGCACGTTTCTTCTGGAGCAGGTCGGCGCCATCACGCAGTCGGTCGCCCCTCAGGCCCAGCGCGCACTCATCATCACCGACTCGAACGTCGGCCCGCTGTTCCTGGCGCCCGTCGAGCAGGGGCTGAAAGAGGCCGGGCTGACCGTGGGCGTTGCGACCTTTGAGGCCGGCGAGCAAAGCAAAAACCCAAGGACCTACGCCGAGCTTCTCGAGCGCGCGGCCGAAGAGCAGCTCACGCGCGACGACGTGATCATCGCGCTGGGCGGCGGCGTTGTTGGCGACCTCGCGGGTTTTGTCGCGGCAACGTACATGCGCGGCATCGGCTACATCCAGGTGCCCACCACCTTGCTAGCGATGGTCGACTCCTCCGTGGGCGGCAAGACCGCCATCGACCTTTTCGCCGGCAAGAACCTCGCGGGCGCCTTCTGGCAGCCGCTCGCCGTCATCGCAGACGCTGGTTGCCTGGGCACCCTCTCCGACGAGCAGTTCGCCGATGGCTGTGCCGAGGTGATCAAGCACGCCCTCATCGCAGACGCCGAGCTGTTCGCCGAGCTTGAGAAGACACCCCTCACCCTCGACCTGCTCAAGCAGGACCTCGCGCGCGTTTGCTGGCTCATCGCACGCAACGTCGACATCAAGCGAGCCGTCGTAGTTCAGGATGAGCGCGAGGCGGGCATCCGCAAGCTGCTGAACTTCGGTCACAGCATCGGCCACGCCGTCGAGGCGGCCGAGGGCTACCGTCTCGGTCACGGCACCTGCGTCGCCATCGGCATGGTCGCCATCGCGAGTGCGAGCGTCACCGCCGAGCTCTGCCCCGAGGAACTGCCCGAGCGCCTCGCCCGCCTCATCAAAGCGCATGGGCTCTCCATCGCCTTTGACGCGGCGCCCGATAAGATCTTCAACGAGGCGCTGCACGACAAGAAACGCTCCGGCTCGACCATCGACCTCGTCGTCCCGCGCGGCATTGGGGCGGCGTCCCTCGCACCCACCCCGCTCGACGAGTTCAGGCGCATCCTCGAGGTCGGCCTTGCCTGCACCCAGGCGCTGTCCGCCGAGATCGACGGCGAGGAGGAGGCATGCTAGCCAAGATCAACCCCAAGCCCCTCTCTGGCACCGTCCCGGCCATCTCGTCCAAATCGATGGCGCATCGCATTATCATCGCGGCTGCCCTCGCGAACGGCGTGACCCGCGTCGCTTGTGACACCACGTGCGCCGATATCGACGCGACGATCCGCTGCCTTACCGCGATTGGCGCCAAGATCGACCCCATCGATGGCGGCTTTGAGATCCACCCCGTGCTCAAGAGCCTCGAGCACGGCATCTTGCGTGCTCTGGCAGGCGCGACCCTCGACTGCGGCGAATCTGGCTCGACGCTTCGATTCATGCTCCCGGTCGCCTGCGCCCTCGGCGCGGATGCGACCTTCGTCGGCTCGCCGCGGCTCGGCGAGCGCCCCATCGCCCCGCTCACCGATGAGCTCATGGCCGCGGGCTGCACGTTCCAGGGAGCCACGGGACTCCCCCTGCGTACTTCCGGGCGCATGCGCGCCGGACGCTTCGAACTGCCCGGAAACGTGAGCTCGCAGTACATCTCGGGGCTGTTGCTCGCTGCTCCCTTGCTTGACGGGGACACCCAGATAGCCGTGACCGGTGAGATCGAAAGCCGCCCGTATATCGGCCTCACGCTGGCCGTCCTCAACGCGTTCGGCGTGAAGGTCGGCATCGAGGAGGGCGCGACGCCGGGCGGGCTGCCGCTCACCGTCTTTACCATCGAGCGCCAGGGGTATCGCACCCCCGGCGCCATCGCCGTCGAGGGTGATTGGTCCAACGCAGCGTTTTGGCTGAGCGCCGGCGCGCTGGGCCGCCACTCCGTGACCGTCCGGGGCGTGACCCCCTCCTCAATCCAGGGCGATCGCGCCATCAGCGCCGCGCTCATGCTGTTCGGCGCCAAGGGGCAGCGCAACGCCCGAGCCGCGACGGTTCGCCCGGACAACATCCACGGTATCGAGCTCGACGTGCGCGACATCCCCGACCTCGTCCCCGCCCTCGCTGCGGTGGCGGCATGCGCCGGGGGAACCACGCGCTTTACTGGATGCTCCCGCCTGCGCATCAAGGAATGCGACCGTCTCGAGGCGATTGCGACGGAGCTCGGCAAGCTCGGCGCCAACGTGCGCGTCGACGGCGACGCCCTCGTGATCGAGGGCCGCGACCAGCTCGACGGCGGACGTGTGAGCAGTCGCAACGACCATCGCATCGCGATGATGGCGGCCATCGCCGCCGTGCGCTGCGCCTCCCCCGTCGAGATCGAAGGGGCGGAGGCCGTGGACAAGAGCTACCCGCTGTTCTTCGAACACTACCGCCTGCTCGGCGGCGACGTCGAGCTCATCGACGAGTAAGGGGCGACAATGGCCTCCATGTGCGGCGACAGCTTACGCATCTCCATCTTTGGGCAATCGCACTCGCCCGCCATCGGCTGCTCGATCGACGGCCTGCCCGCGGGTATCCCCATCGACCTTGACCGCCTCCAGGCGTTCCTCAACAGGCGCGCACCCGGCAGCTCGGACACCTCGACCACCCGTCGAGAGGCGGACGCGGTCGAATTCATCGCCGGTATCACGGAGGGCCACACAAACGGCGCGCCCATCGCCGCGATCATCCGCAACCGCGACATGCGAAGCTCCGACTATAGCGAGCTCCGCCGCACCCCCCGCCCGGGCCATGCCGATTGGACCGGCGCCATCAAGTACGGCGAGCATCGGGACGTAGCCGGCGGAGGCCACTTCTCGGGCCGCCTCACCGCACCGCTGTGTGTCGCGGGCGGGATCGCCCTGCAGGCCCTCGAGGCAAGGGGGATCAAAATCGCCGCGCACATCGCGCAGCTCGGCACCGAGCCCATTACGGACGAGCCCCTCAACCCCATGGAGCTCGAGGAAGCGCAGCTTGACGCCATAGCCGCAAACCTGCTGCCCTGCATCGACGCCTCGGCCGCATGGCGCATGCACGAGGCCATTCTCCAGGCAAAATCCGAGCTCGACAGTCTGGGGGCCGTGATCGAATGTGTGGCATACAACGTCCCCGCAGGCCTTGGCGACCCCATGTTCGACGGGATGGAGAACCGCATCGCCCGCATCGCGTTCGGCATCCCCGGCGTGAAGGGGGTCGAATTCGGCGAGGGATTTGGAGCGGCCCTCATGCGCGGTAGCGAGCATAACGACCCGTTTTGCATGCAAGACGGGCATCCGCATATGGCCACCAATCACGCCGGTGGCATCCTCGGCGGCATCACCTGCGGAACGCCTCTCATCTGGCGTATGGCGGTCAAGCCAACGCCGTCGATCGGCAAGCCGCAGCGCAGCGTCGACCTCGACGCGCATCGCGACACAGAACTCATCGTCCGCGGACGGCACGACCCGTGCATCGCCCCGCGCGCCGTCCCCGTTGCCGAGGCCGCCTGCGCGTGCGCGATTCTCGACGCCATGCTCACCTCGGCCGGCACTCAGCGGATACTCTAGGGAGATATCGATGAACCTCGATGAACTGCGAAGCCAGATCGACCAGGTCGACGGGAAGATTCTCGACCTGTTTGGCATGAGGATGGCACTGGCCAAGGACGTTGCCCGCGTGAAGTCCCAAACGGGGCGCGCGATATTCGACCCCGAGCGCGAGCAGTGCAAAATCGATGACGTGCGTCGCCGCGCACCCCAGGGGCTCGAAGATGAGGCAGAGGAGCTTTTCCGTTTGCTCATGGACCTCAGCAAACGCTCTCAGGAGCATGTCATGGCCCAAAACTCCCCGCGTCCCTACGGCGTGCTGGGACGCGTCTTGGGTCACAGCTACACACCCGTCATTTATCGGGAGCTCGCCGGGCTCGACTACCGCAAGTTCGAGCGTGAACCCGATGAGCTCGAGGCGTTCATCCGTTCGGATGAGTGGGAGGGCGTGAACGTCACCATCCCGTACAAGCGCGATCTCGTACCCTATATGGACGAGCTGTCCGATGTTGCCCAGCGCATGGGCAACATCAACACCATCACGCGCCTGCCCGACGGCCGCCTGCGCGGCGACAACACGGATTATTACGGCTTCAAGGTACTTGTGGAGTCCCTCGGACTGGAGCTCGCCGGCAAGAAGGCAGTCGTGTTCGGAGGCGCGGGCGGTGCCGGCTCGACCGCGATGATGGTCCTCGCCGACCTGGGCATGGAGGCCGTCTCGATCGACCGCGCGGGCGAGAACACGTACGAAAACCTCGACCGTCATGCAGATGCGGCGCTCGCCGTCAACTGCACACCCGTCGGCATGTTCCCCAAGTGCCCGGCGGCCCCGTGCTCACTCGATGTGTTCCCGCAGCTTGAGGGCCTCGTGGACATTGTGTACAACCCCGCACGCACCGCCCTCATGATGCAGGCTGAGGTACGCGGTATCCCGTGCGCCGGCGGCTTGCTCATGCTCGTCGCACAGGCGGCACAAGCCGTAGAGCGCTACACCGGCGAGGTCATTGGCATGGACCGCATCCTCGATGTCACCGCCCGCCTCTCCGCGACGGAACAGAACATCGTCCTCATTGGCATGCCCGGGTGCGGTAAGACCCGAGCAGGAGAACGCCTGGCAGCCCTCTTGGGACGCGAGCATATCGATATCGACCACGTGCTCGAAGACGAGCTGCAAACAACCTGCGCCGAATACATCTGCCAACATGGCGAGGCGGCGTTCAGGGAGCGTGAGACCGAGGTGCTGCGCCGCATGGCCTCTCGTTCGGGACTCGTCATTTCCTGCGGAGGAGGCGTGGTGACGCGCGCAGAGAACTATCCGCTCATTCATCAGAACGGCATCATCGTCATGCTAGACCGCCCCGTCAGCGAGCTTTCCAAGAAAAACCGTCCCATCACCGCGCGCGACGGCATCGAGGCGCTCGCGCAGCAACGCATGCCGATCTACCGCGAATGGGCCGATCTCATCGTGGCCTCACGCGACTGTGCCGAGAACACGGCCAAGGCCGTCCGCGACGCTCTGCCACCCATGCTTCCCTAACGGAAATCTCGGACAGACCTCAAGGAGTCACCATGAAAGCGCTGGTCATCAACGGACCGAACCTCAATATGCTCGGCATTCGCGAGCCCGGGATCTACGGAACGGACTCGTATGAGACGCTTGTTTCGATCTGCCAGGATAGCGCTGATGAGCTCGGGTTCGACGGCATCGAGGTCTTCCAGTCCAACCACGAGGGCGCGATCGTCGACCGGATCCAAGAGGCTTATGGCAGGGTGGACGGCATCGTTATCAACCCGGCGGCCTACACCCATACGAGCATCGCGATCCTCGACGCGCTCAAGGCGGTCGCCATCCCGGCGGTCGAGGTCCACATCTCGGCAGTTGAGGAGCGCGAGGCGTTCCGGCAGATATCGTATGCAGGGATGGCCTGCTTTGCACGCGTATCCGGCGAGGGCCTGGCAGGCTACGCCCACGCACTCGAAATCCTGGCCGAGCAATTGAGGAAACAGGACTAACGAACTACGGTGATTTGACCCTTATCGCTTGCTCGACTGTCAAATTCGCCAGATGTGTAACCGCGAAGCCACATCCGACGCCATTCAAATACATTTTCTACACCGCAAAACAAGTGATCACAGCCGAAATGGCCGATTGATGACTCATGAATGCAGCATTAGCAGTATTGATGTCTCTAAACAGCCTAAGATAGACCACCATTGACGATACAAGCACAAGGCAACTGACCGCCCTCGGTCACACAAGTGTAAAAAATGACAGTAGAAGGCCCGCCGCACCTTCAATTGACAGAAAAAGAGGGATCGAGACGAGCTCGATCCCTCCAAAACTTCAAAGCCGAAAGCAATAGCAAGCGTGCTAGTTACTCGGCCTCGTGATGACGACGCGGGGCACGGCCGCCGTTGTCGCCGGGACGACGGGGGCGGTCACCGCGCTCGCGACGGGCGGGACGGTCGAAACCGCGGGCACCGGTGTCGCGGGCACCACGGCCCGGACGATCGCCGCGCTCACGACGCTCGCCGCGGCCCTCGCCCTCACCGCGGCCGGAACCAGCCGGCGCCTCGGGCTTCTCAAGGCGATCCAGGGAGATCTTGCCGCGGTCGTCGATCTCGATGACCTTGACCTTGACCTCGTCGCCGACGTTCAGGACGTCCTCGACCTTCTCAACGCGGCCCTGGGCAACGCGGGAGATGTGCAGCAGACCGTCCTTGCCGGGCAGCAGGTTCACAAACGCGCCGAACGGCTGGATGGACACAACGCGGCCGGTGTACTCCTCGCCCACCTCGGGGACCTTGACGATGAGCTCGATACGCTCAATGGCGGCGGCGACGGACTCGCCCACGCCACCGACGTACACGGTGCCGTCCTCGTGGATATCGATGGAAGCGCCGGTCTCGTCCTGGATGCCGCGAATGGTCTCGCCACCCTTGCCGATGACATCGCGGATGTTCTCGGTCGGGATGGTGATGCACTGGATCTTGGGCGCGGAGGAGCGGGTCTCCTCACGCGGGCCGGGCACGACCTCGAGCATCTTGTCGAGGATGTAGGCGCGACCCTCCTTGGCCTGCTCGAGGGCGGTGCGCAGGATGTCGAACGTCAGGCCGGTGGCCTTGTTGTCCATCTGCAGCGCGGTGATGCCCTTCTCGGTACCGGTGACCTTGAAGTCCATGTCGCCGAGGAAGTCCTCGAGACCCTGGATGTCGGACAGGACGACGGTCTTGCCCTCCTCCTGGATGAGGCCCATGGCGATGCCGGACACGGGGCGCTTGATCGGCACGCCGCCGTCCATGAGGGCCAGGCAGCTGCCGCAGGTGGAAGCCATCGAAGAGGAGCCGTTGGACTCCATGACCTCGGACACCACGCGGATGGCGTAGGGGAACTCGTTCTCATCGGGCAGAACCGGGATCAGAGCGCGCTCGGCAAGGTTGCCGTGGCCGATCTCGCGGCGCTTAGGGCTGCCCATGCGGCCGGTCTCGCCGGTGCAGTAGGGCGGGAAGTTGTAGTGGTGCATGTAGCGCTTGCCATCGACGGGCTCGATGGTGTCGAGGCGCTGACCCTCGTTGAGCATGCCGAGCGAGAGCACGGAGAGCACCTGGGTCTGGCCGCGCTGGAACAGGCCGGAGCCGTGAACCAGGGGCAGGTAGTCGCCCTTGACCATGATGGGGCGGATCTCGGCGGCGGTGCGGCCGTCGACGCGCTCGCCGGTCTCGACAACCATGCGGCGCATGGCGGTCTTCTCGAGCTTCTTGAGGTTCACCGGGATCTCGCGCTCCCAAACGAGCTGCTCCTCCTCGGTGAACTCGGCCTTAATGACCTCCTTGAGCTCGGCGACCTTGTCCTGACGGGACAGCTTGTCGGCGTCGCGCAGGGCGGCGGCCATCTCGTCGTAGTGGGCGAAGATGCGGTCGTGGACCTCCTCGACCGGCTGGTCGAGCGGGTACTCGCGCTTGACGATGGGGCCGTTGACGCGCTCCCACTCCTCGACGAAATCGAGCTGAGCGTCGCAGAAGGCGCCGATGGCCTCCTGGCCAAACTGCATGGCGGCGAGCATGTCCTCCTCGGAGACCTCCTCGGCGCCAGCCTCGACCATGGAGATGAAGTCGCGGGTGCCCGCGAGCTCGAGGTCGAGATCGGAGTTCTCGCGCTCCTCATAGGTGGGGTTGACGATGAACTCGCCGGTCTCCTTGTCGCGGCCGATGCGCACGCAGGCCAGCGGGCCCTCGAACGGCACGCCGCCGATGGTCATGGCGAGGGAGGCGCCCATGACGCAGATCACGTCGACGGGGTTCTTCTGATCGGCCACGAGAGAGGTAGCGACGACCTGGACCTCGTTGCGGAAGCCGTCCGGGAAGGACGGGCGGATCGGACGGTCGATCATGCGGGCGGTGAGGGTGGCCTTCTCGGAGGGACGGCCCTCAC
>URWW01000016.1 GCA_900551665.1 uncultured Collinsella sp. | reverse complement strand
CATGGCCGACGTCGACATCATCCTGGCCACCGGTGGCCCCGGCATGGTCAAGGCCGCCTACTCCTCCGGCAAGCCCGCCCTGGGCGTCGGTGCCGGCAACACCCCCGTCATCATCGACGATACCGCCGACATCAAGCTCTCGGTCAACTCCATCATCCACTCCAAGACCTTCGACAACGGCATGATCTGCGCCTCCGAGCAGTCCGTGACCGTCCTCGAGTCCGTGTATGACGAGGTCAAGGCCGAGTTCGCCCGCCGCGGTTGCTACTTCGTGAAGAAGGGCGCCGAGATGGAGGCCCTGCGCTCCGCCATGTTCAAGAACGGCGCGCTCGACCACCGCATCCCCGGCATGCCCGCCGCCAAGATCGCCGAGCTCGCCGGCATCGAGGTCCCCACCAAGACCAAGATCCTGATCGCCGAGGTCACTTCTGTCGATCTGGAGAAGGAGGAGTTCGCTCACGAGAAGCTCTCCCCCGTCCTGGCCATGTACAAGGCCCCCGATTTCCAGACCGCCGTCGACA
Source organism: uncultured Collinsella sp. (assembly GCA_900551665.1). Lineage (GTDB taxonomy): Bacteria > Actinomycetota > Coriobacteriia > Coriobacteriales > Coriobacteriaceae > Collinsella. The sequence goes on along the minus strand of URWW01000016.1, from coordinate 33,230 downwards.
TGGCCGAGCACCTGGTGCTCGCCGGTGGCCCCGGTCACACCGCCTCCCTCTACGTGCACCCGGCCCAGGCCGAGAAGATCTCCCTCTTCGAGCACACCATGAAGGCCTGCCGTATCGTCATCAACACCCCCTCCTCCCAGGGCGGCATCGGTGACCTGTACAACTTCGGCATGAAGCCCTCCCTCACCCTGGGCTGCGGCTCCTGGGGTGGCAACTCCGTCTCCGAGAATGTTGGGGTGAAGCACTTGATCAACGTCAAGACCGTGGCCGAGCGCCGCGAGAACATGCTGTGGTTCCGCGCTCCCGAGAAGGTCTACTTCAAGAAGGGCTCCACGCCGGTCGCCCTCGACGAGCTCGGCACCGTGATGGGCAAGAAGCGCGCCTTCATCGTCACCGACCAGTTCCTCTTCAAGAACGGCAACACCCGCGCCATCGAGGCCAAGCTCGACTCCATGGGCATCGCGCACGACTGCTTCTACGACGTCGAGCCCGATCCGTCCCTGCAGTGCGCTCGCCGCGGTGCCGCCCAGATGGCCCTCTTCGAGCCTGACGTCATCATCGCCGTCGGCGGCGGCTCCGCCATGGACGCCGGCAAGATCATGTGGATGATGTATGAGCACCCGGAGTGCAACTTCGAGGATATGGCCATGGACTTCATGGACATCCGCAAGCGCATCTTCACCTTCCCCGAGATGGGCAAGAAGGCCTACTTCGTGGCCGTCCCCACCTCCTCCGGCACCGGTTCCGAGGTGACCCCGTTCGCGATCATCACCGACAAGGACACCGGCATCAAATGGCCGCTCGCCGACTACGCGCTGCTGCCGAACATGGCCATCGTCGACGTCGACAACGCCATGACCGCCCCCAAGGGCCTCACCAGCGCCTCCGGCATCGACGTGATGACCCACGCCATCGAGTCCTACGTCTCCATCATGGCGTCCGACTACACCAAGGGCCTGTCCATGAAGGCCGCCAAGCTCGTCTTCGAGAACCTTCCCAGCTCCTACGAGAACGGCGCCAACGATCCGCACGCCCGTGAGGAGATGCACAACGCCTCCTGCATGGCCGGCATGGCCTTCGCCAACGCCTTCCTGGGCCTCAACCACTCCATGGCCCACAAGCTCGGCGCCTTCCACCACCTGCCCCACGGCATCGCCAACGCCGTCATCCTGACCCGCGTCATGCGCTACAACGCCGCCGAGGCCCCGGTCAAGATGGGCACCTTCTCCCAGTACCCCTACCCCAACGCGCTCGCCGCGTACGCCGAGATGGCCCGCTACTGCGGCGTCGATGGCAAGGACGACCGTGAGGTCTTTGAGAACTTCTGCGCCAAGCTCGAGGAGCTCAAGGCCACCATCGGCATCAAGGAGACCATCGCCGACTACGGCGTGGACGAGGCCTATTTCCTCGAGACCCTCGACGAGATGGTCGAGCAGGCGTTCAACGACCAGTGCACCGGCGCCAACCCGCGCTACCCGCTGATGAGCGAGATCAAGGAGCTCTACCTCGACGCCTACTACGGCCGCGAGCCCCAGGACTACGCCGTCCTGTAAGCGCATCCGCTTCCCGCCCGTTTGCCGCCGCTCACCCAACTCATCGCGAGCGGCGGCGCGGGCGCCCTACGATGGTGTAGACCCATTCAGAAAGGAAGGCACACCATGAATCTTCCCGAGTCCAAGACCGTTATCGTCGAGCACTCCAACAAGAAGGTCTACGACCTGGGCGACAAGATCGCCAAGGTCTTCAACTCCAACAAGCCGGCTTCCGATGTCTTCAACGAGGCCCTGAACCTCGCCCGCATCTCCGAGTCCGGCATCCGCGCCCCGAAGGCCCTCGAGGTCTCCGAGGTCGACGGTGAGGGTTGGGCCCTGCTCACCGAGAAGGTCCCGGGCGTGACGCTCGCCGACAAGATGGCAGCCGAGCCCGCCAAGTTCTACGAGTACCTCGAGCAGTTCGTCGACCTGCAGGTCGAGATTCACGCCGAGCGCTCCCCGCTGCTCAACCGTCAGCGTGACAAGTACGCCCGTATGATCAACGGCCTCCAGCACATCAACGCCACCACCCGCTACAACCTCATGGAGCGCCTGGACGGCATGAAGAAGGAGTTCCAGATCTGCCACGGCGACTTCAACCCGAGCAACGTCATCGTGGGCGAGGACGGCAAGCTCTACGTCTGCGACTGGGCCCACGCGACTCAGGGCTCCCCTGCCGCCGACGCAGCCATGACCTACCTGCTGTTCGCCCTTAACGACAAGCAGCAGGCCGATGCCTATCTCGAGCTGTACTGCGACCGTGCCGACGTCCCGATGCAGGTCGTCCGCCAGTGGATGTCCATCGTCGCCGCCGCCGAGCTCTCCCGCAAGCGCACCGACGTCAACGACGAGTTCCTCATGAGCTGGATCGACGTCGTGGACTACATGGGCTAACAGCCTGACAATCCGCGCGAGAACGCGTTCATGCCAACGGCCCCGGAGACAGACGATCTCCGGGGCCGTTGGCTTTTCAAAACTTCCTGCACGCGTCAACGAATGAGATACGCCGCAATGGCGCCTTCATGGCAAGTCACTTCGGCATCGTCCGTGACGATATTCGAGATGCCCAGATCGCTCAACAGCTCGACGCGCTTGTGATCGAGCTCCCATTCCATCCCCCGCTCGGATACGACACCGACGGGACTCAGGCATACGAACGAGAACGTCGAACCCTGAAAGCCCGTCATCCGCCATGACGCGCCCGCCCTGAGCAAGCGACCGGAAAAGCCCTGTTCCTCAAGGCAAACCGGGCCGTCCCATCTCAAGATGCAGCCAAGTGCTGCGAGGGCGTGATCGGGCCGTCCCCCCGTCAGGCATGTGCACACCAGCTCGACGCTCCCCCAACGCGAATCGATCGCGCGAAGGGCGAGCGAAAGGTCGGTAAAATCCTTATACGGGTCATAGCGCTCGACGGCCAAAACTTCAGAGGGCTCTCCCTCTTCGCAACGACGAACCGCCAACAGGCCGCGAGCGCCCACCGAGTCCGCGTCGCCGCAGAACAAGTCACATGGCAGTCCGGCATCCAGCACCGCATCGAGACCCCGATCCACTGCCACGACCAAATCGCAGTCGGCATACAGGTGCTTGAGAAACACGGCATCGCAGGTCTGCGGCGAGCCTCCGACAAGAAGGACGCGCAACACATCCGCTTGGGTTTCCAGGACGCTGCTCATGCCTTTCATATAAGACCACCTGACGCGTAGCACAATAACGGACAAGTTGCCATCTTACCCAATATTTCGCGATCATGCGCGCGGCAAACGCAGCTCAAAACAGGCCCTTACAGTAGGTTGCTTATCAAACCCCTTGCTTACGGGGTATTTACCAAAAAGCCCAGCATGTCAAGCTAAAATGTGATTGTTTCACCCATGGGGCGATTTATACCGATTGCCGCATTCTTGTCCATTTTGTGATGGACGAGTGATACGGTAAGTATCGTCACTGGTTCCACATGCGTCGATGCGAGTGGAACGAACGCAGCACACCTGCGTCCCCTTCCGTCTAAGTACGCATGCCGAGCCCGAGACGTTTCGTTGGTTTACGGCAGAACGCCGCACATACGATCGGAAGGTTGAGATGGCCATCACATCGAAGACCGCCAATAAGACAGAACGCAAGGCCCAAGGACTCGCCAAGGGACCCGTTGCCGCTACACAGCCCAACATCATGCTCACGGATGACGACATCCACCTGTTCGGGACCGGCATGTGGCAGCGCGCGTGGGAAAAGATGGGCGCCCACAAAGACGTTCAGGACAACTCCGAGGGCTGGCTCTTCCGCGTTTGGGCCCCTCAGGTCTCAAGCGTGCACGTCGTCGGCGATTTCAACGGCTGGGACCCCAAGGCAACGCCGCTTACGCGTGCCGCAAATAGCGATATATGGGAGACCTTCGTTCCCGGCCTTGAGCAGGGCTCGCTTTACAAGTACGTGATCGAAACCGATGCGGGAGAGCTCCTCTGGAAGGCCGACCCGTTCGGTTTCTACGCCGAGACTTGCCCCGGAACAGCATCCAAGCTCTGGGACCTCGGTGGATACACCTGGAAAGATGCCACATGGCTGAATCGCCGCGCCGAGCGCGACATCATGAAGATCCCCCTCAACATCTACGAGGTGCACTTGGGCTCCTGGAAGCGCCATGGCAACGAACCGCAGGGCGAACCGCGCGAAGACGGCACCTGGCCCGGCCCCGGCGATCCGTTCCCGGCGCAACGTGGAACGTACTATACCTACGACGACCTCTCCGATGAGCTCGTGGCTTACGTCAAGAAGATGGGCTACACCCATATCGAGGTCATGCCCCTCTCCGAGCACCCCTTCGACGGATCTTGGGGATATCAGGCCACGGGATACTTCGCCGCAACCTCTCGTTACGGCACCCCCCAGCAGCTCATGCACTTCGTCGATGCCTGCCACAAGGCCGGCATCGGAGTGATCCTCGACTGGGTTCCCGGAGGCTTTTGCGCCAACGCCGAGGGACTTGCGACCTTCAACGGCCACATGCTCTTCGAACGCGAGATTCACCCCAACTGGGGCACGCACAAGTTCGACTTCTCCCGCCCCGAGGTTCGCAGCTTCCTCGTGTCCAACGTCCTCTTCTGGATCGAGCAGTTCCATGTCGACGGCATCCGCATGGATGGCGTATCGAGCATGCTCTATCTCAACTTCGGCGTGGACAACCCGGCGGATAAGAAGTTCAACAAGTACGGCACCGAGGAGGACCTCGACGCCTCCGCGTTCATCCGCCAGGTCAACTGCGCCGTGGGCAAGGAGTTTCCCGACGTCATTATGATCGCCGAGGAATCCACGGCATGGCCCCTGGTTACCTATCCCGCAGAGGACGGCGGCCTGGGATTCCACCTCAAATGGGATATGGGCTGGATGAACGACACCCTGCACTACATGCAGTGCGACTTCCCTTGGCGTCCGGGCAACCACAGCCTGCTCACCTTCTCCATCATGTACGCCTTCTCGGAGAACTTCGTCCTGCCGCTGTCGCACGATGAGGTCGTGAACGGCAAGTGCTCCTTGATCGGACGCATGCCGGGCGACGACTGGCGCCGCTTCGCCGGCCTGCGCACGCTCGCCTTCTACCAGATGACCCACCCCGGCGCCAAGCTATCCTTCATGGGCGACGAGATCGGTCAGCAGATCGAATGGCGCTACTACGAGTCCATCGAGTGGTTCCTCGCCAAGGACTTCGACGCCACCCACGGCGCTCAGCAGCGCTTCATCGAGGCACTCAACCACTTCTACGCCAAGCAGCGCGGACTGTGGCAAAACGCCTATACCGAGCAGGGTTTCGAATGGATCGACGCCGACAACTCCGAGCAATCCATCGTGAGCTTCGTGCGCCACGGCGATAAGCCGGCCGACGACCTGCTCATCCTGATCAACTTCGACCCGGCATCCTACGAAACCTATCGCGTGGGCACCCCGCGCGAGGGCGATTGGGAGCTCGTCTTCAATACGGACGATCCGACCTTTGGCGGGTCCGGCTTCCCGGTGGTCGACACGGCCTCCTCCAAACCCGAGCCCTGGAACATGCGCGACAACTCCATCGAGATCGCCGTTCCCGGCCTCGCCGGCCTGGTCTACCGCCGTCGCCGCGCCTCATCCTACAAGCCCCCCAAGGTGGCAAAGAAAAAGCAAACGGCGAATCGCACAACCAAGGACGAGCCCGAACCCGTCGCAAAGGCAAAGGCCGCGCCCAAACCCAGGACATCCCGCGCGAAGTAAGCACCGACCTCGGAGCACCTCGCGCCCACGATGACGCAGCCGCACACCGGGCCGAACGTGCGTGCTCGCGACTATCACCAACCCGACCCCTACTCGAAAGGAAACCATGGATAAGATCTACGAGAACAAAGAGCAGTTCATCGAGCAGTACCGCCAGCACGTGCGTGCACTGTCCGGCAAGGAGTTCGAGGATACGAGCGATATCGACCGCTTCACCGCGCTTGCCAACATGGTCGCCGGCGATGCCCGCGTCATCGCAGCCAAAACCGACGAGCGCAACCGCACCGAGGGCAAGAAGCGCGTCTACTACTTCTCCATCGAGTTCCTCATCGGCCGCCTGCTCGACAACTACCTGCTGAACCTCGGCATTCGCGACCTCGTTGCCGACGCCATCGCCGACATGGGCGGCGATCTCGACGAGATCGAGCGCCAGGAGCCCGACCCGGCCCTGGGCAACGGCGGCCTCGGTCGCCTCGCCGCATGCTTCCTCGACTCGATGGCCCACGAGGGCATCGCGGGCTACGGCAACGGCATGCGCTATCGCTACGGCCTCTTCAAGCAGGAGATCGTCAATGGCCGTCAGGTCGAGGTTGCCGACGAATGGCTCTCCAAAGGCTATCCCTGGGAGGTCAAGCGCCCCGACAAGGCCGTTCGCATCGGCTTCGGCGGCCACGTCGTCTCACGTCAGGAGGGCGACCGCACCTTCTACTCCGTTGAGGGGACCGATGACGTCCTGGCCGTACCTTACGACATCCCGATCGTCGGCTACGGTGGCGAGACCGTCAACAAGCTGCGCTGCTGGAGCGCCGAACCCATCGACGACCGCTTCGACCTCGACGCCTTCAACGCCGGCGACTACACCGGCGCCGACCGCCACCGTGCCAATGCCGAGGCCATCTCCGCCATCCTGTATCCCAACGACGCGGGCGAGCACGGCCGTCTGCTTCGCCTCAAACAGGAATACCTGTTCGTCGCCGCGGGCATCCGCACCCTCCTCGACACCTTTGAGCGTGAGCACGGCAAGGCCTGGAACGAGCTGCCCCGCTATGTGGCCATCCACACCAACGACACGCACCCGGCGATGTGCGGACCCGAGCTCATGCGCATCCTCATGGACGAAGAGGGCCTGACCTGGGACGACGCCTGGGAGATCGTGACGAACACGGTATCCTACACCAACCACACCATCCTGCCCGAGGCTCTTGAGAAGTGGCCCATTTCCACCTTCTCCACCCTGCTGCCCCGCGTGTACCAGATCATCGACGAGATCAACCGTCGCTGGCGCGAGAGCTTCGACATGAGCAAGCCCGAGAGCGCCGAGCGACTGCGCGCGACCTCCGTCCTGTGGGATGGCGAGGTCCGTATGGCCAACCTGTCCGTGATCTGCAGCCACTCCGTCAACGGCGTCGCAAAGATCCACTCCGACATCCTCAAGGCGAGCACGCTCAAGGACTTCGCGGCCATGCGCCCGGAGATGTTCAACAACAAGACCAACGGCATCAGCCATCGTCGCTTCTTCGCCGAGGCCAACCCCACCTACGCCAAACTCGTGACCGAGGCCATCGGCGACGGCTGGCTCGACGATGCCCGTGAGCTCGAGAAGCTCACCGCCTTCGAAGGCGACGCCTCTTTCCTCGAGCGCGTCGGCGCCTCCAAGCTCGCCAACAAGCAGCGCCTGGCCGACTACGTCAAGCGCGAGTGCGGCCTCACCATCGACCCGAACACGGTCTTCGACGTCCAGGTCAAGCGCTTCCACGCCTACAAGCGCCAGCTCCTGAACATCATGAAGGTTATGGACCTCTATAACCGTCGCCTCGCCGATCCGAATTTCAAGATTCAGCCCACCACCTTCATCTTCTCCGGCAAAGCCGCCTCGAGCTACACCTTCGCCAAGGAAGTCATCCGCCTGATCAACGGTGTGGCCGAGGTCGTCAACAACGACCCGCGCGTCAACGACGTCATGAAGGTCTGCTTCATCCCGAACTTCCGCGTCTCGAACGCCCAGCTCATCTACCCTGCCGCCGAAATCTCCGAGCAGATCTCCACGGCCGGCAAGGAGGCCTCCGGCACTTCGAACATGAAGCTCATGATGAACGGCGCCCTCACGCTCGGCACCATGGACGGCGCGAACATCGAGATCGTCGATCTGGCGGGCCGCGAGAACGAGGCGATATTCGGCCTCACCACGCCCGAGGTCGACGCCCTGCGCGCCTCCGGCCAGTACTTCGCCTGGGATGTCGTCAACTCCGATCGTGCGCGCCTCGGCCGCATCATCGACCAGCTCGTCGATGGCACCTTCGCCGCTCAATCCGGCAACTTCGAGAGCATCCATCATGAGCTCATGTTCAACAACGACTACGACCTGGTGCTCAAGGACTTCCACTCCTATGTGGACGCCTGGGAAAAGCTCACCGCGACCTATCCCGAGACCCAGGATTGGAACCGCCGCGCGCTGCACAACACCGCAATGTCCGGATGGTTCTCCTCCGACCGAACCATCCGCGAATACCGCGACGAGATCTGGCACGCATAAAGGAGGTGCGGCGCGCTGGGAAACGTCCGGCGCACCAATAAGGCGACGGAGGCGGCGAAGACGGGGCGCCGCCTCCGGACACGGATATCCCGCACAAGACATCCGCAACCATCCAACGGATAAAGGGAGAGATTGATGGCAAGCAAAGAATGCATCGCGATGCTCCTCGCGGGAGGCCAGGGCAGCCGACTGATGGCCCTCACCTCTAAGATCGCAAAACCGGCCGTCAGCTTCGGCGGCAAGTTCCGCATCATCGACTTCTCGCTGTCGAACTGTGCAAACTCCGGCATCGACACCGTGGGCGTACTGACCCAGTACCGTCCGTACCAGCTCCATGAGTACATCGGTTCCGGCCGCGCGTGGGACCTCGCCGAGCACGGCGGCGGCGTTTCCATCCTGCCGCCCTACGCCACGCAGGACGGCGGCGCATGGTATGCCGGCACCGCCGACGCGATTACGCAGAACCTCGATTACATCAAGAACCACGACCCCAAATACGTGCTCATCCTGTCCGGCGACCACCTGTATCGCATGGACTACCGCAAGATGCTCGAGAGCCACATCGAGCACGGCGCCGACCTCACCGTCTCGGTCATGCCGGTGCCATGGGAGGAGGCCAGCCGCTTCGGCATCATCACCGCCGACCCCGAAGACGGTCGCATCGTGAAGTTCACCGAGAAGCCGGAGAAGCCCGATTCGAACCTCGCCTCCATGGGCATCTACATCTTCTCTACCGACGTGCTTGTAAAGGCTCTCGAGGAGGACGCCGTCGACCAGCGCTCCAGCCACGACTTTGGCAACGACATCATCCCCAAGCTGCTCGCCGAGGGGAAGCGCCTGCATACGTACGAGTTCCACGGCTTCTGGAAGGACGTCGGCACTATCGCGAGCTTCCACGAGACCTCGATGGACCTGCTCGGCGACAACCCCGAGTTCGACCTGTTCGACAAGTCCTTCCCGGTCATGAGCAACGACTCGACCCGTCCTCCCCACTTCATCGGGCCCGAGGGTCGCGTTGACGACTGCCTCGTCTCCAACGGCTGCCGCGTCTACGGCACCGTGCGCCACTCGATCCTCTCCACGGACTGCGTGGTGGGCGAGCGCGCCATCGTCGAGGATTCCGTGTTGCTGCCGGGAGCCATTGTGAAGGACGGGGCGCACGTCGTGCGCGCCATCCTGGGTGAGAACGCCGTCGTGGAAGAGGGCGTCAAGCTTGGAAGCGTCGATATGACCAAGGATACCGCCGTCGTCGGAAACGACGTCGTCATCGGGAAGGGGGAATGATCCGATGATCAACCGCAAGGCCATCGGCTACATCACTGCCAACTACACGAGCAAGGAGCACAGCCCCCTGCTTGAAAGCCGTCCGCTCGCCTCCATCCCGTTCATGGGCCGCTACCGCCTCATCGACTTCCCGCTGTCCAACATGATGAACGCGGGCATCCGCACCGTCGGCGTGGTGCTTCCGGGCAATTACCGCTCGCTCGTCGACCACCTCGGCAGCGGGCGCGAGTGGGAGCTCGATCGCAAGAAGGGCGGCCTGTTCCTGCTCCAGGGCAGCGCTTACGGCACCGCCAAAAAGGGCATCCGCTTCCTGCTGCGCGACATCAACACCAACAAGATGCTGTTCCAGCGCGCCAGCGAGCCCTACGTGGTCATGAGCGCGACCAACATCGTCTTCAACATGAACCTCTCCGACGTCATCGACGCGCACGAGCGCAGCGGCTCCGGCGTGACGATGATCTACAAGAAGGCCGACCGCCAACTCGAGGATGTCACCAAGCTCGACATCAACGAGAACGGCCGCGTCACCGACCTCAAGAGCGGCTGCGCCTACGGTGAGAACCAGTTCCTCGACTGCTTCATCATCAACCGCGACCTGCTCCTCGAGCTGTGCGAGCAGTACGAGACGCTCGACTACCTCGACCTGTTCGACGCCATCCGCCCCGACTTCGGTCGCATCGACGTGTGCACCTATGAGTTCAAGGGCCTCGCCGTCGGCATGTTCAACGAGGAGAGCTATTACCAGCGGAGCATGGAGATGCTCAACCCCGACGTCATGCACCAGCTGTTCACGCACAGCCGCCCGATCATGACCAAGGCTCACGACACGCCGCCCGCGAAGTACAGCTCCGGCTCCAACGCCACCAACTCGTTCATCTCCGCAGGCTGCCGCATCGACGGCACCGTGCGCGGCTCCACCCTCTCCCGCGACGTCATCGTCGAGAGCGGCGCCTACGTGGCCAACTCCATCATCATGCAGGGTTGCGTCATCAAGCGCGGCGCGCGCGTCGAGAACGCCATCGTGGACAAGAACAACGTCGTGGAAGCCGGGACCGTCCTCACCGGCACGCCCGACAACGTGCTCGTGGTGCCCAAGGTCGCGATCGAGAATTAAGGCCGCATACGCAGCCGACGCGCCTGAGGTACACCAGACGCGCATATGACGGATACGCCGCCTCGAGCACACGCCTCAGGCGGCGTATCCGCACGGAATCACTGAACTCGACGCCGCGAAGCAACGCGCGCATCAAGAGATTGGCATCCATATGACCGAATCCACCCAGCAGAAACTCCATGTCGCATTTGCCAGCGCCGAAGCCGCGCCCTTCGTGAAAACCGGCGGCCTCGGCGACGTGGCGGGCTCCCTACCTCAGGCTCTCAAAGCCGCGGGCGCCGAGGTCGTCGTGCTCGTTCCCAAGTACGACACCATCGCCCAGGAGTACAAGGACCGCATGGAGCACCTGTGCGACTTCTATGTCCCGCTCGGCTGGCGCAATGAGTACTGCGGTATCGAGCGCCTCAACCACCGCGGCGTCGACTACCTGTTCATCGACAACGAGCGCTACTTCAGCCGTGGCTATCCGTACGGGTTCTTCGACGACGGGGAGCGCTTCGCCTTCTTCTCCAAGGCCATCGTCGAGACCCTCCAGTACCTGCCCGGGGTTCTGAACGGGTTCACGTGCGACGTCCTGCACTGCAACGACTGGCACACCGCCATGGCCCCCGTGTTCCTGCGTGAGTTCTACCAGGCCTCGCCGTTCTATCAGAACATCAAGACGGTGTTCTCCATCCACAACATCGCGTTCCAGGGCCAGTACAGCGCCAAGGTGCTGAACGACATCCTGGGCCTGGCGCATATTCCCGCAGCCGCCTTCCAGCTCACCTGCGGTCCCGACGCCGTCAACTACATGCAGGGCGCCCTCAACTACACCGACGCCATCACGACCGTCTCCCCCACGTACGCCGAGGAGATCAAGACGGGCGAGTTCGGCGAGGGCCTCGATGGGATTCTGCGCCGCCGTGCACCGATTCTGCAGGGCATCGTCAACGGCATCGATACCGTGGGCTTCGACCCCGTCACCGACCGGCGCATCCCCGCGCAGTTCAGCGCCGGCGATCGTTCCGGCAAGGCCGTTTGCAAGGCACGCCTGCAAGAGGAGCTCGGTTTGGAGGTCCGCGATGACCGACCCCTCATGGTCATGGTCACGCGACTCACCCGCCAGAAGGGCATGGACCTGATCACCTACGCGCTCGACCGCATCCTTTCCGGCGGTGTCCAGGTTGCCGTGCTCGGCACCGGCGATACCGACTATGAGAACGCGCTGCGCTACTTCGAGGGCAAGTACCCCGGAACCATGGCCGCGCGCATCCAGTTCGACCCCGCGCTGTCCCAGCGCATGTACGCGGGCGCCGATCTGTTCCTCATGCCGTCCTTGTTCGAGCCCTGCGGCCTGTCGCAGATGATCGCCATGCGCTACGGCACCCTGCCCATCGTGCGCGAAACCGGCGGCCTGAAGGACACCGTCGCACCGTACAACCAGTTCACAGGCGAGGGCACCGGCTTCTCGTTCGCAAACTTCAATGGCGACGAGATGGCCGACACCGTCTTCCGCGCCGCACACCTGTTCTGGGACGATCGCGCCGCATTCAACAAGCTCGTGGACAACGCCATGGCCGCAGACTTCAGCTGGACTCGTTCGGCCGACGTCTACATGGCGATGTATCACAACCTGCGCCCCGACATCCCTCTGCCGCAACCCGAGACCGAAGCCGCCCCGACCGAAGAGGTAAAGCCCACCAAGGAAGCAAAGCCAGCCGAACCCGAGGTCGCTCCCGTTAAAGAGCCCGCAGCGACGCCCGTGAAGAAGCCCGCCACACGCAAGACGACGGCGCGCAAGACGACGACCGCCAAGGCCACGGCCCCCAAGACTGCCACCACAAAGGCAACCACCACGGCCGCCAAGACCGCGATCTCGGCGCCCGCAGCCGCCGCAACTCCCGCGGCCGAGCCCAAGCCCGCCACCTCGACGACCAAGGTCGTTCCCAAGGCAACCCGCAGGGGCAAGCGCAAATAAGAGACGCGCGCACATCCACCCGCGCTATACGGGCCGAGGGCGATATGCCCTCGGCCTTTTTCATGTACGGGCGCCTCTAATCCCCAAAGGACACCCGACTGCCGGCAGCGAACCAACCCACTGCAACCTGTATAATGAACAGGCATTATCCGTTCGTTTAGTTAGCTGTCTCATGAGACTTTTTCATAATTCCCGCCGGTCGGAATATCGCGTGCCGTTTGGCGCTGTTGTGGCCGGAACCACCGTTCATCTCACGTTGCGTGTCGAAGACGCCGATGCCAGATTCCTCAAAGGTGAGGTTCGCACATGGGTCGACGATCGCGGCGAAGAGCTCATCCCGATGACCCTGGGTGAATCAAACACCTTGGTAGCGACCATCGACTGCTCCGAACCATGTATCTTGTGGTACAGCTTCCGCGTGACATGCACTGATGGGTCGATGCTCATGGTCGGAGCGCGCGATGGCGCCACGGGCGGAGAGTCGGTCACCTATACCGACCGCACAGACGTCCCCTCGTTCCAAATCACCGTGTACAAGCACCGCAAAACCCGTCCCGCTTGGTACGAGCGCGGCATCGTATACCAGATCTTCCCCGATCGTTACGCACGTGACGAGCACTGGCTCGAGCGCGCCCAGGCTGTCGTCGACAAGCCCCGCAAGGGTCCCGGCAAGCACCTGGTGATGGACTGGGACAAGCCGCCGGTATACGAGCGCAACGAAGACAAATCCATCAAGAGCTGGGACTTCTACGGAGGATCTCTCGAGGGGATCCGCCAGGACCTCCCCCGCCTGCACGCCATGGGCGTCACGACGATCTACCTCAACCCCATCTTCGAAGCGCAGAGCAATCACCGCTACGACACGGCCGATTACCTCACGATCGACCCCATGCTCGGAACCGAGGAGGACTTCCGTCGCCTCGCCCAGGACGCCGACAAGCTGGGCATCTCGCTCATTCTCGACGGCGTATTCAACCACACGGGAGACGACTCAATCTATTTCAACCGCTTTGAGAACTACCCCGGCAAGGGCGCATGGCAGGGCGAGGAATCTCCCTGGCATGACGCGTATTGCTGGAACGAAGACGGGACATACAGCTCTTGGTGGGGCATCGAAAACATGCCCGACCTCAACGAGAAGTCCGATCGTGTGCGCGAGCTGCTGCTCGGTGAAAACGGCGTGGTCCGCACCTGGCTGCGCGCCGGCGCACGCGGCTGGCGCCTCGACGTGGCCGATGAGCTCTCGGACGAGCTTATCGAGGAGATCAAAGCAGCGGTGCTTGAGGAGCGACCCGACGGCCTGTTGCTCGGCGAGGTCTGGGAGGACGCATCCAACAAACTCGCCTACGGCAAGCTGCGCAAGTACCTGCTGGGCGATGAGCTCGACTCTGCCATGAACTACCCGCTGCGCGATGCCATCCTAGGTTTTCTCGTTTACGGCGAGAACGCCTACCAGTGCGCCGAGCGTATCGAGACCCTGCGCGAGAACTACCCGCCCGAGGCGCTGGCCTGCTGCCTCAACCTGCTCGGCAGCCACGATAAGCCGCGCATCGCCTCCGTACTCGGCGGCGGCCCCGACGAGTCCCAACTGCCCGAGGAGGAGCGCGGTCGCTTCCGCCTCGACGAGAATTCTATGGGCCTGGCCAAGGGGCGTTTCTGGCTCGCCACGCTTATGCAGATGACGCTTCCCGGCGTCCCCTCCATCTATTACGGCGACGAATACGCCCTCGAGGGCCTCTCCGATCCCGGAAACCGCCGCACGTTGCCCACACCCGACGCCGTGCACGACCGCGACATGCTCAACATGGTTCGCAACACCATCATGTTGCGCCGCGCCCTGCCCTTCCTCGTTGACGGGACGCTCGATGCGTTCGCGTACAACGACGATGTGCTGTGCTACCGCCGTCGCGGATCGGATGGCCAGGTCGCAAGCGTCCTCATCAATCATAGCCTGTCCGATGCGCGCTCCGTGCGCGTTCCCATCGAGGGGGATTTTGCGCTCGATCTCGTCTCGGGCACCGACCTCAAGCGAGGGGCCGATGGCTGCGCGGAGGTTCGTCTATGGCCGCTCGGATCGGCCGTGGTGTATTCCAGCAAGGAGCAGCGCCTGCAAAAGCCGCTCGAGCGCGGCGCCGGCGTCATCGCGCATATCACCTCACTTCCCAACGCGGGTCGTGCGGGCACCCTCGGCGCGCCCACTCGCCGCTTTATCGACCATCTCGCCGCCACCGGCCTGCGCTATTGGCAGGTCTTGCCGGTCAATCCCACAGACTCCTTTGGATCCCCCTACGCCGGACCGTCCGCCTTCGCGGGCAACCCCAATCTGCTGGAGGAGACGACCTCCGAACTCAAACGCGCTTTCGAGCGCTTCAAGGCGGAAGGCGGCTTTACCAGCCGAGAGTTCTTCGAGTTCGCCCGTGAGAACGAGAGTTGGCTCGACCCGTACTGCGCGTTCATGGCCGTCAAGGACGCCATGAACGGCACCAGCCGTCATAGCTGGCCCGACGAGCTGCGTCGCTACCATGTCGACATCTTCGCCGATGCGCGCTTCGCCGATCGCGCCCGCTACCATGCCTTTGTCCAGTTCCGCTTTGAGCGCGAATGGACCGAGATGCTCGCATATGCGCACGAGAAGGGCATTGAGATCGTCGGCGACATCCCGATGTACGTCTCGGACGATTCAGCCGACGCATGGAGCGAACCCGAGATGTTCTCACTCGGCAAGGACGGCATGCCCTACGAGATCGCGGGAGTCCCGCCGGATCGCTTCTCGGCCACAGGACAGGTTTGGGGCAACCCCACCTACAACTGGGATCATATGCGCACAGACGGATACGTATGGTGGCTTGCCCGCCTGCGCCGCTCGTTCAAGCTGTACGACCGCGTGCGCCTCGATCACTTCCTGGGCTTCCATAACTATTTTGCGATTCCCGCAGGAGGTACCGGAGCCGATGGCACCTGGATGCCGGGACCGGGCATCGAGCTGTTCCAGCGTGCATTCGATGAATTCGGACCGCTGCCGCTTATCGCCGAGGACCTGGGCATTCTCACTCCCGGCGTGCGCGCCCTACTTGCAAGCTGCGGTTTTTCCGGAATGGACGTTCTGGAGTTCGCGGACTACGACATCCGCGAGCAAATCTGGCCGCACAATGAAAAGGTCCTCTACACCTCGACGCACGATACCTCGACGCTCGTCGGGTTCTGCCAGCGGTCGTTCTGCTCGGACAGCGACGAGCACCAGGCAAAGTACCTTGCGACCGAGATCATCCGCCAGGCGCTCGACAGCCCGGCGACGCTCGTCATGATGCAGCTGCAAGACCTGCTCTGCCTTGGCGACGATGCCCGCATGAACGTGCCCGGCGTGGCCGAGGGCAACTGGAGCTGGCAGGCCGATGAGGACTTGATCTGCGACTACGAGCGCAAGATCGCAGGGGTGCTTTTCGAGACCGGACGTACGAGAGCATAAACCCCTCACATCGCACGAGACTCTTTTGGGTACAGTAACCATCGTGCGAACGAATACGCCCGAGCGCAAACGGGCGCCGCGCGTCTCCCCCATCGGACACGACACGCGGCGCCTGCTTAGCGACGGGGAACAACAGCAAGGAAGGATGTCATCACCATGGCACGTTATGATTATCGCTGCACGTCGTGCGGGAACGTCTTCGAGGTCGAGCACGGCATGACCGAGTGCCCCGAGGTCTTATGCCCCACCTGCGGAGCCTCCGCCGACAAGGTCTTCAGCGCCAGCGGGATCAAGTTCGAGGGCTCCGGCTTTTACAACACCGACCAGCGCGGCGGCGGCTCCTGCACCGCGGCTACGTCCGGCAGCTGCAGCTGCTGCCAGGGCTAAGCCGTCTTCATTTGGGGACAGGTACAAATTGCAACATTTCAGCCGGGGGACTGCGCCCTCGGCTTTTTCGTGCAGCACCGCACCTCAATTTAGGGACTGTCCCTAAATTGAGGCCTCTCCGCTCACCTTGCGAAAACAGCCGATGGCAGTTGTTGCGCAACAAATACCCTGCAGCCCGGGGGGATACTGTTGGAAACGATACGGCCCGACAGTCATCCCGAGGAGGAACATGGCTGCCTGCACAGACGCTGACAATCAACAGAAGTACCTGAACTACTGCGAGCAAATGAGGCGAGTCAAGAAGGCGCTCGGCAACGGCTTCTATCTTGAAGCGGTCTTTATCGAATACGCCATTCTCGAAGATCGCCTTGAATCGGCATTGACCCATGCCAATGCCTTCAATGCAAACAAGCAGGGTACCATCTCGGCGAAGATAGCCAAGCTCGAAAAGCTCTGTGAGTGCAAGGCGGGGCTTGCACGCAAGTACTTCAGCGATGAGCTTCTTGAGCATATTCGAGCTTGGAAGGACGGGCGCAATCCCCTGGTCCACAAGCTCATGAAACAGCAGGTGACAACCAATGAACTCGAAGCGTTCGCCCTGGAAGGCGAATCGCTCGTAAAGGTGCTTAAAAACAAGGTAGGTTGCTTCAACCGAGCCATGGATAAAGCGCAGGCTAAGGCAGGTGCTCATGGCAAAGGACACTGACGCTGTTGCCTGCAAAATCATAAACCTTGCAAAAGCGACCGCCTTGGCCGACAACCACTTCCTTGCCGCCGCGATCGGGAGACTTAAATTGGAGCCCGGCGCTTTCGCGCGACCGCTCGCGACAGATGGCGAGATCCTCGGTGTGAACTCGCAGAAGCTGTGCCAGCAGTTTAAGCAGGAGAGAGCGGTCCCCAAGCACGATCTCATGCATTCGGTCCTGCACTGCATCTTCCTCCATCCCTTTGTATCGTCGAGCATTCATCGACGCGAATGGAACCTTGCCTGCGACATCGCCTCCGAGCAGAACCTCTTGAGGCTATGCGGTCCGCGACCGGGAACCAAGGGAGCGAAGATCCGAGACGTCTTGAACAAGATATCCTTAAGAGTCGCAAGTCCACTCACAGCAGAAAAGATCTACCGGGAACTGTTATCTGGGACATGGACTGACAATCTTGCCAGTTGGGAAGACCTGTTTATTTCCGATGACCACGGTCTTTGGTACAACACATTCCGGCACAGCGATCAGATTACGCCAGCAACCCAAAGCCCCACCCCTAGTGAGCAGCAACCTCTCACCGACATGCCTCAAGGCGAGTGCCAACGTAAGCTGCATACCCATCCAGTCGACTCGAATACCTCAGACAATGGCGCGCCCTCAGTCGAGTCCCATCTGGAACAATCATCGCCCTCTCAAGCCACAAACGACCCCGCAAGGCTTAAAGGCGACCTTCCCGGATATCAGGCAGAGACAATGGCGGGCGCTCGAAACCCATTCAACTTGCAGGCCATCTCCGCAGCACGTCAGGCCGAAAGACGCACTTGGAAACGCATTGCGAAGGCGATTTCAATCAACCTGCAAACCTATGCGAAGAATAAAGGCGGCGTGCTAAGCGGCATGGTCGACGAGCTCGAGGAGACGGCTCACGATTGTATCGACTACTCAGACTATCTTAGACAATTTGCCATTCCGGGCGAAGTGCTCAAGACTTCAGAAGATGAATTCGACTACATCTTTTACACCTACGGGCTCAAGCTGTATGGCAACATGCCGCTCATCGAACCCCTCGAATATCGCGTCGAAAAGCGCATACGCGAATTCGTTATCGTGATTGACACCTCAGGGTCGGTGTGCGGCCCAATCGTCAGGAGATTTATCGGCACAACCTTCAATATCCTCAAATCGACCGAAGCATTCTTCGAGCACATTCACCTCAGGATCATACAGTGCGACGCAGCTGTTCAATGCGATGACATCATCTCCAGCCTCGACGAGCTTAGGCAGTGGGGCAGTCGAATGAGAATCTACGGTTGCGGTGGCACCGATTTTCGACCAGCGTTTGCCTATGTGGACACACTAGTTGAAGAAGGCGCTTTTAAAAATCTTGGCGGACTGATCTATTTCACTGACGGCATGGGGGACTATCCCGAATGGACGCCTTCGTACAAGGTCGCTTTCGTTTTTTACGACAAAACCTATCAACCAGGCCTAGTCCCGCCATGGGCAGCACAAATCGTGCTAAGCGACGCATCAATCCCCGATTCAAGATTGTAGGATGAAGTATGAACATCAAGGAAGCGAGCGAGCAAATCGAGGGTGCCATCAAGGCATATCTTGCGAAAGACAACCACGGTCTCTACCTCATTCCCTTCAGAATGCAAAGGCCCATCATCATGTTGGGGCCTCCCGGCGTGGGAAAGACGGCGATTGTCGAGCAGATCGCCGATCGCGCGGGCATCAATTATGTCAGTTACTCCATTACGCATCACACTAGGCAGAGCGCGCTCGGCCTGCCCTTCATTGCCAAGGAGGAGTTCGATGGTCGCGAGTACAACGTTTCCGAATACACGATGTCCGAAATCATCGCCGCTGTTCACCGCGCCCGCAAGAGCAGCGGCGTCGCCGAGGGAATTCTCTTTCTCGACGAGATCAACTGCGTCTCCGAAACCCTTGCACCCTCGATGCTCCAGTTCTTGCAATATAAGACATTTGGCACACATCAGCTGCCAGAGGGCTGGATCATCGTGACTGCAGGAAACCCGCCGGAGTATAACCGAGCCGCGCGGGAGTTCGACCCCGCCATGCTTGATCGCCTGATGAGGATCGACATCGAACCCGATTTGACCGCTTGGCAGGAATATGCGCTCTACAGCGGTGTCCATCCAGCCATCACGACATATCTTGATTCTAAGCCGGCTGACTTTTACAACGTGCGCGCAAGCGCCAGGGGCTCGAAGATTGTCACCAGCCGTGGCTGGGAAGACTTATCGCGCATGCTCCAAGCGTACGAACATCTCAATATGGATCCACCAGACAATCTGTACGGACGCTATCTACAGGACCCGACAATCGCGAGAAACTTCAGCGTATATTACGGGATCTATCGAAAGTACCAAGATAGCTATAACGTCAGGGAAATCATCAATGGAGACGGAGGCGAAAAGCGCATAACACGAGCCGCGAAAGCGCCCTTCGACGAGCGCATTGCCCTCGTTGGCATGCTGCTCGACGCCACTTGTGCGCGCATCCACAAAGCTGTTAAGCTCAGCGAGGCACTGGCTTATGCAGAATCCGACCTCAAATACCTTAGGGACAGTCTAGATCGAAGCGATAATCCTGCGCTCAAACTGAACGAATACCTTGAAAATAAAGCGCAGGCACCGATCGCTTCAAAGAAGAAGCGCTATGGCGATCACGCGGTTGTCCAGAATGAGCGACTCAACATGCTCAAGGCAGCCCGCGATGCGATCGCACAGGGCGCTGGAGGCAAAAAGAAGCCAAGCGCTTTATTCCGAACAACCCTCACAACAATCAAGCGGGAGCTCGAGCACAAAACAACCCGGGCGCAGGATGCTATCAACAACAGCTTCAAGTTCCTCGACACCGCATTCGGTGACGGGTCTCAGGAGGCCCAGATCTATATCACCAAGCTCTCAAGCGACCCCCTTGCTATTCAATTCGTATTCAACTTTGGAAGTGAGGAGTACGAGAAGCACAACAAGAACCTTTTATTCAACAAGCGAAACCTAAATCTATTGGCTGAAGTCGAAGCATTGGAGGACTAGACTATGACAGGCAAAACATGGACCAAGGAAAACCTCGATGATCTTCTATGCCTTATCAAACATAGAGATTTGAATGATCTATTTGCCTCAAAAATTAGAAATGACATCGAAGCGCAAACCCGTACCAGAGACGAAGATGTATGGAACGCGGTGCTGCGCTCCGGCTTCACGGAGTTGGGTGACGCGCTGATCGGGGTGCCCCATCTCATGTCGCTTACTCATCATATCTACGGGGCGCAGCCCCTAGATGTCGCAACGCTAGAGTGGGCGAATGCACAGAATAAGCTAGCTATCGAATCCATCGACCCTACTTCTTCCGATGACATCTTGATAAAAGCGGCCGAACTGAGCATTCCTCCCTCGGCAATCATTGTCAACGACGAATTTCAGAGTGGTGGAGAATACCTGAGCAACACGGCAAGCGTCGATATAATAGCCGCATATCTGAATGTAGGCATAGACGAGGGATTCGATCCGAAGAGCGCATCGAGGCGCAATGACGAAAGACTCGCTGAGACATTCCTAGGATATGGACTGACTGCCCCGCGCGACACGATCGTGCATGGCGCTATGTACGTCGATATCCAAAAACATGCAATCATCCCTGAGGGAATTGTACATATCGCTGATAGAGCTTTTGCCAATCTTGAGGTTTCATCAATCAGCCTCCCGAACACGCTCAAAACGATCGGACGAAATTCCTTCGACGTATTCGGGGCTTGGAGCGTCACGGCGCCCAGCAGCCTGGAAGAAGTCGGAAAAGAAGCCTTTGGGCTGATTGAAACGGTTGAGATATTTGACTCTTGCAAGCTGCCCGCCATCGACCTCTTTTATATGCGAAAGTATTCTTCTGTTGAATACGTCATAAGGTCCAGCTCAACAGGTGAGATAAAGTACAAGATATACGGCTACGTCCCTTCTCTAGATGACAAATCCCTCTTTATTGAAGCCTGGGGCCCAAACGCATCATTTGACATGAAGGTTCTCGACGACTTGTATACGCGCTATAAAAGCCGAGTCAAAGGAGCTAACTCCAACAAGCTCAAAATGGCAATCAATCGCCTGAGGTGGCCAATCGACCTCGATGATAAAACTGCCAGGAAATACCGCACCTACATAAAAAAGTACGCACAAGAAGCAGCTAAACTGCTCGTTTATCACGACGATATCGACAGGTTCAAGGTCCTGTTTGACTGCGGCGCCATCTCGAGCTCAAATCGAAACGCCCTTCTCGACATTGCAGAAAGCAAGGAGGCAAAACGGATCGCCGAATTTTTAAATGAAATTGCCCAGAATGCCCCTGCGGGAAATTCAAAAAAGCTCACCGTTCCGCAAAAGATCACCGCTGCTTGCGACGCGCTAGATGCAGGGGACTGCTCAAAACTTGCAGATCTGGAAAAGATAGCGACAAAAGTTCCCATGGCGGACAGCGTAGAGTTGCTTGAACGCGCCGCTGCAAACTGCGGCAAAGCCGCCATCGACAAACTTTACGAGCTTTTCGGGGAATTCGAAATCGAATCGACGGCCCTTTACGTAGCCCTGTACTCCGGCAACCTCGAAACAACCAAGGCATTGCTTGAGCATGGCGCGAACCTCGATTGCAAACTCAAAGCAATCGATGAGAAGCGAACACCTGCCAAGACTCTCGAAACCAGAAAACGTCGCTACTCACATGGATGTCTTAGTGCAAAAGACTCGTCAGGAAAGAAGCGCACTGACAATCTAGCCGATGCGATTAATCTATTTGACGGTCAGCTGACAAGTCGAACTATATTGAAAACCAAGCCAGGAATCGACCCGAACTATACATATGACGGCAATTTGATTGTCAACGATCCAAGCAACATCAATGCCGTCAACACATTGCTGGAGGCGAGAACCGACCAAAGCTTAAACAAAGCGATTGCAAAAAGACTGATGCACAGATTTATTAGCTTCGAGGGCAAACGCGACTCACTGTGCCGCTTTGACTTAGACAGCGCAACCAAGTTGCTGGAATCCGGCATCTTATCAGCCGAAGATATCGCAAGTTTTCCTTGGAATGAGGCCATAGTCTCCGGCTTGGATGCGAGAGACATCCGGACACCCACATTGGATATTATTAAATTCTTCAAGCAATATGCCCCCACCGACCTCTTTTCGAGCTGCTGGAGGCAGCGGTTCGCAAAACCGATGGACAACAATAAAGAGAACCCCCGATATTATGACCACTACATAGATATCCTTCTCATCTTCCTGGATGAGCCGAATGACAACTGGTGCAGCAACAAGCTCGACGTTCTGACATGCCTTGTCCGCACAGGCAACCTCAAGGCGCTCGATAACCTGGCAAGCCGTTCCGGCTGGTTCACCAAAGCACGCATTCAGAAGCTGCTTGACGCCGCAAGCGAAAGCGGGCAGACGGAAATCATTGCATGGCTGCTTGAGCATTCCAAGTAAGAGGGCCGGTCGATTCGTCGAGTTAAGAACACGCACAAACAACGGGGCTCAACTGAGTTGGGCTCCGTCGTTATCATCGCCTGAAGGGTGCTCGTCGCCCACCTCAATTTAGTGCCTGTCCCTAAATTGAGGTGTGGCTTGCTCTCCCCTACTCGAACTTCCTCGCAAACTCCTTAGCCTGCACGTCATCCATGCGCAGCGCGAGCTCCCAGCAAGCGTTGCGCACGCGACCGTCCACATCAGTGCAATAGCGCTTGAAGGAGCGCATATCCACGCGGCAAATCTCGCCAAGCTCGTGCATATAATGCTCAAAGCCGTACCAAAACGCATCGACGTACTGAGCGAAGTCGTCGTCCAGCATGCCCCAGTATTCGCGCGCGTTGAACTCGCGCATGCGCTCGATGCAGCGCTCCAGCGAGTCGCCGCCCCGGTCCTCCTCAACACCGCACTCGATGCCCTCGAGCTGGCGCGACCCGGGACGACCGCCCGTGTATTCGCACTCGTCATCCCAAAACCAGATGTCGCCCTGGCAATTTCCAAACGAACCGGTCCCTGCGAACGCCGCAAAGACACCGTTGTCCGCGACGACCTCTTTAAACGTGGCAAACGAGCGGCGCACCTCGCGGGCGAGCTCGCCGAGCTTCTCAGCGGACGAGACATCTCCAAGCGAGACATCGCACGTATAAGCATCGGGCAGATCGAACGTCAACTTCTTGCCCGCCACCTGCTCGGCATTCTCCACGGCCGCCCTGAGCACGGCATCGATGGCACTAAGCACCGCGTCGACCAGTTCCCGGTTACGTTCGCCGTCCTCCAAATGACGAGCCCGCTCGCGCTCAGCAGCCTGCACAACAGCATCAGAAGAAGGGGTCGCGCATTCATCGAACACGCCCCGCACCAACTGCGCCATCTCATCGCCCAGCTCGCGAGAAGCCGTGACCAAGCCATCCCCCAGCGAACGCTGCAGGTCGATCAGCTCCGAGCTCACATCGTCATCGGGCTCCCCCACCTCGGCGCCAGAAAACTCCATGGCGCTCTTTGCGTAGGCAGCAGCCGCGCGCTCCAGCGCGCTGGCGGGATTGCACGCAGATGCGCGCTTGAGCAACGCATCCGCCTGAGCGAGCGTAAGCTCGAGCTTCTGCACGACCACACGGCTATCCCCCACGGACCGCAGCGCGTTGTACCGCTCAACGTAGTTGATGGGCTTGACCATCTCGGGGTCGCAGCTCAGCTCATCCATCATATCGTCATACGCCTTGGAGCGGGCCTCATCGAGCACACGGCACACCGCCTGCGCCCGGCGCTCGCGGTCGGCAAGGGCAATACCCGCCACGATCTCAACAAGACGCTCTCGCTCACGCGCAGCCTCCTCCGCACGCTCACGCTCTTCATCCCTCTCGCGCTTTTCTTCGTCGTGCTTGGCCATGCCCTGTGCCAGCGCACCGCCCATCGCCGCGGCGAAGCTCTCCGTGTGCTCAGGCGTCATCTCCATGCCACGTCACTCCTTGTCTTCCAAGCAAAACACCTCAATTTAGGGACTGTCCCCAAATTGAGGCGCGGTGCAAACGCTTACAACTCCAAGGCCACCTGCGCGGCGGCGACGGCATCCCCGTCCAGGTAGAACACCGGGCTCAAGCCACTCAAGAGCTCGGCCGGAACGTTCTGGATATCCTTGATGCTACCCATGGGCAACAGGATCTTCTTGGCACCGGCGTTTTTGGCCACGCGGAAGATATCCTCCAGGTTGCGCAGCTCGTCCATGGTGCCGGACATGCGCAGGATGCCGGGGATCGCCATTCCGGGCGTCACCGGGCGCCCGCTCGCAGCCGAACACAGACCCACGAACTCGGCAAGGCTCACCTCGCACGAGAGGCCCTTGCCCTGCAGGTCGCGGAAATACAGCAGGTAATCGCGCTCAAGCGCATGTAAACCCAGCGCCACGCGCTCGGAGCTGTTCTCAAAGAAGCGGAACGCCGCCTCCATGGTGTCCTTCACGTCACGACGCGAACCCACGCCCTCCGTGGTGAGCTTGAAGTCGCCCCGCACGGCGCGGTTCTCGAGCTTGAAGATGGCCATCTCGCCGTCGTCGGCATGGCCGAGTGCGAACACGTGGCCGGGCAGCAGCGGGCCATCGGACACCAGGGTATCCTGGCTCTGCTCGGGAACGGGGACCACGCGGGCATCCATCGGGTTGTCCACATCCATATAACCCAGGTCGACGTCGATAAACTCAATCCCGGCCATGATCTTGAGCTGCTCCTTTACGCGGCGGCGTCCCTCGATGGCGTACTCGAGCACCATACGCGCGTCTTCCTTGGTCATGCGCTCGTCGGGGAACAGAATCTTGGCCATGCCGCTGAACGTCTTGCGCACGCCGATCTCGTCGCGGCGATTGAAGTCGCTATTCAGGCGGAAGTACTCATCGAGCAGGTGCGTGTAGTCGCGCTTACGCATCTCACGGCAGAACTCGCTCAAGCAGTCGGTGATCAGACCGTAATGGTCGGTAATCAGGTCGCTGCGCATCTTGGGCACCTCCCAGCCGGGCAGGTACAGGTGGATGCGATCGAAAAACGCCGAGTCGTTGTGGAACTCTGGCGGGAACGGGATGAACAGGTGGCTCGTCTTGAGCACGTTTTGCACCGTGTCGTTGATGTTGCCCTCGTACACCATGGAGGCGTCGGCGTTGAGCTGATCCTTGCCACGTGCGAACGAGCCGGAGGCCATATAGTCCTTGAGGATCTGAATGGCGTTCATGTCCTTGAAGTTCATGCCCGCCACCTCATCGAAGGTGATGCAGTCC
Source organism: uncultured Collinsella sp. (assembly GCA_900551665.1). Taxonomy (GTDB): domain Bacteria; phylum Actinomycetota; class Coriobacteriia; order Coriobacteriales; family Coriobacteriaceae; genus Collinsella. The sequence goes on along the minus strand of URWW01000016.1, from coordinate 7,710 downwards.
CAGTTGCCCACCAAGCCCACACGCTCCATGGATCCCGCGCGGCGACCGGCGTTCATACGGCCGAACAGGTTGGCCGTGGTGGTCTGGCCACCGGAAAGCAGAATCGAATACGGCGAGACCTCCTTGTACACATGGCTCTTGCCCGTACCGCGCGGCCCAAGCTCGCACAGGTTGAAGTTGCGCTCCGCGAGCGGGATGAGGCGGGCGATGTAATGGAGCTTCTGCTTGGGCGTGAGCGCGCTGGGTTCATAGCCGCAGCTACGCAGGATGAGGCCCATCCACTCGTCAGTGGTGAAGTATTGGCGAAGCTCGATAAACTCGTCCAGGTTGAGGTTGGGCATCTGGATGGGCTTAAGGCTCACCACGTTAAACGGGCTGTCCTCGGGACCGCGCTTCTTGCTGCCCTTTGCCTTGGGCTTGGCCGCGGGCTGCTCGTCGAAAATGTTTGCCAGCGCATCCTCAAAATCGTCCTCACCCGGGACGCGGTACTCGATGCGCATGATGCACCAAATGCCGCCCTGCAGGATCTTGCTGTAGTTGCGCACATACTCCTCGGGCATCACAAAAGGCTCGATCGCGAGGTTCGTAAAGTCCGCAACGTAAAAGTCCTTGTACTCGTCCAGGTGCGCGCGCACCTTGTCGATGATCGTGTACACGCCGTTCTCACGGATCTTGGACTTGATGGCCTCCGACTCATCGGGGCGCACGTAGTTCTCGGTGAGGATGCGGCGGATGCGCGCAACACCTTGGGCGACAGCCTCGTCGTCATCGGTGGAGCAGTACATGCCCAACAGGTACTCCAACACGAACGTGGGAACGTTGGCACCGCGCTTCATGAGCGCCGTGAGGTCCTTGCGCACGATCTTGCCGCGGAAGCGCTCCACGACCTTGGCGTCAAGCTCGTCGGTCTCCAGCGTGGGGATCGCGTTGCTTTTCTTAGTGTCTTCCATGTTCACGCTCCATATTTTGCGAGGCAGTACGTTCCACTATATACGCCCGTGCGGACACATTTCCACGGGGGTCCAAAAACCACCGCGAACGGTAGCGCATCAGAACAAATCAACGCCTTCCAACAGGCAAGATGTATCAATAGTGAACCACATCGCCGCTCACCTTTGTTGTGCAACAAAAATATAGTCCAATACCCTAAGATTGAAGAAAGTGTGCAAACATGTCGCATATCGTGCGCCGTCGTGGCGCGCACGTGCGGCGCGTAGATAGAAAAGACCGAGCATGCCCGCACCCACCACATACCGCGGCACCATCACCCGCGAACAATGGCTCTCGCGCGAGATGCGCATCGTCGCCCGCCTGATGCTCGAGGACGGCTTCACCGACCCCGCCGCACTCGCTACATACGTCCAGGAGCGCAACGCGTTCCAATACCCCACCGAGCGCGAGCTCAAATCCATCGCGAAGGCCTGCATCCGCCGCATCGCGAGCGTCTCCGAGGACCATGCCGTCACCGCGCGCCTCGTCGAGCTCCTCGCCCACGGCACGGCCGACCAGCTCCGCCAGGCAAACCTCTACGCAATGATGTGCGACAACCGCCTCGTGTGGGAGTTCATGCTCAACATGGTGGCCGACAAGCGGCGCAGGCTCGACACCAGCTTGCGCGCCTACGAGATCGCCTCGTTCATCGAGGGCCTGCGCGCCCAGAGCGAGACAGTCGACGGCTGGAGCGACGCAACTCGCAACAAGGCCCGCCAAGTGCTCGCCAAGTGCATCGTCGAATGTGGCATGTACGACCGCAGGGCCGAGGAGCTCACCCCTCTCCTCGCGGACTTCGAGCTCACCCAGATCATCCGAGCCAACGGCGACGAGCGGGCGCTCGCCGCATTCGGCATAGTCGAGTAACGAAGGAACCGGTATATGGAACAACAGGGCAAATCACCGGCACAGGCCTTTGCAGAGCTTCGCCAACGCCTGCAGGACCCCGAGTTTTTGGCCGGCCACGGCCTGGGCAACGAGGTCCCGTTCTTCATCCTCCCCTACACCGCCGCGCTGGAGGATGAGGTGCGCGAGCAGGTCGAGGCCGTCGTCCGCGACTTTGCGCCCACGGCCCAAGACGGTGCACCGGTACCGCAAGACTCCCCCACAGCGGGCGACACACGCGTAATCCACTTCGACCTGTGGGACGTGTTCCTGCAGATCTGCCAAGAGCGCCGCATCCTGGAAAAAATCCCCGCGCTGGAGGAACGTCGCGGCACCGATGGCCTGTTGCGCCGCATGGAAAAGATCGCCACCCCCGAGGCCTTCCTCAAGGTCATGAGCGAGCGCTACGAGGAGCTCGGCGGCCAGATGCCCGGGCGCGACGTGGTCCTCATCTCCGGCGTGGGCAAGGTGTACCCGCTCGTGCGCGCCCACAACATCCTCGAGAACGCCCAGCCGGTGTTTACCGAGGTACCCATGGTCATGCTCTACCCAGGCGTCTACGACGGCCAGCAGCTCCATCTGTTCGGCAAGATATCCGACGGCAACTATTATCGAGCGTTCTCGCTCCTGTAATCACGGCAACGCAGCGTCGAGGAAGGAACCCCCATGCGCATCCAATCCATGTTCGAACGCGACATCACGCGCAACATCAACGGCGTCATCAAGGTCACGCAGGACGACGAGACGAGCATCGAGCAGGAGCTCTCCGAGTACGTGGTCACCCGCGAGCTCGCCCGCCACTTCAGCGATTTCCTCAACGCCTACGGCTCGGCCATCGACGTCCCCACGGACAAGATCGGCGTGTGGATCTCGGGCTTTTTCGGCTCCGGTAAGTCGCACTTCCTCAAGATGCTCTCCTACCTGCTCTCCAACAAGACGGTAAACGGCAAGACCGCCGTGGAGTACCTGGCGCCGCGCCTGGGCGAGCACAACCCCATGCTCGAGAGCGAGGCCATCCGCTGCGCGAGCATCCCCACCGAGGCCATCCTGTTCAACATCGACTCAAAGGCGCCCTCCACCAAGGACGCCACGGTGATCATGCGCGTGTTCGCCCGCGTGTTCTACGAAAACCAGGGCTTCTACGGCCAGGACCTCAAACTCGCGCGCCTCGAGCGCTTCATCGACGGTAAGGGCAAGACCGAGGAGTTCCGCGCGGCGTACGAGGACATCACCGGCGTGGCCTGGATCGAGGACCGCGAGAACTACGAGTTCAACGCCGAAGATGTGGCCGAGGCCCTCGCGAACACCGGCGTGATGAGCGAGGACACCGCCCTCAACTGGATCAACGGCGAGGAGACCAAGGACTTCTCCATCGAGGAGCTCGTGGACGACATCAACGAATACTGCGAGCGCCGCGCCGCGGAGAACGGCGGCCAGTTCCGCCTGCTGTTCATGGTGGACGAGATCGGCCAGTACATCGGCGACAACACGAGCCTCATGCTCAACCTGCAGACCCTCGTTGAGGACCTGGGCGCCAAGTGCCGCGGCCGCGTGTGGGTCATGGTCACCAGCCAGGAGGCAATCGACGAGGTGACCACCGTGGTGGGCAACGACTTCTCCAAGATCCAGGGCCGCTTCAATACGCGCCTGTCGCTGTCCTCCACCGACGCCGACGAGGTCATCAAGCGCCGTATCCTGGCCAAGACCCCAGATGCCGAGAACCTCCTGCGCTCGCAGTACGACGCCAACATGGCCGTCATCAAGAACCTCTACACCTTTAAGGACGCCGTGGCCGACCTGCGCGGCTACAAGGGCGCCGACGACTACGCGGCCTCCTTCCCGTTTGCAAACTACCAGTTCCGCCTGCTGCAAAACGTCATGGAAGAGCTGCGCAAGCAGGGCAACTCCGGCAAGCACACCTCCAACGGCGAGCGCTCCATGCTCTCCGGCTTCCAGGAGACGGCCCAGCACATCAAAGACCGCGATGAGAACGCCCTCGCGCCCTTCTGGATGTTCTACGACACGCTGCAGTCCTTCCTCGAGGGCTACCACCGCCGCGTGATCAACCGCGCCGCCGAGGCCGCCGCCGACCCCGAGAGCGGCCTTGAGCCCTACGACGTCAACGTCCTCAAGCTGCTGTTCCTCATCCGCTGGGTGGACCGCGAGATGCCGGGCAACATCGAGAACATCGTGACCCTCATGACCGACGACCTGAACGTCAACCGCGCCGACCTGCGCACCCGCGTCCAGGAGTCGCTCGATCGGCTCAAGCAGCAGAACTACGCGGCCCAAAACGGCGAGGTCTACCAGTTCCTCACCGACGACGAGCAGGAGATCTCCAAGCAAATCAAGAAGCAGAAGGTCGACCCGTCCCGCATGACGGCCAAGGTGGCCGATCTGATCTTTGCCGACATCATGGGTACCGATAAGCTCTCCGTGGGCAAAAACCAGTTCTTCATCGACCAGACCATCGACCAGACCACCTACCGCTCGCACGGCGGCCTCACCCTGCGCGTGGTGGCCGGCATCGACGGCAGCCCCCTGTTCACCGAGCAGCAGTGCATCATGTCGAGCAGCAACGACGAGGCGATCGTGGTGCTGAGCGACGAGTACGACTTCTACGGTCAGCTCATGGAGGCCATCCAGATTGACCTGTACACCCACACGGTCCAGCTCAACAACCTGCCCGAGAACCAGCAGAAGATCATCCAGGACAAGCAGCGTCAGCGCACCGCCCTGGAGACCCGCGGCAAGGCCATGCTCTCCGAGGCCATCGTCCACGGCACGTGCTACTCGCAGGGCGCCACGTTCACGCCGGCCAACAGCACCTCGGCCAAGAAGATCCTGGAAGAGGTGGCCCAGCAGCAGGTGAGCACCGTCTACGCCAAGCTGAACTACATCGATAAGAACTACGACGACGATGCGCAGCTCAAGAGCCTGCTCAAGGGCGTGGACACCACCCAGGGCACCTATCACCCCAACACCCGCGCGCTCGAGGAGGTCCTGCGACAGATCGACCTCGACCAGAGCCGTCACCTCGCCGTGACCATGGAGACCATCCAAAAGAAGTTCCAGGGCAAGCCCTATGGCTGGCGTGAGATCGACATCGCCGCCGTGATGGCCGAGCTCATGGCCGCCCACAAGGTCAAGGTTACCGTCTCGGGCCAGATGCTCGAGCCCGCGAGCACCGGCTGCGTGGAATACCTGCGCCGCGCGAGCAAGACCAAGCTCGCGTCCGTGGAGCTGCGCCGCACCACCACGCCCGCCGTGGTGAACAACGCGCGTCAGATCCTCGTGGACGTTTTGGACAACCAGGCCCTGCCCATGGACGAGGAGGGGCTGGCCGCCGAGGGCTTCAAGCAGCTGGGCGAGCTCAAGGCGCGCCTGACCAGCCTGATCAACACCGAGTACGCCCGCATGGGCGCCTATCCCGGCCGCAAGCTCGTGGAAGAGCTGCAGCGCTGCGTAGGCGACGCCCTGGCCGCCGGCAGCGACCCGGCCGACTTCCTGGGCCGTGTGGTCAAGCTCGGCGCCGACCTGCAAGACGCCGCCGAGGACTTTGAGGACGTGGACGAGTTCTTTGCGGGCCCGCAGCGCGAGGTATTCGACGACGCCCGCGCCTTCACAGCCAAGATGTCCCCCGAGCGCGGGTACCTGAGCGAGCAGGCGGCCACGGACCTGTCCCGCATGGGCGAGATCGTGGCAAACGACGCCCCGTTCCACAAGCTCAACCAGCTCACCGCCCTCAAGGCGAACGTGCAGGCCGAGTACAGCGAGCGCCTGCAGGACAAGCGCGCCGAGATGGTGAGCCTGGTGGAAGAGGTCTTTGCGCGCATCGAGAGCCATGCCGCCGAGAAGGAGACCTCGATCTCCGAGATTGGCCGCAAGCACACCGAGATCAAGAACGTCGCCCACACCGCCGACACCATGACGGCGCTCGACGCGCTCCCGCAGCGCCTGAGCACCGTTGAGTCGCAGCTCATCGACCGCATCGACGCGGCACATGCCGAGCGCACCAAGCCCGCACCGGCCACCACGGACGTGACCACGGTGCGCCATGTTGCCGAGCAACCCGCAACCCCCAAGGTCAAGGTCGCAAGCGTGGCATCCATGTCGCTCTTCCCGCCGAGCACGGTGCGCACCGAGCAGGACATCGACGCGTACCTGGCAAAGGTGCGCGAGCGCATGCTGAACAAGTTGCATGGCAACGACGAGCTCAAATTCAAGTAACACATCACGCAACACAGGATCGAGGAGCACGCAATGGACACCAAGGAACTGGAGCGCTTCTGCCCCTGGGCACGCCAGGAGCTCGTGGACGCCGTGATGCGCGGCATGGTGCAGCTGGGCGTGGACGAGGAGGTCGCCGCCGAGGATGCCTGCAAGGCAGAGCATATCCTGAGTGAGCAGACGCTGGAAAAGATCCGCGAATATGCCCTGCTTCACGACGCGCAGGACAGCGTAAAATAACCGGAATCATCAAAAAAATGAGACTGCCAGGCCTTGGCAGTCTCATTTTTTTGTCAGTAGCTGTCCAGCCCAAGGCTGACATCCAGTGCCTGATTCACCCGGCGCTGATCCTCAGGCGTGATCTGCCCGGCACGCTCGCGCAGGCGGTGCTTATCCAGCGTGCGGATCTGTTCCAGCAGCACCACACTGTCCTTGGCAAGGCCGGTATCTGCCGCCCGGATGTTGATATGGGTGGGCAGGCGGGCTTTGTCCAGCCGGGATGTAATGGCCGCCGCGATCACGGTGGGGCTGTGCCGGTTGCCGATCTCATTCTGCACGATCAGCACCGGGCGCACGCCGCCCTGCTCGGAGCCGACCACCGGCGACAGGTCGGCGTAGAATACTTCTCCTCTGTGTACTTCCATGGAATCTCCCTCCCTGTGTGCTGCGGGGGATGGCCTCCGCCCGTGCACTTTCAGTATGAGCAGGGCCGGGGCGGGTTATGCAGCGGGGCGTATTCCATTGTATGCACAAAGTGCGGTCAGGTTTCCGGAGCCGTCTCCAGAATGCAGAAAGCCAGCGCCATGCCGCCGTCGTGGCTCAGCGAGAGGTGGGCGGTCAGGCCGTGGTCGGCCACCCAGCGGGCCGTGGCCCCGGAGAACCGGTAGGCCGGGGCACCGCTTTCCAGCCGCACGGCCTCGATCTCCCGCAGGGCAAAGGGCTCCCGCAGACCGGTGCCTGCCGCTTTCAGGAACGCCTCCTTGGCGGCAAAATCCGCTGCCGCGCTGGCCAGCCGGTGGGCACCGCTGTGCCCGGCGGGCAGGGGTGTGTCCAGCGCCAGCGCTGTGCATTCCGCCGGGCCGTACACCCGCCGCACAAAGGCGGCGGCATGGGGGCCGGAGAGGCTTTTTTCCAGATGATCGAGGGCGCAGACGTCGCAGCCGATGCCAAAAATCATGCAGGGCTCCTTTCTGCCGCACAGTTTGGGCGGCGGCTTTTTTCATGTTGCATGAAAGTAACTGGAAATTCTGGGCAATATGTGCAAATCCACCGGGTTCGTCTTGAAGTTTCGGCGCATTTCGTGTACAATGAATTATAGTTCATCCGAAGGGGGTGTATTCCGTGGGCGAAGCAACTACTATTTTTTCGATCCACGATCGCAAGGACTATGAGATCCACGAGATCGTACAGCAGGTGTACGATGCATTAAAGGAAAAAGGCTACAATCCGGTCAACCAGCTGGTGGGCTATATCCTGTCGGAAGACCCTACCTACATCACGACCTATAAGAACGCCCGCGCGTTGATCCGCAAGGTGGATCGCGATGATCTGCTGCAGGCCATGCTGCGCAATTATCTCAACGTTTGACGTTTCCGGCTTTTTCAG
>URWW01000015.1 GCA_900551665.1 uncultured Collinsella sp. | reverse complement strand
GTCGTCAGCTCGTGTCGTGAGATGTTTGGTTAAGTCCAGCAACGAGCGCAACCCCCGCCGCATGTTGCCAGCACCTCGGGTGGGCACCCATGCGGGACCGCCGGAGTCAATCCGGAGGAGGGCGGGGACGACGTCAAGTCATCATGCCCCTTATGCCCTGGGCTGCACACGTGCTACAATGGCCGGTACAGCGGGATGCGATGGCGCGAGCCGGAGCGGATCCCTGAAAGCCGGCCCCAGTTCGGATTGGGGGCTGCAACCCGCCCCCATGAAGTCGGAGTTGCTAGTAATCGCGGATCAGCATGCCGCGGTGAATGCGTTCCCGGGCCTTGTACACACCGCCCGTCACACCACCCGAGTCGTCTGCACCCGAAGTCGCCGGCCCAACCATCTGGGGGGAGGCGCCGAAGGTGTGGAGGGTGAGGGGGGTGAAGTCGTAACAAGGTAGCCGTACGGGAACGTGCGGCTGGATCACCTCCTTTCTAGGGAGAATCAGCTTGCTAGAAAGCAACAGAGAACCATATCTCACAAAAGTTACGGCGCAGGTGTGCCCGAGTCTCCACCACGCCCCCTCTTCGCGTGTCCGGTCCCCGGGGTAACCCCGCGTACCTTGAGAGCCGCATAGCGACAAGACGGATCTATTTTGATCTGATCGATTCTTCTATATTGAGATATGAGATATATCTTCCAATCTGCAAATATAGTAAGTTGCATGACGATCGCCGGTGAGACATCTCACCGAGCGTATGCGACACCCAGACATTCAAGTGTCTAGATACGGCGTCCCGCACGGTCGTGCGGGAAGATATCTAGGGCGCACGGCGGATGCCTTGGCACATGGAGCCGATGAAGGACGCGGCAAGCTGCGATAATCCGCGGTTAGGGGCACACACCCTTCGACCCGCGGGTCTCCGAATGGGCGAACCCGCCAGGAGAAGTCCTGGCATCCCCCGACTGAACACATAGGTCGGGGGAGGACAACCCGGGGAACTGAAACATCTAAGTACCCGGAGGAGAAGAAATCAACCTCGAGATTCCCCGAGTAGCGGCGAGCGAAAGGGGACCTAGGCCAAACCGTGGAGCGGGCGGGCGCCAGCCTTTACCGCCCACGGGGTTGTAGGGCCTCCCGCCCGGGAGCTGGCGCTCCCGGCGGGCATCCATCCAGGGGAGCCGAACGGCATGGGAAGGCCGGCGGCACAGGGTTAGGGCCCCGTAGGCGCACCCTGGGATGGAGCCCGGTGGAGGTACCTGAGTAGGGCCGGGCACGTGAAACCCGGTCCGAACCCGGGGGGACCACCCTCCAAGCCTGAATACTCCCATGTGACCGATAGCGCACCAGTACCGTGAGGGAAAGGTGAAAAGCACCCCGGGAGGGGAGTGAAACAGTACCTGAAACCGTGCGCCCGCAAGGCGTCGGAGCAGGCTTGTCCTGTGACGGCGTGCCTTTTGTAGAATGAGCCAGCGAGTTGCTGGCACGCGGCGAGGTTAAGCTAGAGAAGCGAGCCGGAGCGAAAGCGAGTCCGAAACGGGCGATTTCAGTCGCGTGCCGCAGACGCGAAGCCGGGTGAGCTATCCCTGGGCAGGCTGAAGCGGGGGTAAGACCCCGTGGAGGGCCGAACGGACGTACGTTGAAAAGTGCGCCGATGACCTGGGGATAGGGGTGAAAGGCCTATCAAACCCGGAGATATCTCGTTCTCCCCGAAATAGCTTTAGGGCTAGCGTCGAGAGTTAACCGCCGGAGGTAGAGCACCGGATCGATGAGGGGGCTTCGCCGCCTACCGATTCGAACCGAACTCCGAATGCCGGTCGGTCCATATCTCGGCAGTCAGAGCATGTGGGCTAAGCTGTGTGCTCGAGAGGGAAACAGCCCAGACCGCCCGCTAAGGCCCCCAATTCTCAGTTAAGTGGCAAAGGATGTGCGTCCGCGCAGACAACCAGGAGGTTGGCTTAGAAGCAGCCACCCCTTCAAAGAGTGCGTAACAGCTCACTGGTCGAGTGGACATGCGCCGACAATACACGGGGCTAAACTGAGAGCCGAAGCGGCGGCAATGAGATTTCATTGGGTAGGGGAGCGTCCCCAGCGGGGCGAAGCCGGAGGGTCACCGACGGTGGACTGCTGGGGAGTGAGAATGCTGGCATGAGTAGCGAGAGACGAGAGAGTAACTCGTCCGCCGTAAACCCGAGGTTTCCTGGGCGAGGCTAATCCTCCCAGGGTCAGTCGGGGGCTAAGCCGAGGGCGGAAGCCGTAGGCGACGCGCAGCAGGTGGACATTCCTGCACCGGAGATGCACCGTCACGACCGACGGGGCGACGGATTGGGGTGGCTCGGCGGGGTTCTGGACGTCCCCGTGATGGAGCGCGGCCCGGAGACCAGGCAAATCCGGTCTCCACGAGGGCGAGGCTCCGGACGAAGCGCTTGAGCGAAGCGAGTGAGCCCGTGGTCCCCAGAAAAACCCCTAGGCAGGGGCATCTCCGCCCGTACCGCAAACCGACACAGGTGGGTGGGTAGAACATACCGAGGCGATCGGGTCAACCATGGTCAAGGAACTCGGCAAAATGGCCCCGTAACTTCGGGAGAAGGGGCGCCGGCGCGTACGTGGACCCACTTGCTGGGCGAGCGGAGGCCGGCCGCAGTGAAGAGGCCCAATCGACTGTTTACCAAAAACACAGGACTCTGCAGAAGGCGAGAGCCGACGTATAGGGTCTGACGCCTGCCCGGTGCCGGAAGGTCACGCGGAGGGGTCAGCGGAAGCGAAGCCCCGAAGCCAAGCCCCGGTAAACGGCGGCCGTAACTATAACGGTCCTAAGGTAGCGAAATTCCTTGTCGGGTAAGTTCCGACCTGCACGAATGGCGTAACGATTTGGGCGCTGTCTCGACCGTGGACCCGGTGAAATTGTACTGTTCGTGAAGATGCGAACTACCCGCGGAAGGACGGAAAGACCCCGTGAACCTTCACTGCAGCTTGGCATTGGCCGCTGGCCCGTCGCGTAGAGGATAGGCGGGAGGCTTCGAAGCCCGGGCGCCAGCCCGGGTGGAGCCGACCTTGGAATACCGCCCTCGGCGCGCCGGCGTCCTAACCCCATGCCGTCATCCGGATGGGGGACCGTGCCAGGTGGGTAGTTTGACTGGGGCGGTCGCCTCCTAAAGGGTAACGGAGGCGCGCGAAGGTCCGCTCGGGACGGTCGGCAACCGTCCTCTTGAGTGCAAGAGCATAAGCGGGCTTGACTGCGAGGCCTACGAGCCGAGCAGGTGCGAAAGCAGGCTCTAGTGATCCGGCGGCCCCGCGTGGGTGGGCCGTCGCTCAACGGATAAAAGGTACTCCGGGGATAACAGGCTGATCTTGCCCAAGAGTCCACATCGACGGCAAGGTTTGGCACCTCGATGTCGGCTCATCGCATCCTGGGGCTGGAGCAGGTCCCAAGGGTACGGCTGTTCGCCGTTTAAAGCGGTACGCGAGCTGGGTTCAGAACGTCGTGAGACAGTTCGGTCCCTATCCTCCGCGGGCGCAGGAGAATCGAGGGAGGCTGCCCCTAGTACGAGAGGACCGGGGTGGACGCACCTCTGGTGAACCGGTTGTCGACCAACGGCACGGCCGGGTAGCCACGTGCGGCGCGGATAACCGCTGAAGGCATCTAAGCGGGAAGCCGTTCCCGAGATCAGTTCTCCTTCCGGTAAGGGCCCAGGTAGACTACCTGGTCGATAGGCCGCAGGTGCAAGCACGGCGACGTGCTCAGCCGAGCGGTACTAATAGCCCGAGCTCTTACCCGCATCCGACCGGCGGGACGCCATACTTAACGTATCGAGGTGTCGCGTCGTCAGAAGGTCAGGTCGACGAGGTCCAGTCTGCGAGTCGCTGTGCGGCCCTCAGGGCACGCGGGACATCCCGGGTGGGTGGAGTGAAAGCCGCCCACCGGTCAGCGGCCATTGCGTGCGGGGCACGCCCGGTCCCATTCCGAACCCGGAAGCTAAGCCGCACCGCGCCGATGGTACTGCGGGGTCAGCCCGTGGGAGAGCAGGGCGCCGCTGACCGGTGGACGGCTTTCGCGCTTTCTCGGCGCGAGGCGCAAGGGGGTCCCCTCGGGGGCCCTCTTTTGCTATAGGTAGCTAATTATGGAGGCGCGTATGCCCTTCACCTTGTTTGTCATCGGTAATATCGCATCTGGTAAATCTACTGCCTGCTCCTACCTCGCTCGTTCTGGCGCACGCCATCTCGATCTTGACGTCATCGCAAAAAGTCTTTATGTCCCCGGGTCTGCGATTGTTGATTCCATTGCGGAGGCTTTTGGATGGGATGTCCTCGATGAATCGGGTGAAGTGCGTTCATCTGTTCTCGCTCAGCGGGCGTTTGTCGATGAGGACTCTGTTCACCAGCTCAATGAAATTGTCCATCCCTTCCTGCTGGATTATCTTTCTAATATTCTTTTGCCGGTCCCTTGTTGCTCTCTCGTCGTGCCTACGCCCGAGCTCACCGTCGTTGAAATTTCCGCTCCCGCGTCGTTTACCGATGCATTCGGCTTGGCTGATGAGGTAATTGCTATTACCGCGCCGCTTGAGACTCGTCGTGCACGTGCTATTGAGCGCGGCATGAGTGGCTCTGATTTCGATGCGCGTTCGGACCTCCAGTCGTCTGAAGATGAGCTGAAAATGATGGCCGATACCGTTATCGATAATTCAGTTGCAGATGATACGCTTTTGCGATCGCTCGATCTTTGGCTTGAGGACAGGGGCATTCGACTGATTGATGGGAAGTAAACTGATGAACAGACGCGGCTCTTTTCTCCGATGGTATCGAGCGGTGCCTCTTACCGTCGTTCTCATTTTCGGGCTTGTCTCGTTTGCCTTTACTTTCGCCCCTTCGTTGCTTTTTAAGTCGATGTATCCCTTGCGTTACGAGGACGAGATCACTGCTTCAGCGTCCGCTCATGGCGTAGATCCGTATTTGGTTGCCGCCGTCATCCGTTCGGAGTCCAGCTGGGATCCTGAGGCCTCTTCCCATCAGGGTGCTCGCGGTCTTATGCAGTTGATGCCTGAAACCGCTAAAGACATGATGTCTAAAGGTCTCGTCGATGGCAAACGCTATTCTTACGAGAATCTTGAGGACCCAGCCATCAATATAGAATATGGTTGTGCTTACTTGTCGTATCTTTTGACGTATTTCAACGGGGCGACTGATCGTGCTATCGCCGCGTACAACGCCGGTATGGGCAATGTGGATGGATGGACAAAGCAGGACAAGCTGCTTCACAATGCCATTACATTCCCTGAGACACAGGCATATCTTGTTCGCGTCAATATGGCCAAAGCCCGGTATCAAGAGCTGTATCCGCAGGCGTTTCGCTAGGAAGGGTGGCGATTTGCGTGGCTGAGTTCGAAGTTGAGCGCGTCGGCGGCGAATTGAGGCGTTTCGGCGTGTCTGGAAGTCCTGCACCTTTTGAGGTCGTTTCTCCGTTCGAGCCTTCGGGCGATCAGCCCCAGGCCATCGCATCCTTGGTGCAGGGCGTGCGCGATGGGGATCGCTATCAGGTACTCCTGGGCGTCACCGGGTCCGGCAAAACCTTCACGATGGCGAAAACCATCGAGGCTTTGGGCAAGCCGACGCTCGTCATGGCACCGAACAAGACGCTTGCCGCTCAGCTCGCAAGTGAACTCAAAGAGTTCTTTCCGAACAACGCGGTCGTGTACTTCGTCTCATACTACGATTACTATCAGCCCGAGGCGTATGTCCCTTCGAGTGATACGTATATCGAGAAGGACTCCTCCATCAACGAAGAAGTCGAGATGCTTCGGCATCAGGCGACGGCATCCCTGCTCTCGCGTCGCGATGTGATTGTAGTGGCGTCGGTCTCGTGCATATATGGCATAGGATCTCCTGAAGACTATGCGGGGCTGGCTCCAAACGTGGATAAAAAGGTTCCACTTGAGCGCGATGAATTCATTCACTCGCTTATCGACATTCAGTACGATCGCAACGATTATGACCTTGCACGCGGCACGTTTCGCGTGAGAGGCGATGTGGTGGATGTTTACCCGCCCTATGCCGAGCATCCGTTGAGATTCGAGTTCTTCGGTGACGAGGTTGAGCTCATCGCCGAGATCGACGAGGTCACCGGTGAGATCATGCGCGAATTCGACGCTATCCCGGTTTGGCCCGCCTCGCATTACGTGACGGAGAAACCCAAGGTAACCGCGGCCTTAAAATCCATTGAGGAAGAGCTTGAGACACGAGTCGCGGAGCTTAAGGCGAACGATAAATTGCTCGAAGCGCAGCGCTTGGAGCAGCGCACTAGCTATGATCTCGAGATGCTCGAAACCATGGGATTCACGACCGGCATCGAGAGCTATTCACGACATCTGGATGGTCGCAAACCGGGTGAGCCCCCGTTCACGCTTATAGATTATTTCCCCAAGGACATGTTGTGCATCATTGACGAGAGCCATGTCACGGTGCCGCAGATACGCGGCATGCACGAGGGAGACCGCTCTCGTAAGGTGACGCTTGTCGAGCACGGGTTCCGCCTGCCCTCGGCGCTCGATAATCGCCCCCTGCGCTATGACGAATTCGAGGCGCGCATTCCGCAGTTCATCTATGTGAGCGCCACGCCGGGCGACTATGAGTTACGAGTGAGCCAGAACAACGTGGAGCAGATCATTCGCCCGACGGGCCTACTCGACCCCAAGATCGACGTGCGTCCGGTGCGTGGGCAGATCGATGACCTGATCGATGAGATTCGTGAACGAGTGGCACGCCATGAGCGCGTGCTGGTCACCACGTTGACAAAGCGTATGGCGGAGGATCTGACCGACCATCTCCTTGATGCCGGTATTCGCGTCAATTACATGCACTCGGATACGGCGACCATGGATCGAGTCGAGATTTTGCGCAGTCTTCGCCAAGGAAAGATCGACGTGCTGGTGGGCATCAACTTGTTGCGTGAGGGCCTCGACCTTCCCGAGGTGTCGCTCGTGGCGATACTCGATGCCGATAAAGAGGGCTTTCTACGCAATCGACGCTCGCTCATCCAGACGATCGGCCGAGCGGCGAGAAATGCCGAGGGTGAGGTCGTTATGTACGCCGATTCGATTACCGATTCGATGCGTGAGGCGATCGACGAGACGAATCGCCGGCGTGCGATTCAGACGGCGTACAACGAGGAACACGGTATCAAGCCCCAGACGGTTCGCCGATCCATCAACGACATCTCGAGCTTCATCGCCGAGGCCGAGGAGAATGTGGGGAAGAAGGATCGGAGCCGGGGCGACACGCTGGGGCATGGAGCGTTCTTCAGTCCCGCCGGCGCGGAGGGGGAGGACGATGCGGGCGAGGGCGTCGGTGAGCGGCTTGCGCGCGATTTCGCCGATCTGCCCGCCGAGGAGCTCGCTCGCGTGATTGAGACCATGGAAGACGACATGAGGACGGCCTCGGAGGCCATGGACTTTGAGGAGGCCGCTCGCCTGCGCGATATCGTCGTTCAGCTCAAGGCGATGTCGGAGGGGACGAGCGAGGATGAGGTGATTGAGGCACTGCGTAAGTCGGCGCGCAAGGGATCCGTTTTCGCACCGGGCCGCAAGCGTACGGGCACGCGGTTCAAGAGATGAGTTTGAGACGGGCCGACCGGTGCCTGCCTTTGACTTCGGCCGTCTCGACAGGGGGTGAACAGGCCGTTCGTTGAGTGCGGATGGTATACTTACGCTCGTGAATTTATATGCGGGGCGTGGGCTTCGCAAGGGGAGGGAAACCAACATGACCGATTTCGACCTGCTGTTCAGCCGCTTGCGCGGTCTCGCGTGGAGCCATGTGGCCATGGCGGGCGCGTCTTTTGTCTTCGCCACGGCGCTGTTCGTCTCTCCTGCGTGGGGCTATGCGGATTTCGCTCGTCTGCAGCAGCTTCTTTCCTGGTTCGGCATCGTCGCCGGTTCCCTGTCGCTGGTCGCCGCCTTCGCCATGCGCGCGGGATGGACGCTGCGTGGTGTCGAGCCCGCGGTGGGTCTCGTTCTTTTGCTGGGTGGCCTGTGGACGTTGAACTTCCCGTTCTCCGTCGACACGTTCGTTCCGGTCGTTTCGTTCCTGGGCATGTTCCTGGCATTTTATCTGCTTGCCACGGCTTTTGAGATGTATCGTCGCTCGGCTGCCCGTCCGGGTATGCAGGTTGCCGTCGCCGCTGGTGTGATTCTCGTCTCGTTTGCGAATCTGTTCGGCCTGATGGGTGCTTCCGGTATGTTGGCGCTTTCCGCCCTCGAGCTGTACCTCGCCGGCTGGGGCTTCGTGTATGCGTGCATCTCGCTCTCGGTGGATGCGCCCCGTGCAGAGCTCGCCTAGGGGGTTAGAGCTCTCCCACAGGGTGTTCCCGGATTGTCGGGGAATTTGAGCTCATGGGGAGTCCGCTGAAAACGTGAGTGTAATATGGCCCGCTTCTCCATCGTGAGAAGCGGGCCATGTTCGTTTGGGCGAGTCGTTTATCTGGCGGTGATATTTCACGTTGGGAGCGGGTTATCGGATATGGGCGTCCCCGATTGAGGTGACGAGGGATTGGGCGCAGCGGATGCCGTCCGTGGCAGCACTCATGATGCCACCGGCGTAGCCAGCCCTCGCCACAGGGATAGAGACCGGGCGTACTCGCCGACATGCAGGTCTGGCGGTCGCGCAGGATGGTGATCGGCGAGCTGGAACGGGATTCGATGGCGGTGAGAACGGCTTCGGGGTCGTTGTAGCCGCGGATCTTTCGATCGAGTAGCGGAATGCCCTCGCGCAGGGCGTCGACGACGTGGGGCGGCAGGACGTCGTCGATGGTGCCCCAGGTGACTCCTCGAGGATAGGTGGGTTCGATGCGGCCGGGGCCCGTGCTGGGGCGTTGGGCGAGGAAATCGCCCACGAGCTGGGCCGGCGCACGGTATTCGCCGCCGCCGGCACGGAAAGCGGCGTGCTCGCAGGCGCGCTGCAGGCGGACGCCCTCGAGGGGGTCGTTTCCCGGGAGGTCTTCGGGTGTAATGTTGACGAGCAACGCGGCGTTCGCGTTGCGGCCGTCGCGGGCGTGCATGCTGGCGCCGTTGGTGACGACCCCGCCTTGTTCGCTTGCAGCTGCAACGACCTCTCCGCCCGGGCACATGCAGAAGGAGAATACGCTGCGGCCGTTCGGAAGGTGGGCGACGAGGCTGTACGGGGCAGCGCCAAGCGCAGGGTGGCCCGCCGCGGTGCCATAGAGGGCACGGTCTATATCAGCTTGCAAATGCTCGATGCGAACGCCCATGGCGAAGGTCTTGCGCTGGAGTGTGATGCCGAGGTCGGCGAGCATTTCAAATACATCGCGAGCGGAATGACCGCAAGCGAGAACGACGTGCGTTGCGGCAATGGTTTCCCGCTCATCGGGCCCGTCGAGGATGAGCCCTGTGACATCCCCCTCGTCATCGAGGAGCAGATCGCTCGCATGGGTGCGGAAGCGGACGGTGCCGCCGAGGCGCTCGATGCGCGCGATCAGGTTCGTGACGACGTCGGGCAGGATATCCGATCCAATATGGGGCTTGGCGTCCCAAAGGATGTCGCGCGGGGCACCGGCTTCGACGAGCGTCTTGAGGACCAGTCGATGCAAGGGGTTTTTCGTCCCGGTATTGAGCTTGCCGTCGGAGAAGGTGCCGGCACCGCCGAGCCCGAATTGAATGTTGCTTTCGGTGTCGAGCGCTCCGGTGGCGTTGAAGTGCCCGACTGCCTCGGTGCGTCGCGTGGCGTCGTCCCCGCGTTCGAGCAAGATGGGACGAAGGCCCGCCTCGGCGAGCGTGAGCGCGGCGAAAAGGCCCGCGCACCCCGCTCCGACAACGACAGGGCGGTGCTCGAGCATGCCGTCCTGCACGGGAGCGGGGAAGGAGGGGCCGTCCGCATCGACCGCGCGCACACGTTTGCGGTTGCGATCGGAGAGGCGCGAGAGCAGATCGGCCTCATCGACTTCGGATGCCAAGTGCACGAGGGCACTTAGCGTGAAATGGACGTTCGACTTCTTGCGGGCGTCGATGGATTTGCGCCTCAGTTCGACTCGTTCAATATCTGCACGGCGGCAGCGGAGGATGCCGAGCGCCTCACGGGTGCATACCTCGATGCACGAGCGCTCATCCCCGCCATCGGCTAGGCGGCAGGAAATCTGGGAAATCTCAAGCATGGGGCTCCTCGGAAGGGTCGGATGTGCCGTGGCGATGGGCGGCGGCAGCGGCAGCACCCGCGCGAACGCCCGTGAGCCAGGCCCAAGCAAGGTTGTAGCCGCCGCAGTCGGCGTCCATGTCTATGGCTTCGCCGCAAGCGTAGATGGGTGCTTGCGGTGCGTTCTCGTCCGCGTTGATCGGACGCACGGCGAGCGTGTCGAGTTCCATGGCCGACAGGGGGATGCCGCCGCGTCGCACCTGGGCTTGCGCGTGCTCGGTGGTGCCTGTCACGCGCAAGGGGATGCGGTGCAGCATCGATGCCGCTCGGTTCAGCGGGCGCTCGGTACCGGCCACGGCGTCGCAGACGAGTGCCGCGAGAGGACGAGCCAGGAGGCCGTCGAACCATCGGGGGCTGCCGTCGAAGGTGCCGATTGTCTCCGCGCGGCGTGCGAGGAGACAGGCGAGGCCTTGTTCGTTCATTTCGGGGAAGAGGTCAAGTTCGACCTGGTCGCCCGTCTCGATGCGTCGCGAGAGATTGAACGCGGCGATGCCGGAGATGCCATAGGGGCGGAAGAGGACCTCGCCCTGTTCGAATGCCACGGCGGCCCCGTCGCGCATCAGGGTGAGCATGCAGTCGACTCGCAGGCCGTCGAGACCTTGGAGAAGGTTGCGCCCGCCGGTCTCATCGCCGCCGGATGGGGACAAAGTGCAGGCGATGGGGCACAGGACGGGGGCTTCGGCGACATGGGGTAGGTTAAGGACTTCGCACGAAGCCCCAGAGGTTCCCCCGCATGCGAGGACGACGACCCGAGCGAGCACCTTGTGATCGAGGCGGTCGGCTGTTGCGAGCGCCTTGCGCGCGTTGCGGATGCGGGCCTTTTCGTCACGGCCTGGCTTATGGGAGAGGGGCAGGCGTGCTTGGTCGACCGTGAACTCGTGGAGGCCGATTGGGTCAATAGCGTGCCGTTTCGGTTCGGCGCACACCATGACGGTGATGCCCTCGCGTCGACAGGTGTTGAGGAGCGCGTCGCGCACAGAATCCGCACGGCGGCTCATGGGGTACAGGCGCCCCTCGCCCTCCTCTGCGGTCGCGATGCCCGTGCTTTCGAGGAATGTGGCGACATCTCGCTCCGGGTTGGTGCCGAAGATTTCGCGCACGGCGTCGGGATGGCGGTATCGGCGTGCATCGAGACGGCTGTTCGAGACATTGCAGCGCCCGTTACCGGTCGCGAGGATGGAGAGGCCCGTCTCGACGTCGCGCTCCAGGATGCACGTGCGCGCCCCGGCGCGCGACGCGGTGATGGCGGCGGCAAGTCCGCTCGCACCGCCGCCGATGACGAGAACGTCGTAGATGGGCGCGCCGCCCTCCGCGGGGGAGAGCGGCGCGTCGCAGGATGTGGATATGGTGGCAGGGCGGCCCATGCTAGGCGCCCGCATCGGGTTCGGGGGCCTCGTGCTCGGGGAGCGCCTCGACGCTGGCGAGGGCCTCGGGCAGCAGGCCGCCGGGCAGTTCGGTCTCGATGGCGCCGTCGTCGCAGGCGGCGGCGAGCTCGGGCTTGATGGGCATGCGGCCGAGGATCGGCAGGTTGTACTGCTCGGCAACGGCGTCGAGCTTGCTGGGACCGAAGACCTCGATCTTCTTGCCGCAATCGGGGCACTCGACATATGCCATGTTCTCGACGATGCCGAGGACGGGGATGTGCATCTTCTCGGCCATGTTCACGGCCTTGGCGACGATCATGGAAACGAGGTCCTGTGGGCTCGTCACGATGACGATGCCATCGACGGGCAGCGACTGGAAGACGGTGAGGGCGACGTCGGCGGTGCCGGGAGGCATGTCGACGAGCAGGTAGTCGAGCGGACCCCAGGAGGTCTCGCTCCAGAACTGGCGGATTGCGCCGGCGATGACGGGGCCGCGCCACAGGACGGGATCGGTCTCATTCTTGAGCAGCAGGTTGCTCGACATGACCTTGACGCCGCGGTCGGAGATCTCGGGCAGCAACAGGTTGCCAAGGCCCATGGCGTGGCGGCCGCTCATGCCGAACATCTTGGGGATCGACGGGCCGGTGATGTCGGCGTCGAGAATGCCGACTTTGTGGCCGGCACGCGCCAATTCGACGGCGAGGGTGCCGGTGACGAGGGACTTGCCCACGCCGCCCTTGCCGGACAGCACGGCGACGACGCGCTTGACCTCGGACAGATTGTTTTCTTCAAATTCCTGCGGGGCGGTCTGGCCGCCCGCCGCGGTTGCATGCTCGCAGCTCATGGGTGCTTCCTTTCCTTCAGGTGGAACCTTTCCATTGTACCCTCGCCGAGCGGCTTGAACGGGGGCGGTCGAGGCGCCTCACGACCTGTAACGCGCATGCGGCTCCGACCTTATCGGCCTGGCGCCGTCTGCCGAATCACGTCGGCCCATAGGGCGAATAACCGTTTTATCTTTGGGGGAGAATGGCTACGGTTGAAAAGATGGGCGCGAAAGAACGTGCGCGCCCCACGTCCGAAAGGAATGCTCATGTTGCTCGAAGGCAAGAAAGCAATCATCACCGGCGGCACTCGCGGTATCGGCTACGCCATCGCCGCTCGCTTTATTGAGGAAGGCGCGGTTGTGACCGTGTTCGGTTCCCGCCAGGAGACCGCCGACAAGGCTGTCGAGCAGCTGCTCGCCACCTATCCTGAGGCCAAGGTTTGGGGCCGCACCTGCGATCTGACCGACCTCGACGCCGTTACCGAGGCCTTCCGCGCCGCCGCCGAGGACATGGGCGGCGTCGATACCATCGTCAACAACGCCGGCATCTCTCAGTCCACTCCGCTGCTCGACTACACGGCCGATGATTGGAAGAAGATCATGGACCTCAACGTCACCGCGGTCTTCAACGGTTGTCGTGCGGGTGCGCAGCTCATGATCGAGGCCGGTCACGGCGGCACCATCACCACCACCAGCTCCATGGTTTCCAAGTACGGTCAGCCCTCCGGCTGCGGTTACCCGACCTCCAAGTACGCCGTCAACGGCCTGACCCAGAGCCTCTCCCGCGAGCTCGCGCCCAAGGGCATCCGCGTCAACGCCGTTGCCCCCGGCATCACCAAGACGGACATGGTCGCCGCCCTGCCCGAGAAGATGATCCAGCCTCTGATCGCCACCATCCCGCTGGGCCGCATCGGCGAGCCCGAGGACGTCGCCAACGCCTTCGTCTACCTGGCGAGCGAGATGAGCTCCTACGTCACCGGCGCGGTTATCCCCGTCGACGGCGCCGCCCGCAGCTAAGCGCTTCCGGCAACATAGTTCGCCTCGCATGGGCGTCTCGGCTTCTTGCCGGGGCGCCCTTGTACTTGAGACGATTTAATCTGCGATGGGTGGTATTATTCCGAATATCTGTTGGCGGCGCGCCCGCGACCGGTGCGCCTGTTTGAGAACGGAGGAACATGCGCATGAAGCTTACTAAGCGCTTCGCTGTCATGGCTGCGGCAGTCTGCGCGTTTGCGGCGACCCTGTGCGCCCCGACTCCCTCATTTGCCGAACCGGGCAATGTTGCCGCTATTGGCGACGTGCGGTATGCGACGGTCAAGGAGGCCGTTGACGCCGCCAAGCCTGGCGACACCATCACCCTGCTTCAGGATTCCACTCTCGGGGGGGGGTACGCTGACAACGGTGAGGCTGCGCTGGTTATCGACAAGTCCCTGACCATCAACGGCGAAGGCCACGTGCTCACTTGCGGTCCCAACCTGAAGCGCGGAGTTCGCGTGTATGGCGGCGCTGACGTGGCGAACGAGGTTGACCTTGTCCTGTCGAATATGACCGTCAAGAATCCTGGGGCGGGTTATCGCTGCGTCGAGACCCGTGGAGGCCATTTCGATCTCGTCCTTGACGGCGTCCGCCTTGAGGGCAACGGCTATCAGGCCCAGCCTTTGACGGTCGGCGGCACTCACAAGAACCCCGCTTCCGTGACGCTTAGGAACAACAGTGTCATCGACGCGGGGGACGATGCCGGTTACGGCATCGTGACGTTCAACCCGGTTGATCTTGTCATCGATGGCTCTTCTGTGGAAGGCTACGCCGCCCTGTATCTGAAGGGCAAGGTGTCCTCGGAGGGGTCTGCCGGCTCGAAGGTGACGGTCCGTAACGGTTCCGTGCTCACGGGCAACAATACGTACGGTCCCGGACAGAATGACTTCGGCGTCATCGTCACCGAGGCGGATGACGTCACCGTCGAGATCTCCGATTCGACGGTCGTCGCGAACGCGACGAACGAGAGCGCAGAGGCCGTCATGGGCTTCAACAGCGTCTTTGAGGAGGGTGGACGCCCGAGCGTCGGTTCCAAGCTCTCGATATCCGGCTTATCCAAGATCGACATCAATGGCGATCTTGCGACGTTCGTCGACCCCGATAAGGCCGAGCAGAATACCGTCGAAGTCGTTTCCGGCGAATCGACCACCGATGCCGTGGTTCCCTATATGGTCTCCGGCCGTGTTGCCCTGAGGGGAGCCGATGGCTTCCGCGTTGTGACCCCCGAAGAGGCCGAGAAGGCCGGTGCACTTTCCGTGGTCGAGGTTGACGGCCAGAAGGTGTACTTCACCGATACCGAGAAGGCTGAGGAATACGCTGATAGCAAGAAGGATCCGAACGGCTCCGTCGACATTGTGGTGAAGCCGATCACGCATACGGTCACCTTTGTGGACAAGCAGTTTGGCAACAAGGTCGCATCCCAGGTCGTCAACGCCGGAGAGCTTGCTCAGAAGCCTGTCGACCTCAAGCACGACGGGTTCGTCTTCCTGGGCTGGCTCTCAGGTGGCAAGCCGTATGACTTCACTGTACCGGTCATGGGCGATATCGAGCTTGTGGCATCCTGGGAGAAACTCCCCGAGCCGACGCCTGAGACCCACACGGTCACCGTTGTTTTTGGTAACGGCCAGAAGGATCTCGTCGTCGAGATTGTGGACGGAACGCTCCTTCACAAGCTCGACGACCCCGCTCGTGAGGGCTACGAGTTCGCCGGCTGGTTCCTGACCAACACCGATGGCGTCCTGTCCGACGAGTTCGACTTTTCTACGCCCGTGACGAGCGACTTTAAGCTCTATGCCGGTTGGGTGAAGAAGGGGGCACCCGTGCCCCAGCGTCCCTCCACGGATGACAAGAATGAGGCTGACAAGAAGCCCGCCCTGCCCCAGACGGGCGACCTTTCTCTGGTTGCGCCCGCTTTCGTCAGTGCCGCCGGCATTGCCGCGGTCGCCATTGGCGCGCGCAGGCGCCGCTAGCGTTTAGCGACATAGTTCGCCTCGCATGGGCGTCTCGGCTTCCTGCCGGGGCGCCCTTCTCTTTGCGGGGCATGCAGCCCACTTCAACTGCGTGCCGCCCGGTCGGGGCATATTCCCGCAGGGCGTTTTTGTGGAGCGAAGCGGAGCCACGCCCGAAGGGATTATGCCCCGACCGGGCGTTGGCGCTACACTAAGGGGTTGGATACGAATGTGTCCATGAGTCATATCCGATTTCGCGTCAGATAAGGACCGTCCATGTCCGATTCCTCCATCGTCATCAAGGGCGCCCGCGAGCACAATTTGCGGGACGTCGACGTCGAGATCCCGCGCGATCGGCTCGTCGTCATCACCGGCCTCTCTGGTTCCGGTAAATCGAGTCTCGCTTTCGACACCATCTACGCCGAGGGGCAGCGCCGCTATGTCGAGAGCCTCTCGAGCTACGCTCGTCAGTTCCTCGGCCAGATGGACAAACCCGACCTCGACTCGATCGACGGCCTGTCCCCAGCGGTCTCCATCGACCAGAAGACCACATCCAAAAACCCGCGCTCCACGGTCGGCACCGTCACCGAGATCTACGATTACCTGCGCCTGCTCTATGCGCGCATCGGCGTGCCCCATTGCCCGGAGTGCGGCCGTGAGATCGAGCGCCAGACGACCGACCAGGTTGCCGACAAGATTCTCGCCGCCGGTCAGGGTCGTCGAGCCTTCGTGCTCGCGCCGGTGGTGCAGGGTCGCAAGGGCGAGTTCGTCAAGCTGCTCGAAGACCTGCGGGCCGAGGGTTTCTCACGCGTGCGCATCGACGGCGAGGTCCGCAGCCTGGACGAGACCATCGAGCTCGACAAGAAGTTCAAGCACACCATCGAGGTTGTGGTCGACCGCATCGTGATCCGCGAGACGAGCCTGGGCCGCATCGCGGAGTCGGTCGAGCAGGCGACCAAACTCGCCCACGGCAACGTGTCCGTGTACCTGCTGCCCGATCGGGACGCCCCCGAGGGCGCCGAGGGAGACCTCCTGACCTACTCGCTCGCGCTTGCTTGCCCCGAGCACGGCCATTCCATCGATGACCTGCAGCCGCGCGACTTCTCCTTCAACGCCCCCTATGGCGCCTGCCCGGAGTGCGACGGCCTGGGATTCAAAAAGGTCGTGGATGCCGAGGCCCTCATCGAGGATCCGAACCTCTCCATCGAGGAGGGCGTGTTCGGCAGCTTCTTCGGCAAATCGAATTACTATCCGCAGATCTTTCGGGCCCTGTGCATCCACCTCAAAGTCGAGCCCACCACGCCGTGGAAGGACCTGCCGGCGCGCGTGCGCAAGATATTCCTCGACGGCCTGGGCGATAAGAAGATGCGCGTCGATTACAAGACGCAGGATGGGCGCGACACGCATTGGTTCACCAAGTATGCCGGCGTGCGCAACATCCTGTACGAGCGCTATGTCGAGACGACCAACGAGAACACCAAGGCCAAGCTCGAGCGTTATATTCGCGAAGAGCCGTGCTCCACGTGCCATGGCGCCCGCCTCCGTCCCGAGATGCTCGCCGTCACGGTTGGCGGCAAGTCCATCTACGAGGTCTGCTGCATGAGCTGTCGCGAGTCCCTCGCGTTCTTCGACGCCCTCGAGCTCACCGAGCGCGAGGCCTTCATCGGGCACGCCATCGTCAAGGAGATCGGCGAGCGCTTGCGCTTCCTGGTCGATGTCGGCCTGGACTATCTCACGCTCGACCGCGCCTCCGCGACGCTTTCCGGCGGCGAGGCCCAGCGCATCCGCTTGGCCACCCAGATCGGCGCGGGCCTCATGGGCGTGCTCTACATCCTGGACGAGCCCTCCATCGGCCTGCATCAGCGCGACAACGAGCGGCTCATCGCCACGCTCGAGCGCTTGCGCGATTTGGGCAACACCGTGATCGTGGTCGAGCATGACGAGGACACCATCCGCGCGGCCGATTACGTGGTCGACATGGGTCCCGGTGCCGGCGAGCACGGGGGCAAGGTGGTGTGCGCGGGGACGGCCGAGCAGCTCATGGCGTGCCCTGACTCGCTCACGGGCGCCTATCTCTCCGGCCGCCGCATGGTGCGCCTGCCCGAGGAGCGCCGCAACCCCGGGCGCGGGGCCCTCAAGATCACGGGCGCCAAGGCCAACAACTTGCATAACGTCACGGCTGAGATCGAGTTCGGCACGCTCACCGTTGTGACGGGCGTTTCCGGTTCGGGCAAGAGCTCGCTGGTGACCGACACCATCGCACCGGCCCTTACCAACGCGGTGCACAATTCGACCCGCGTCGTGGGACCCTACAAGACGATCGAGGGCATCGACCAGATCGACAAGGTCATCGACATCGACCAGAGCCCGATCGGCCGCACGCCCCGCTCCAACCCGGCGACCTATATCGGCCTGTGGGACGACCTGCGGGCGCTGTTCGCGAGCGTGCCCGAGTCCAAGGCGCGCGGCTACTCGCCGGGCCGCTTCTCCTTCAACGTCCCCGGCGGTCGCTGCGAGGCCTGCAAGGGCGACGGTCAGATCAAGATTGAGATGCACTTCCTGCCCGACATCTACGTGCCGTGCGAGGTGTGCGGCGGCAAGCGCTACAACCGCGAGACGCTCGAGGTGCGCTATCGCAACAAGACCATCGCCGACGTGCTCGACATGTCCGTGACCGAGGCCCTGGCGTTTTTCGGCAACATCCCGCAGATCAAGCGCAAGCTGCAGACCCTCTACGACGTCGGCCTCGGCTACGTGCGCCTGGGCCAGCCGGCGACGACGCTGTCCGGCGGTGAGGCCCAGCGAGTGAAGCTCGCCAAGGAGCTGCACCGCAAGCAGACGGGCAAGACGTTCTACATCCTGGACGAGCCCACCACGGGTTTGCACTTCGAGGACGTGCGCCAGCTCGTCGACGTGCTGCAGCGCTTGGTGGACGCGGGGAACACGGTGCTGGTGATCGAGCACAATCTCGACGTGATCAAGGTCGCCGACCGTATCATCGACCTCGGACCCGAGGGCGGCGATGGCGGCGGTCGCATCGTGGTCTCCGGCACGCCCGAGAAGGTCGCCGCCTGCAAGAAGAGCTATACCGGCAAGTTCCTGGCGCCTTTGCTCGAACGCGATCGAGCGCGGATGTCCTCGGGGACCGCGGAAGAGTAGGGAGATGGGCCGGGCGTCCGGCCCCCCGGGCCCAGTACCGTCGCGCCCGATGAAAAAGGAGGGGGTCGATGCCCCATGGCCAAAGCGCCCAAAGTTCAGAAGACGAACGCCATGCGCGAACTCGAGCGCAAGGGCGTGCCGTATGTCCTGCACACCTATGAGGACGACGGCGAGGAGGCGCGCGGTTTGGGCGAGGCGATCGCCGCGCAACTGGGGGAGGACCCGGGCCGGGGCTTCAAGACGCTCGTCACGGTGAGCCCCGGCGGAAACCACGTGGTCTGTTGCGTGCCCGTCGCCGAGGAGCTCGATTTCAAGGCCGCCGCGAAAGCCGTGGGCGAGAAGTCGCTCGAGATGCTTCCCACCAAGCGGTTGGCCGCGGTGACCGGATATGTGCGCGGCGGCTGCTCGCCCATCGGGATGAAACGGCCCTTCCCGACGGTGTTCGATGAGTCGTGCGTGCTCTACGATGCGATCTACGTGTCGGGCGGCCGCCGTGGGATCCAACTCGAGGTTCCGGTCGACGAGCTGCTGGCCTGCGTCGGTGCCGTTACCGCGGACATCTGCCGACCGAGACGATGAAGGGCCCGTCGCGCTCCAACTGGGACCGAACCTGTCCGCTCGGGGCAATTCCACAGGGCGTATGAGCAGGGGTTCAGGTTCAAGCTGACCTTGAGAGTTCCCTGTACGTTCTGTGAGAATTGAAGGGCATCACCGCCTCCCCCATACAATATTGAACGTAGTTTTTTGTTCACATTCCCGGTTCGCGAAAGGACTCGCATATGAGGATCCACCGCAGCCCTTCTTTCGGTGCCCGCTGCGCCGTCATCGCGGGACTCACGTGCGCCATCATGGCGACCTCCGTTCCCGTCCCCGCATATGCCGACCTGAGCTCCGACCTGGCATCCGCCCGCGCCGAGCTCGAGCAGATCGGCACCGAGTATGCGGCGATCAACAACGAGATCTCCGTGCTCAGCACCGAGCTGCAGAGTACGGTCAAGGAGATCGAGGAGACCTCGGCCAAGCTCAACGCCGCCAAGGATGAGCTCGCGGGTTACACCTCCCTCGGATACAAAGAGGGGGGCGTGTCCCTCACCAAGGTGATCGTGAACTCCACGAGCTTGAGCGATATGCTCTCCCGCCTGTATTACGCGAACAAGGTGTCCGATGCCCAGGCCGAGCTCATCGGCGAGGTCAAGGAGCTCCAGGGCGACCTGGAGAAGCAGCAGAGCGACCAGCAGGCCGCCATGGACAGCGCGAACAAGCGCCTGGAGGAGCAGGCCGAGAACCAGGCCCGAGCTGCCGCGGTGGTTGCCTCCCTCGATGCGCAGCTCCAGGAGCAGCTCGCTGCGGAGGCGGCGGCGAACGAGGCCCTGCAGCAGGGCATGAACTCCGCTCAGGACAACAGCGCCCCCGGCATCGGCACGGGCGCCGGCAGCCAGGGCGGCGGGCAGACGGACACGGCTCCCTCCACCCCCGACCCTGTTCCCACTCCTCCGCCCTCGCAGGGTGGAGGAAACTCCGGTGGGGGCAACTCGGGGGGCGGTAACGGCGGCGTCAGCACCGTCGGCGCCGCGGCCCTCAACGTCGCGCTCCGTTACGAGGGCAGCCCGTACGTCTGGGGCGGCGATTCCCCCGAGGAGGGCTTCGACTGCTCCGGTCTCACCATGTACTCCTACGCTCAGATCGGCGTCTCGATCCCTCGTGACAGCAGCGCTCAGCTCGCCGCCCTTCAGCGCAGGGGTCGCTTCACCACGAAGATCAGCGAGCTTCAGTACGGCGACCTCGTGTTCTTCCCCGGGCATGTCGCCTTCTACGTCGGCAACGGCAACTGCTACGGCGCCCGTCGACCCGGCGTCGGCGCCAGCACGACCAAGATGGTCTATTTCGGCGCCTTCTTGGGTGGCGGCAACTTCTAACTCCCGAGTCTTCGGGGTGATTCTCGATTCGACGGTCGAGATGTCTCGGCGACGGCCCGGCCCTGCGACGACTTCGGTGACGCAGGGCCGGGCCTTTTCGGTTTGCGGTCGGCGGGCGGTGGAAATCCGGCACGCCCAGTCGGCGCATGAAGGGCGATCGGCAAAGAGGGGGGAACGGGCCGGCGGTCGTTTCGGCCGGCTCCCCGATGTGAGGGTTGATAGGGATGGGCAACGGATGAGCAAGGTCGACGACCGCTGCGGCGGCGCGCATTTCAGGTCCCCTTCCGATGGCCGGGCGCTCGCGCTCACCGGCCGTCGCGGGGGAGCGCATTTCAAGTCCGCCGGCGACACGGCGACGACGGGCCGTTTCGCCGACGACGACGGTTCCACCCGATCCGGGTCTTCTCCGGCAGATGACATGACGGTCTCCGATTACGAGAGCGTCGGACGTTCCGCGGGCCTCATGACGGTCCTCACGATCGTCTCGAGGGTGACGGGCTTTGTCCGAACGTGGGCGATGGCCGCCGCGATCGGCATGTCCTCTCTCTCGTCCGCTTACCAGGTCGCCAACAATCTCCCCAATATGCTCTACGAGCTCGTGATGGGCGGCATGCTCGTCACCGCGTTCCTCCCGGTCTATATGGAGGTCCGTCGCGAGCGGGGCAACGCCGCCGCAAACGACTACGTCGGCAACCTGCTCGGAATCCTGCTGCTCGTCTTGGGCGGCATCTCGCTGCTGGGCACGGTCTTCGCGCCCGCCTTCATCTGGACCCAGGCGTTCATGAGCGGTGGTTCCGCGGGTTTGGAAACCGCGTCGTTCCTCTTCCGCTTCTTCGCCATCCAGATCCTCCTATATGGGTTGGGGTCCGTTTATTCGGGCGTCCTCAACGCGCATCGCGATTACTTCTGGTCGACGTTCGCCCCCGTGCTGAACAACGTGATCGTCATCGCCAGCTTCGCGCTGTACGGCCCCGTGTCGTCCCTGAATCCGACCGCGGGCGTCGTCGTCATCGCGGCGGGGACCACCCTGGGCGTGTTCATCCAGATGGCATGCCAGATCCCCGCGCTCGCCAAGCACGGCGTCCATCCCCGCATCCACATCGATTGGCATGACCCCGCGCTGCGCCGCACGCTGGCCCTGGGCGTTCCGACCCTGCTCGCCACGGTGTGCATGTTCGTCAGCACTTCGGTCACCAACGCGGCCGCGCTCTATGTCCAGCCCGAGACGGGCCCGTCCGTCATCGCGTACGCGAGGCTGTGGTACACCCTGCCTTACGCCCTGATCGCGGCCTCCCTGTCGACGGCGCTGTACACCGAGTTGAGCCGCGATGTCCAGGCGGGCGATGAGGACAGCGTCCGCGAGGGGATCGCCAACGGCGTGTCCCAGATGCTCTTCTTCCTGATTCCCTTCGCGATGTACCTTATGGTGTACAGCTACCCGCTCAGCATGGTGTACTGCACGGGGAAGTTCGACCTCGACGGCGTGGCGCTCGTGTCGGACTTCCTGCGCTACCTCGCGATATCCCTGCCCCTGTACGGCACCTTCGCACTCATGCAGAAGAGCTTCTCCGCATTGATGGACATGCGGCCGTATAGCAGGTACTGCCTGTATTCCGCCATAGCCCAGGTCGCCTTCATCCTGGTCGCGGGCATCGTCCTCCGCGGCGGGATGCCCGCGATCGCGCTCTCGACGCTCGCGTACTACGTGACTCTGAACGTCTTTTCGATCGCCTGGCTGCGCAGGAGGCTGGGCGGGATGTGCCTCCGCAGGATCGCGGGCGGCGCGGTCGCCGGCCTCGTCTTGGGCGGCCTCGGGGCGGCCGTCGGCGCGGGCGGCATGTGGGCCCTCGAGGCGGCCTTCGGCTCCCTGGAGGGGTCGGTGCTCAGGACGCTCGGCTATATCGCGGCTTCGGGCATCCTGTCGCTCGCGGTGACCTTCGGCGCCGCCGTCGTCCTCAAGGTCCCCGAGGCGAAGGTCATCCGCTCGATCGCGGGGCGCTTCACGCGGCGTTAGAGCGTCTTTTCGTCCCGACGTTCGAAATGGTAGTCGACGCAGCGCTCGGCGAGGACGTCCATCGCGTCGACGAGGTAACTGGGTGGATCGTCAAGGTCCTGATATGCGACGGAGAGCTCGGTGCACCCGACGATGACCGCCTCGCAGCCGTCGCGATGCATGCGCTCGGCGAGGTCGAAGAACTCCCCGGAATCGTAGGGGAGGTTGCGCTTGATGCGGTCGTAGATGAGCGGCATGACGATCTCGCGCTGGTCCTCGGCGGACGGCAACGCGACCTTGAGGCCGGCATTGGACAGATATTCCTGGAACACGCCGGATGAGAGCGTCCCGTCGGTTGCCAGGAGGCCGATCGTCGCACCCGCCCCATAGGTCTCGACGATGCGCTCGGTGGTCTCCTTCATGATGTTCAGAACGGGGATGGAGGTCGCCTCGGCGATCTGCTCGTGGAAGTAATGCGCGGTGTTGCACGGGATGGCGATGTAATCCGCGCCGGCCTCCTCGAGCCAGAGAGCGACGTTCTTCATCTCGGGCAGCGGATCGGGCTGCGTCTTGTCGAGGATGAAGGCCGTGCGGTCCGGGATCTGGGGGTCGTTGAACACGATCATCGGGATGTTGTCCTGGTCCCGCTCGGCCGGGGTCTTCTGGATGATGAGCTCCATGAAATACGCCGTCGCCAGGGGCCCGACGCCGCCGAGTATGCCAAGTACGGGTTTCTGCATGTGTTCGCTCCCGAATTGTCTTATTGATTGATTGTTTGGGTCGCGCTCCGGCCGATCGGCTTGAGCGAGTAAAATTTGAGCGTTCATCGCCTATGGCGAAGCTTCGGGCTTTTCATTATAACGAAGGGATTGATCGCATGAGACCGACTGCACCTGACGAGCAAGACCTCCCCAAGGTTCTCCAGCCCGTCATCATCGGCGCGGATTTTTGCGGCTATGCCTATATCCGCTGTTTCTGGGAGGCGTACTCCGTCAAATCCATCGTGCTCGCGTCCGCGGACATCAAGACCCATTCGTGCAGCCGCTTCGCGGACTACCGGGTCGTGGATGGCCTCGATGAGGAGCGGGTGCTCCTGCGGGAGCTCGAGGTTCTGGGCGACGGGCTGATCGCATCGGGCAAAGTTCCCTTCCTCGTGGGCTGTGGCGATCATTACGCCCGTCTCATTTCCCGGAACAAGCCCCTGCTCGAGGAGCGATATTACGTTCCCTACATCGATTTCGACCTGTTGGACGAGATCACCCAAAAGGAGAACTTCTATCGCATCTGCGAGGAGATCGGCATCCCGTATCCCAAGACCGTCTATCTCGATTGCTCCGATCCCGACGCCGCGTTCGACGACGGCGGCATGGCGTATCCCCTGATCGCCAAGCCCTCCAACTCCGCGGCGTATCACTACGCGGACATCCCGAACAAGAAGAAGGTCTTTCTCATCCAGGACCGCGGCGAACTCGAGAAGGTCTTCGAGGATCTCAAGGCCTCGTCTTATGACCGCTCCCTGATCGTGCAGGAATTCATTCCCGGCGATGACACGCAGATCCGGATCTTGTCCGCATACACCGATTCCAATGCGGATCCCGTTTTCATGTGCGGCGGGCGCGTGGTGCTCGAGGACCACTCTCCGACCGCCATCGGCAATCCGGCCGTCATCATCCCGGAGCGCAACCAGCGCGTGCTGGAGGACGCCGCACGCTTCATGAAGCACGTCGGATATCACGGCATGGCGAACTTCGATGTGAAATTCGACGAGCGCGACGGTTCCTACCGCTTTTTCGAGATCAACACGCGTCCGGGCCGCAGCTCGTTCTTCGCTTGGCAGGCCGGCGTGAATTTTGCAAAGGTCCAGGTCGACGACGTGCTGATGGGGACCCCGATGACCGAGGTCAAGACGGACGAGCCGTTCGTCTACACGACGGTCCCGCCCTACGTCGTGAAGAAGTCGGTCGCCGACCCCGATATCCGCGCCCGGGTACTCGCGGCGTTCAAGGACGGGACCGCCCAGTTCCCCCTGTTCTGGAATCGGGAGGCCCTGCCCCAGAAGTTCTGGGCCGCTGTGAATTACTACCACCAGATTTCGAAATTCCAAAAATACGTCTGGGGGTCGGGCGCCTCGGCCCTCGCGTAACCCGCCGCCGCATGCCTCCGAGTTATGATGGGGGGCAACGGTATCGGGCGAATTCTCGCGACCTCGATGCAACGCAGATTGAACGCAGCCGGATCGAAAGGGCTCCATGATGAAGACGCTCGCCGACGATCGCATCGCGCGCATGGGCATCACGTTCCTCCTTGCGGGGGCGATGGCCCTGGGAGGCGTCGCGGGGGTTCCCCGCGGTGCGTTCGCGGACGACCCCGCCGACCTCAAGGCCGCGCTCGACGCCGCATCCGCCAAGCTCGACGCAATATACGGAAAGGCCGCTGCGGCCAATGAGGAGCTGAACGGCACGCGGCTCGCCCTGGAGGATACCGAGCGCGATATCGCGCAGGCGGAGTCCGACATCGCGGCGAGGCGGGACGAACTCATGGCCGCTCAGGGAAACTTGAGCGAACGGGTCGTCGACGGCTACAAGGGCGGGGGCTTCTCGCTGCTCTCGATGTTTCTGGGCTCTTCGAGCTTCGATGAGATGATGACGCGCGTCACGTACGCCAACAAGATGGCTGCCGCCGACCAGCGGGCGATCTCGAATGTCCGTCGCATCCAGGGGGAGTTGGCGGCGCGCAAGGGCGATCTCGAGGCGAAACGCCGGGAGCAGCAGAGGCTCCTCGCAGAGCAGGAGGATCGGGCTCAAGAGTTGGGCGCCCAGGTCTCGGAGGCCGAATCGTACGTCGACTCGCTCGACTCGCAGGTCCGTGCGGCCCTCGACGCGCAGCGCGCCGAGGAGGCGCGGCGGGAGCAGGAGGAGGCGCAGTCCGTCATGGGCGGCGGTTCGCAGGGAGGTCCCGCTTCCGGGGGAACCGCCCCCCAGCCGACTCCGCCCGCGCCGCCCGGGTCGGGCGAGCTGTCCTCCGAACAGCGTCAAATCGTTGTGGACGCCGCCTTGTCGATGGTCGGCGGCCGCTATGTCTTCGGCGGATACGATCCCGCCAATCGGACCTTCGACTGCTCGGGCCTCGTCCAATACTGCTACGCGCAGGTGGGCGTCAAGCTCGACCATTACACCGAGAGCCAAAAAAGGTACTGCACCAAGAGCATCTCCGAGGCGAGGCCCGGGGACATCGTGTACAGGCGCAACCACACCGGCATCTACATTGGCAACGGGCGGACCGTCGAGGCGCATAGCCCCGCCGAGGGAATCGGCTGGGGATCCGCCAGCCGATTCGCGAGCTGCGGGTCTCCGTTGCCCTAGGCGAAAAGTGGAGGGAGGGGTCGAGGCGGCACGCCGTCTCAGGCCCATATCTGATGGACGGGAAGTGCGGCGTGGATCAGTTCGAGGCGAACGGAATGGACAGGGCGCCCTCGCTCATGGAGCAGGTGGCGAAGGCCCCCACGGACCCCGGCTGCTATCTGTGGAAAGACGCCGAGGGCAGGGTCGTATACGTGGGCAAGGCCAAGAACCTCCGAGCCCGCCTGAAGCAGTACGTCACGCTTTCGGACGACCGCGCGAAAATCCCCCTCATGATGCAGCTCGTGGAGAGCTTCGATTACATCGTCGTGGGGAATGAGCACGAGGCCCTCGTCTTGGAGCGAGAGCTCATCGCCCAATATCGTCCGTATTTCAACGTCGATTACAAAGACGACAAATCCTATCCCTATATCGCGATCACGCGCGGTGACGTCTTTCCCGCGATCAAGTACACGCGCGAGAGACACCGTCCGGACACGCGTTATTACGGGCCGTACACCGATAGCCGCGCCGCACGCGAGACGATCGACACCCTGCGCAAGGTGTGTCCGGTGTGCACCGCGTCATGCGCGGAATGGAAGCGCGTCCGCCGGCTGCTCGAGAGGCGGCCCGACGATGCGGACATCATCGAGCTCATCTGCTCGGGGCACGGGCGCCCGTGCTTCGACTACCATGTCGGGCGCGGGCCAGGCGTGTGCGCGGGCATGATATCGCGCGATGAGTATGCGAGGAACGTCAGGCGTGTGGAGCGCTTTCTGTCGGGGCGACGCCGTGAGTTGGTCGACGAGCTCAAGGATGACATGGCGCGGGCGGCGGCGGACCTGGACTTCGAGCGCGCGGGCCGCATCAAGCGCCGTCTCGAGGTGATCGACGGGCTGGATGACCGGCAGCAGGTCGTGTTCCCCACGAGCGTCGATTTGGATCTCATCGGCTTTTACCGAGAGGAGACGATCGCGGGCGCGTGCGTCTTCGTCGTGCGCGAGGGGCGCGTGCAGCGAACCTGCGAGTTCATCTTGGACAAGGGCCTTGATGTCG
Organism: uncultured Collinsella sp.; assembly: GCA_900551665.1. GTDB lineage: Bacteria > Actinomycetota > Coriobacteriia > Coriobacteriales > Coriobacteriaceae > Collinsella. Next base: position 14,354 of record URWW01000015.1, on the reverse strand, counting down.
ACGAGATCGAGCTGACCTCGGGTTTCGTGAAGCGCTATTACGATGAGACATCGGACATACCCTGTGAGGTCGACCTCGCGGCCGAGCTTCCCGATTCCGATGTGGTGGGGGAGTGGCTCACGGGAAAGCGCGGGAGGGCATGCCACCTGCACCGCCCTCAACGGGGGGAGAAGCGCCGTCTTCTGGAAATGGCGGAGCGGAACGCACGCCATGCCCTCATGCGCTACATGATGCGCACCGGCTATTCCGACGATCGGACCAACCAGGCGCTGCTCCAGCTGGAAAGCGCCCTCGCCCTCGATGCCCCGCCGATGCGGATCGAGTGCTTCGACATCTCGACCCTGCACGGGTCCTTCACGGTCGCCTCCATGGTCGTGTTCACCGACGGAAAGCCCGACAAGAGCCAGTATCGCCGGTTCAAGATCCGCACGGAGCTCGACGAGGCGAACGACTTCCTGTCGATGTCCGAGGTGCTCGCCCGCCGATACTCGCCCGAGCGCATGGCCGACGAGCGATTCGGTCGAAGGCCGGACCTGCTGGTCGTCGACGGAGGCCGCCCGCAGCTGTCCGCCGCCATCCGGCAGCTCGAGGAGCTTGGGCTCGATATCCCGGTGTGCGGCCTGGCGAAGGCGGACGAGGAGGTGTTCGTCCCCTGGGATGACACGCCGATCGTGTTGCCGAGTGGTTCCGCATCGCTATACCTGATAAAGCAGGTTCGCGACGAGAGCCATCGCTTCGCCATCACCTTCCATCGCGAGCTGCGCGGCAAGGCGATGACCGTCTCGATCTTGGATGAGGTCCCGGGTGTGGGCCCCGTGCGGAAGAAGGCGATCATGAAGCGCTTCGGGTCGATGAAGCGGCTGAGGGCGGCGTCGGAAGAGGAGATCGCGTCCGTGCCCGGCGTCCCCTCCGATGTGGCGCATGCGGTCTTCGAGTCGCTGCGCGCGGTCGGGGCGGAGTTCGCTTCGGACTCCAAGTCCTAAGAACGATCAAGTGGTATTAAAAAACATGAGTATGTATTCATTTTCGCATGCCATTCTAATACCAGTAAAATATATGTTTGACCTGCGCACTTTAGGAAGATAAAGTAGAAGTGGGCCTTACTGGTACGGCTATTAATACCATTGCGCGAAAAAGTCAACATTCTCGTGGACGGTCGTTTTTCCGTCTGGGCGGAAGGAGAGCCGTTCAGCGAGCGCCCCGTAGAAAAGCGCACCCATGCCATTAGTCTAAAAGGGTCTGTAATGTGCGCCGCCAAGTGGTGGCGCCGAGCGCTTGATTGGAGTTCCCATGCGCGATCTTCTGAACACGGGCGTGTCCCGCCGCTCCTTCCTCGGTCTCGCCGGTGGCGCCGCCGCCGTCGCTGGCCTTGGCCTCGCCGGCTGCGGTGGTGGCGACAAGCCCGCAGGTTCCGCTCCCGCCGAGGGTAACGTGGGCGGCGGCGTGATCACCGCCGGTTCCGCCTACACCACCACCAACTTCGATCCCTCCAGCACCTCCTCCGCTCTCGCCTGCGGCACCAACTGGCATGTCGTCGAGGGTCTGTACGGCCTCGATTTCCATGATTACAGCGTCTTCAACGAGCTGGCCGCCGATGATCCCGAGCAGGTCGACGACACCACCTACGAGATCACCCTGCGCAAGGACGCCAAGTTCTCCGACGGCACCCCGGTGACCGCCAACGACGTCGCCGATTCCTTCCTGCGCTCCACCGCCGAGGGCAACATCTACATCCCGATGCTCGCCCCCATCGCCTCCGTCGAGGCCAAGGACGACACCACCGTCACCGTCAAGACGACCGTGCCGAACTTCTCCCTGCTGAAGGAGCGCCTGGCCATCGTCCGCGTGGTGCCCGCCTCCTCCACCAAGGAGGACATGACCGCCAAGCCCGTCGGCTCCGGCCCCTGGATGTACGACGTCATCGATGACTCTAAGGTCGAGATGGTCCCGAACCCGGAGTACAACGGCGATCACCCCGCCAAGGACGAGAAGCTGCACATCGACATCCTCGTCGACCCGACCGCCCGCGTTCAGGCCCAGCAGGAGGGCACCACGCTCGTCATGGAGATGGTCACCGCCGACGCCGTCGACCAGCTTCAGAACGCCGGTTGCCAGATGGATACCGTTGACGGCTTCGGCACCCGCTTCATGCTCTTCAACACCCAGAAGGCTCCGTGGGACAACGTCAAGGCCCGTCAGGCCGTCATGTTCGCGCTCGATTACGAGAAGATGATCGAGAACGCCTTCGCCGGCCTCGCCACCGCCCCCACCTGCTACCTGCCCAAGTCCTACACCAACTACAACGAGGCTTCCGTCGTCTACAAGCACGACGTCGAGAAGGCCAAGAAGCTCCTGGAGGAGGCCGGCGTGACCGGTGGCTCCATCAAGCTCCTCACCACCGACAACGAGCAGGTCAAAAACATGGCCGTTCAGGTCGAGCAGGACCTGAAGGCGCTTGGTTTTGATGAGGTCAAGCTCGTGACCCGCACCACCGCCGACACCTATGCCGACATCGACGCCGGCGGCGACTTCGACCTCCTGCTCGCCCCTGGCGATCCCTCCTGCTTCGGCGCCGACCCCGACCTGCTGATGAACTGGTGGTACGGCGACAACGCTTGGATGAAGGTCCGCGCCCGCTGGAGCGAGTCCGCTGAGTGGAAGGAGCTCACCGAGCTCATGGCCTCCGCTCTCGGCCAGACCGGCGACGAGCAGCAGAAGACTTGGAACAAGTGCTTCGACATGATCGCCGAGCAGGCCGTCCTGTACCCGGTGCTTCAGGTCAAGACCGTGACCGCCTCTTGGCGCGACACCCCCAACGGCGAGGGTGTCCGCATCGACGGCTTCAAGGGCATCGGCACCACCGGCATGTCCTTCATCGATTGCGCCACGGTTACCGAGTAACATCGGCGTAAATACTTGCATCCGCTCCGTCCTCTTGGACGCGAATAGGATATAAGAGCGTGGGGGGCTCGGGTGACGTGTTCTACCCGGGCCCCCCACAAGGCTTTTGGAATGTAGAGGGGGAAGAAGTGAATAACCTTTTGCGCCTTATCGGACGACGCCTCGTTGCGTTGCCCATCATGGCACTGGGTGTCACGCTGCTTGTGTTCGGCCTCATGTCGTTCACCGATCCGAGTATTCCTGCCCGCAACGCCCTTGGAGAGGGTGCCTCGCAGGAAGCGATCGAGCAGTACATGGAAGATCAGGGTCTGAATGACCCGCTGCCCGAGCGGTACGTCAACTACATTAGCGGCCTGCTCCACGGTGACCTCGGCACGTATGGTGCCGGCCGCACACCTGTCGTCGACCGTATCGCCACCGCCCTGCCTGTCACGATGCAGCTGACGTTCATCGGCCTCATCATCGGCGCGGTCGTCTCGTTCGTGTTGGGCGTCATCGCCGCCTTGTATCGCGATAAGTGGCCCGATCAGCTGATTCGCGTGTTCTCGATCGCGGGAATCGCGACGCCGTCCTTCTGGTTCGCCGTCTTGCTGATCCTGCTGTTCTCTTCGTATATGGGTGTGTTGCCCGCGTCCGGTCCGCTGCCGCACTTCACTGCGAACCCCGGTGGGTATATGGCCCGTATGCTCATGCCGGCCATCGCCCTTGCGTTCCCGCTCACGGGCCAGATGACTCGTATCGTGCGTACGGCCATGGTCGAGGAACTCGATAAGGACTACGTCCGCACTGCGCGCGGCGGCGGTCTGCCCGAGTTCGTCGTCATCGCCCGCAACGTGCTGCGCAACGCGCTGATCACGCCCGTCACCACGCTCGGTCTGAAGATCGGTTACCTCATGGGCGGCGCCGTCGTCATCGAGGTCATCTTCAACCTGCCCGGCATGGGCACGGCCATTCTCGCCGGCATCACCGGCGGCGAGACGATGCTCGTCCAGGGCGTCGTCATCGTCGTGGCCCTGGCCTTCGTCATCATCAACATCGTGGTCGACATGCTGTACCTGCTCATCAACCCGCGCATTAGGACGGTGTAGGCCATGGTTAAGATTCGTGAAGAGCAAACTGCCAAGCTCGAGGAAGCTGCTTCCAAGGGCATGAAGTTCGGCGGTTTCAAGAACATGAGGATGAGCAGCAAGATCTCCCTCGTCCTCCTTATCCTGGTGGCCCTCACCGCGATCTTGGCTCCCTTGATCGCCCCGCATGATCCGCTCGAGATCTTCACCGCCCGCCAGGCTCCCGGCAACGGCTTTTTGTTCGGCACCGACGACAAGGGTCGCGACATTCTCTCCCGTATGCTCTACGGTGGCCGCTACTCCCTGGTGATCGGTTTCGGCGCGACCCTGTTCGCCCTGTTCTTCGGCTCGATCGTCGGTGCCATCGCCGCGGTCGCCCGCAAGGGCGTCTCCGAGGTCATCATGCGCGTCCTGGACATCATCATGTCCGTCCCGGGCATCGCCCTGGCCGCCGTCCTCGTGCTCATCCTCGGCAATTCGGTTCCGGCCATCATCTTCTCCATCGGCTTCATGTACACGCCGCAGATCGCGCGCATCGTCCGCGCGAACATCGTGTCCGAGTACGGTGAGGACTATGTCCGCGCCGTCATCGTCTCCGGCGCCCAGGCTCCGTGGATCCTTATCAAGCACGTCCTGCGCAACTGCATCGCGCCCATCATGGTCTTCACCGTGACCCTCGTGGCCGACGCAATCATCTTCGAGGCTTCCCTGACCTTCATCGGCGCGGGCATCACCGAGCCCACCGCCACCTGGGGCAACATCCTCGCCGACGCCCGCGGCGGCGTGCTCGCCGGTCGTTGGTGGCAGGCCCTGTTCCCGGGCATCGCCATCATGGTCACCTGCCTTGCGCTGAACATCCTCTCCGAGGGCCTCACCGACGCTATGGCGGCCAAGCCCGGCGCCATGGTCGCCGGCGACGACGAGGACGTCGAGACCCGCCGCGCCGACGACATCCTCGCCTCCGACCCCGTTCGCGCCTATGCCGAGCAGGCCGAGAGCCTCAACCGCCGTCTGGCCGCCTTGCGCGAGGTCGAGCTGCAGCGCACCGATCGCCATGTGCCCGACCTGTCCGTCAAGCCGCTTCTCCAGGTGAAGAACCTGAGCATCCAGTTCGACACCCACGGCGACGTCAAGGTCGTCGACAACGTCAGCTTCGAGGTCCGTCCCGGCCAGTGCATGGCCCTCGTCGGCGAGTCCGGCTGCGGCAAGTCCATCACCACCAAGGTGATCATGAGCCTCACCGACCCCAACGAGACCGTCACCGGCGAGGTCCTCTTCGGCGACACCGACCTGCTCAAGCTCACCAAGGACGAGCACCGCAAGCTGCTCGGCCATGAGATCGCCATGGTCTATCAGGATGCCCTGTCCTCCCTGAACCCGTCGATGCTCATCTCCACCCAGATGAAGCAGCTCACGAGCCGCGGCGGCACCCGTTCCGCCGAGGAGCTCCTCGAGCTCGTCGGCCTCGACCCGAAGCGCACGCTCGAGAGCTATCCGCACGAGCTCTCCGGCGGTCAGCGCCAGCGCGTGCTCATCGCCATGGCCCTGACCCGCGACCCGAAGCTCATCATCTGCGACGAGCCCACCACCGCCCTGGACGTGACCGTCCAGAAGCAGGTCATCAAGCTCCTGAACGACCTTCAGGCCAAGCTCGGCTTCGCGATGATCTTCGTCTCCCACGACCTGGCTCTCGTCGCCGAGGTCGCCAGCGAGATCACGGTCATGTACGCCGGCCAGGTCATCGAGCAAGCTCCCACCACCGAGCTGCTCACGAACCCGATCCACGAGTACACCCGCGGCCTTCTCGGCTCCGTGCTCTCGATCGAGGAGGGCGCCAAGGACGGCTCCCGCCTGCACCAGGTGCCCGGCTCCGTGCCGTCGCCGCAGGATTTCCCGCGTGGCGACCGCTTCGCCCCGCGTTCGAGCCACCCCACGCTGGGCCTCGATGTCCATCCCGTTATCAAGGAGCTCCCCGGGAAGAACCACCGCTTCTCCGAGCTGCCTGACGCCTACCTCAAGGAGAACGGTCTCACGCCGTACCTCGAGCGCGTGGCCGCTACCGAGCAGGAGGTGATGTAGATGAGCGACGCCCAGAAGGAGCCGATCATCTTCCTCGACGATATTTCCGTCACGTTCAAGACGCGCACCGGCTCCCTGCTGCACCCCAATCTGGTGCACGCGGTCAATCACGTCACCATCAAGCTCATGCCCGGCGAGACCATCGGCATCGTCGGCGAGTCCGGCTGCGGCAAGTCCACCACCGCCAACGTCATGTGCGGCCTTCAGTCGCCGACGTCCGGCAAGGTCTACTTCAAGGGTGAGGACGTCACCAAGCGCACGTCCGACCTCCGCAAGAAGATGGGTCGCGTCGTGTCCGTCGTGTTCCAGGACCCCGCTACCGCGCTCAATCCCCGCATGATCGTGCACGATCAGCTCCTCGACCCGCTGCTGGTCCATAAGGTCGGCAGCACGGCCGAGCAGGAGAAGCGCATCAAGGAGCTCATCGAGCTCGTCGGTCTGCCCAAGAGCGCCCTGCGCGCCATGCCCGGTCAGCTTTCGGGCGGTCAGCGCCAGCGCGTGGCCATCGCCCGTGCCATGTCTCTCAAGCCCGATGCGATCATCGCCGACGAGCCGACTTCGGCACTCGACGTGTCCGTCCGCGCTCAGATCCTGAATCTGCTCACCGACCTCAAGAAGGACCTCGGCCTGTCCATGATGTTCATCTCCCATGACATCCAGACGGTCCGTTACATCTCCGACAAGATCGTGGTCATGAACCATGGCCAGATCATGGAGGAGGGCCCTGCCAAGCAGGTCTTCGAGAACCCGCAGGATCCCTACACCAAGATGCTGCTCGGGGCCGCGCCTTCGCTGCTCCATCCCAATCTGGGCAAATAGCGGCTTGATTCCGGGTGCCTCGGTTTCGGGAGCGATCTTCCGGTCCGTCGCATCGCGGGATATGGGCGCCGCGCCGCATGCGCGGCGGGGCGCCCTTTTCGTTCATCTACTGTGCCCGGGCGAGGCTCGGGCAGCGAACATAAGGAGATACCCTCATGGCAAACAAGATCTACCGTGGTGTCATTCCGCCGGTCGTCGTCCCCGACACCGAGGACCGTAAGCTCGACGTCGCTTCCTTTGAGCGCAACATCAACCGCATGATCGAGGCGGGCGTCGACGGCCTGTTCTTCCTCGGCTCTTCCGGCGAGGGCGTTTTCTCCACCGACGAGCGTCGCGACGAGGTCGTCCGTGAGGCGGTCCGCATCGTCGACCATCGCGTGCCCGTGTTCGTCGGCATCATCGACACCGAGACCGAGCGTGTGCTCGAGCATGGTCGCCGTGCTCAGGAGCTCGGCGCCGATGTCCTGGTCGCCACGTGCCCCTTCTATGCCCTCGGCGGCCTTGCCGAGGTCGAGGAGCATTTCCGCATCCTCCACGAGGAGCTCGACCTTCCGATCTTCGCCTACGACATCCCCGTCTGCGTGCACACCAAGCTTCCCTGGAAGCTTTTGGCCAAGCTCGGCGCCGAGGGCGTGCTCGCCGGCGTGAAGGACTCCTCCGGTGACGACATCTCCTTCCGCTATCTCTGCCAGGAGAATGAGAAGCTCGGCCACCCGATGAGCCTGCTCACCGGACACGAGATCGTCGTCGACGGCGCATATCTCTCCGGCGCGGACGGATCCGTCCCCGGCCTGGGCAACGTTGACCCCGAGGGCTACGTCCGCATGTGGAAGGCCGCTGAGGCAGGCGACTGGGCCACGGTCAAGGCCGAGCAGGACAAGCTCAACGAGCTCTCCCACATCTTCGATTGCACGGACGGCGTGCAGGGCTACGGCGCCGGCGTCGGTGCCTTCAAGACCGCCCTGCAGCTCATGGGTGTCTTCGAGTCCAATCAGATGCTTCGTCCGGTCAAGGCTCTTTCCGGCGCCAACGTCGAGGCCATTCGCAACGTTCTCGTCGAGTGCGGTCTGCTCTAATTGGAGGCAACTATGGCTGATACGCGTTATGTGTGCTCCGTCGATATCGGCGGCACCAAGATCGCCAGCGCCATCATGGAGTATCCGGCGGACGGCTCCCGTCCGTATCCCGTCTATTCGGCCGAGATTCCCACGAATCCCTCCGAGGGCGGGGAAGTTGTGTATTCCCGCATCGAGGGCGCGATTCGAGAGGCGCTTGCGAACGATCCCAACCGCAAGGTGATCGGCGTCGGTGTGGCCGCCGCCGGTGTGGTCGACCCCAAGACCGGATCCATCGCCTATGCAAACGAGATCATGCCCGGCTGGAGCGGCATCGAGCTCGGTCCTCGCCTGCGCGAGGCTCTTGGGATGCCGGTCGCCGTCGTCGGCGACGTTCAGGCCCATGGCTTGGGCGAGGCTCATTGGGGCGTCGGCCGTGACCGCTATTCCGTGCTCTGCCTCGGCATCGGCACCGGCATCGGCGGTGCCTACGTCGAGGACGGCCGTGTGATGCGCGGCTTCCATGGCGCTGCCGGTCATATGGGTCACATCGAGTCGACGAGCGCCCAGGGGATTCCGTGCGCCTGTGGTCGCTCCGGGCATCTTGAATCCGTGTCCTCCGGCACGTCCATCGGTCGCATGTTCGAGGAGCGCTACGGACGCGTGGATGAGTCCCGTCCGACGGTCGGTCGCGATGTGAACGACCTTTGCCGCCAGGGCGACGAGCGTGCGATCTCCGTGATTCACGAGGCGGGCTTCGCGCTCGGTGCGAGCCTGGGCTCGCTTGCCAACATCCTCGATCCCGAGGTCATTGTGCTGTCTGGCGGTGTCATCCACCAGGGTCCCGACTGGCGCAGCGAGACGTGGAAGACGAGCGTGGCGGAGGGCTACGCGAGCCAGGCGCTCGATCCTCTTCTCGAGACCCCGATTTTGATCGGCGAGCTCGAGGGCGATGCCCCGCTGATCGGCGCAGCCGAGCATCTGCTGGCATCTCTGTAATGTAGGCGCCCCGGCCCGGTCGCACAGGTGCGATCGGGCCGTTTTGGCGCTTGGACCTTCAATCCGAAAGGGGAATGCATGCATCCCATCATCGAATCGCTCAAGGGCAAGCTCGTCGTGAGCGTCCAGGCCTACCCCGGCGAGCCCCTGCGCACGCCGGAGATCATGGCCAGCATGTCCCGTGCGTGCGAGCTCGGCGGCGCCGCGGCCATCCGTTGCCAGGGCCTCTCCGATATCGCGGCCATCAAGGGCCGCGTCGAGATTCCGGTAATCGGCTTGTGGAAGGATGGGCACGAGGGTGTCTACATCACGCCGACGCTACGCCATGCGCGCGCCTGTGTCGCCGCCGGCATCGTCGCCATCGACGCCACCGATCGTCCGCGCCCCGACGGCAAGACGCTCGAGGATACGGTGCGCCCGCTGCAGGAGGAGGGCGTCCTGCTCATGGCGGATTGCATGACCATCGAGGACATCCGTCACGCCGTGGAGCTGGGCTTCGATCTGGTTTCCACCACGCTCTCGCACAACAAGCCCGCAATCGACACCACGCTCGATGAGGGCCCGGATCTGCCGCTGCTGCGCCAGGCCACGGCCGAGTTCCCCGACCTGCCCATCATCTGCGAGGGGCATGTTCATACGCCCGCTGAGGCTCGCGCTGCAATCGACGCCGGGGCATGGGCCGTCGTCGTGGGCACCGCTATCACGCACCCCACGAGCCTGACCTCTTGGTTCAAGTCGGCCATCGACGCATAGCCAGAACTTTTCCGACCTGAAGTCTGCTGACGGGCGTCCCTGGATTGGGGCGCCCGTCGTTTTTCAATTCCGTCTTGTGCTTTCTCGAATCGCCGATGATTCGATTTTGGTAAATGCGCTTTGTCGATGGGAAAAGGGGAGTGCACCGGCGCGGAGGACGGTATCATGGGTGGGACTAAGGTGCGAGGACATCTCGCGCGAAGGCAAGGAGGGTACGCATGGATATTTCAACCGATCTGCTATTCATGGAGCCGGTCTTCCACGGCAAGATCTGGGGCGGCCGTAAGCTCGAGGAGATGTACGGCTACGAGATCCCGGACGGCCCGGTGGGGGAGTGCTGGGGCATTTCCGCCCATCCTAACGGGGATTGCAAGATCGCCTCGGGCCCGCTTGCCGGCATGTTCCTCTCTCAGGCATGGGATGAGCACCCCGAGCTGTTCGGCGGTCTCGATGGCGACCGGTTCCCCCTGCTGGTCAAGATCCTCGACGCCACCGACGACCTGTCCGTGCAGGTCCACCCGGGCGATGCGTATGCCGCCGAGCACGAGAACGGGTCCCTCGGCAAGACCGAGTGCTGGTATGTCATCGATTGCGATGATGACGCCACGATCATCGTCGGTCAGCGTGCGGCCTCTCGCGAGGAGCTCGCCGCCGCCATCGAGGAGGGCCGCTGGGGCGAGGTCCTGAACGAGATCCCCATCCATCCCGGTGATTTCTTCCAGATCGACGCCGGCACGGTGCACGCCATCAAGCGTGGGACCGTGATTCTCGAGACCCAGCAGTCCAGCGATGTCACCTATCGCCTGTACGACTACGATCGCCGTCAGGACGACGGGTCCCTGCGCGATCTGCACATCGACAAGTCCCTTGACGTTGTCGATTATGAGGCGAAGGCCCCGGAGACTGGAGAGATCACGGCCCCCGAGGTCGATGGTGTCACGCATCTGGTCGACTGCCCCGCCTACTCCGTCGACCGCGTGTACCTCGATGGCGCCCTCACGTATCCCGCAGCGAGCGCCGGCAACCCGTTCCTCTGCGTGACGGTCATGGCGGGCGAGGGCTCAGTCAACGGCTGCCCGCTCAAGGCGGGGGACCACTTCGTTGCGACCTCGACGTGCGACGACCTCTCGTTCGAGGGCTGCATGACCCTCATCGTGAGCCACGTCTAACGTCTGTTTCCCGTAAGGCATGACTTCGCCGCGTCTGGGCTTCGGCCGAGGCGCGGTGTTTTCGTTTGCCGTCGCATGAGGGGATATACTCGTACCAATGATTCGCTAACGCTTCGATCCAGATGAAAGGCCCATCATGCCCGAGCGCCCAGATGCCATCTCGGCCGAGCACGCCGACCGCGTCCCCGATATCGTCATCATCACCGGCATGTCCGGCTCCGGCCGCACGCAGGCCATGCATGTGTTTGAGGACATGGGATATTTCTGCATCGACAACCTGCCCCCCAGCCTCATCATGCAGCTCGCCGAGATCATCGGCATCAACACGGGCGTGGGACGCCATCTGTGCGTTACGAGCGACCTGCGCAGCCAGGGGCTCTTCGATGAGTTGCTCGACACCATCGAGACGCTGCGCGACCATGAAATGACCTGCAAGGTGCTGTTCCTCGAGGCTTCGGACGAGGTGCTTATCCGCCGATACAGCGAGAATCGCCGCCGTCACCCGCTTGCGAAGCGCGGCGACACGATGGCCGACGCGATCCAGCGTGAGCGGATGGCGCTGGCGAGCATCCGTGAGCGCGCCGACCTCGTCATCGATACGAGCCGTATGCGCACGGCCACGTTGCGCAAGCGCCTTCAAGCTGCATTTTCAGAGCTCAGCGACGAGCAATTGATGGACGTCCACGTGTTTTCCTTCGGTTTCAAACACGGGCTTCCGGCTGAGGCCGACCTCATGATCGACGTGCGGTTCCTGCCCAATCCCTTCTACGACCCCGAGATGCGCACGCTTACCGGTCTTGATGAGAAGGTCTCCAACTTCGTGATCGACCATCCCAAGACGCAGGAGTTCCTCGACGCGTGGTTCCGCCTGCTCGATGCCGTCATGCCCGGGTATATCGCCGAGGGCAAGCCGAGGCTCTCCATCGCGATCGGATGCACTGGCGGTCAGCACCGCAGCGTCGCCATCGCTGAGGCGACCGGTCGCTATCTGGAGCGTCATCAGTACCATGTGAGTATCTCCCATCGCGACCTCGCCAAGGCGAATCTCAGGAGCTAACGATGCCCGATAAGCGCCTCAGGGCGGTTTCCATCGGCGGCGGCACCGGCCAGCCGCGCCTCATAGCGGCCCTCCGGCTCATGGGGGCGCACATCGACTCGGTGGTCGCCATGGCCGACGATGGCGGGTCGACCGGCCTCTTGCGCGAGCGGGAGCATATCGTGCCGCCCGGAGACGTGCGCAAGTGCCTGTCCGCTCTGGCAGCCGACCCTACCGCCCCGCTCGCTCGCGCGTTCGCCCATCGCTTCCCCTACATCGACGACCACGCGCTCGGCAACCTGTTGCTGGTGGCTCTTGCCAAAGAAACCGATTCGTTCGTCGGTGCGATTCGCACGTGCGAGCGCCTGCTCGAGTGCGTTGGGCATGTGCACCCCTCGACCCTGGAGCTCGTGAGCCTCTCCGGGCGCACGCGCGAGGGCGATGCGGTGCACGGTCAAGCCCGCATCTCCTATGGTCTGCGCGCCATGTCCGAGGTGCGTCTGGAACCCGCGTGTCCCGCGGCGAACGAGGAGGCCGTCGAGGCGATTCTCAACGCGGACCTCGTGGTTCTCGGTCCCGGTTCGCTGTTCACCTCAATCATTCCCAACGTGTTGGTCCCCGGGATCCGCGATGCGCTTGCCGCCACCAGCGCCACACGGGTGTTCGTCTGCCCCAAAATCGACTCGCTGGGGGAGACTGCCGGCATGAGTGTGGCAGATCATGTGGAGGCTTTGGTCGCCTGCGGTCTCGAGGGGGCGCTTGACGCGGTTTTGGTCCATCGGGCGCAAGGCCCCGAATTCGTCCATCCGTATGAGAAGCGCGCTTGGCAACGTATCGTCGAGCGTGCTGCGCGGGAGGCGGCCGAACATGCCGTAGAAGATGAAGGGCCGGTTTCGGCCTCGATGATCGACGCGGTCAAGCAGGCGCCGTTCGGCCCGATTGAGGCGAGCGCCGCGGACCTCGAGCGTATCGGATCGCTTGCCGGGCGCGTCGTCGTACGAGATTTCACGGGTGGGGAATCCCCGGCCGTCCATGATGCCGGGCGCCTTGCCACTGCGCTCGCGGAGGTGATGAGGTAGATGTCCTTTACGGCAGAGGTTCGCGACGAGCTCGCGCGCTGCGCTCCCGAGTGCGCGTACTGCGACGTCTCGACGCTCGCCGCGCTCGTCCGGGTGTGCGGCACGCTCTCGATCAGCGGGCGCGGGGGATACCAGCTCCAGGTCGCCACGGAGACGGGTGCGGTTGCGCGCACGATGATCGAGCTCACGCACAAGATATTGAAGCTCAAGACGGACCTCACCGTCCGCCGCTCCGTCCTGCACCGCGTGCGCAATTACCTCATCGTCCTGCCCGATCAGCCCGATTTGGAAAAGGCCCTCATCCTGCTGGGCATTCTCGACCGCTCGGGCGGTTTGGTTGCCGGCGTGCCCAAACACGTCGCGAACCGCGCCTGTTGCCGCCGCGCGTTCGTGCGGGGCAGCCTCATTGCCGGCGGCTTCGTGGCCGATCCGCGCGGTGACTTCCATCTCGAGATCGCCGTGCAAGGCGAGCAATTCGCCCACGACCTGGCCGATCTCATCTGCGGCATGGGGGTCCAGGCTCGCGTCAACCCGCGCCGGGGCGCCTATGCGGTCTATATCAAAAGCGCGGAGGACATCAGGCGCCTGCTCGCGAAGCTCGGGGCCACGCGCGCCGTCGCGGAGATCGAGGAGGCTCGCGCGGTCAAGCACGTGAAGAACCAGGTGAACAGACGCGTGAACGCTGAGCTCGCCAACCAGACGCGCAGCGCCGGCGCGGCCCAACGTCAGCTCGAGCTCATCGAGGCCCTCGATGATTTGGGGTTGCGTCCTGGACTGCCCGAGGCGCTCGAGACGTTTTGCCGCCTGCGCGAGAATCACCCCGACCTGTCGTTGCGCGACCTTGGGGAGATGGCGCAACCACCTCTGTCGAAGTCGGCCCTCTATCACCGTGTGTTGCGCCTGGAGAAGATGGTTGAGGAGGCGAGGGCGTCACATGAGGGGGATTGAAGCGTCTCAACCATCGATGACGACCCTGGTCTTAGGGGTCGATAGCATGGTGAAACGTTTCAAACTGGGACTTTTGTCCGAAAGTTGCCAATCACACGATTGAGCAAGCGGAAAAAAGGTATATTTGGTGAGTGGTTAGTTTTCGGACTTCAACGGCGGGCAGCCAGCCCGCGGGAGGTCCAATGAAAGGAGACACACATGGCAGTTAAGGTTGCTATCAACGGCTTCGGTCGAATCGGTCGTCTGGCCTTCCGTCAGATGTTCGGTCACGAGGGCTCCGAGATCGTCGCCATCAACGACCTCACCTCTCCCGACATGCTCGCGTACCTGCTGAAGTACGACTCCACGCAGGGCAACTACTCCCGCGATCACAAGGTCGAGGCCACCGAGGACGCCATCATCGTTGACGGCAAGGAGATCAAGATCTACGCTGTCAAGGACGCAAAGGA
>URWW01000014.1 GCA_900551665.1 uncultured Collinsella sp. | reverse complement strand
CCCGGGTCCATTTTATCGGCCACCTCCAGACCAACAAGGTCAAGCAGGTGGTGGGACGGGTGGACCTGATCCAGTCGGTGGGGTCGGAGCATCTGCTCCGGGCTGTGGAGGCCCAGGCGGACAAGCTGGGCCTGGTTCAGGACATCCTGCTGGAGGTAAATATCGGCATGGAGGAGAGCAAGGGCGGGGTGGACCCGGCCCAGCTCCGTCCCTTGGCTGAGCTGGCTCAGTCCCTGCCCCATGTGCGCCTGCGGGGTTTGATGGCCATCCCGCCTATCAGCCCCCTCCCCGGTGCCAATCGGCCTTTTTTTGCAAAAATGTATCAGCTTTTTGTTGACATAAGACGCGAAATGTCCGATAATCAATGTGATATCGATTGCCTGTCCATGGGAATGAGCGGCGACTTTGAGGACGCCATCGCCGAGGGGGCCACGCTGGTCCGGGTCGGCACCGCGCTGTTCGGCCCCCGGCCGCCCATGCACACCGCCCGTTGAACCGGCGGCAGAGCTGGGAAGCTTTACCGCCGGTGGTGCACACGGTTTCGATGGGCGCGGTATCGAGAATCCGCGTGAGGTCGTTGGGCACGGGGTTGGCGATGCTCGCATCGCTCGCCCCCGCGATATCGCATGCCGCAAGGACATCCCATAAGGCGATGCCGTTGGCGAGCAGGAAGGTACGCCGCGCGTCGTTGTCGACGAGCGTGCGGTCCTTAAGGCCGAAGATCCGCTCCATAACACGCCAAAAGCGATTTTGGGGATGACCGTAATAGAACCCGACTTCGCGCGAGCGCGGAGACGGCATCGTTCCGAGCACGAGCACGCGCGAACGGTCGTCGAAGACCGGATCGATCGCGTGCGTGATGTGCGCGGGCTCAAGAGTCGGGGCGAATCCGTCGGTCGCCCCGATCCCGATTCTACTCATCGTCGTCGGTCCCCATGAGCTCGACGACGTTCCAGTCCACCTTGCTCGCCTCGATCGCCTCGCGGCCGGCGAATACACAGGCCGGTGCTTCTCGGGCGATGCGCGAGACGTCCGCGGCAAGGGCGCGCAGTGACTCGGGGGTCGACTCGAGCATCTGCCGGCGACGGGCCGCGCGCTGTCCGGCCGGGGACTTGCAGAAGTATTCGGCGTTGCGGCGCTTGGTGAGCGCATAGGGCTTGAGCGGCGCGTCCATGCCCGAGACGCAGCTCACGATGAAGCCCTCGAAGGTGTCGGCATCCGGGTCGAACGAGGCGAGCCAATCGCCCGCGGCCTCGATGCGGGCGAGGGAGGGGTCGATGGCGGGGTCGCGGTAAGTGTAGAAGCTCGCATGGCGCGGGCTGGGGGAGCGGAAACCGCAGCCGTAGGCCCCGCCCTTCACGCGTATCTCGTTCCACAGGTAGTCGTACGAAAGCGCGTTGGAGGCGACGCTCCAGGTGCCGTCGGTCTCGATTTCGAGCGTGAGCGGGTCGCAGGCGCGTGCGAGGTAGGTGACGTCACTCGGGATGATGAAGGCCTCGCGCTTGTCCTCGGGCCAGGGTACATAGAGTTCCTTGGTGGCCGCGGTGCGGGGGCTGAGGCCCAAATCGCCGGCGGCGTTCCAGTAGCGTCGATAATCCTCGTCGCTGCCGGTGAAGCTCGCAACGGCGCCGGTCGAGGTGAAGATGCGGGCCTGCAGTTCGCGCAGGGTCTCGCACAGACCCTCTTTGCGATCGTCGAAGTTGTCGAGCAAATCGCGCAGGAACAGGTAGAAGTCGACGCCGGAGAGCTGCTGGGTGAGCACGGCGGCCGGCGAACCGTAAGACATGGCGCGGGCGAGCGCGGCGCTGTGGCCGTTCATGAGGAAGCTCTGCTCCATGCCGATGCGCGTCTGTGTGAGGACATCGCGCATCCGCTCGGTGTCCTCAAAGACCGTTTCGGACCAGACCTCGCGCGGGATGCGCGCGAGCGCGTCCATCTTCTCGGATAGCGCGCCGGCCGACACGAGCAGGCGCGGGTGCGCGAGCTTCCAGTTGGGTTGCGTGGCGACCTCGGTTGTGAAGGAGAGGAAGCCGAGGTTGGCGCACACGTAGCTGTCGAGTTCGCCGGCGCTCATGCGCTCGGTGGCGAGTTGGTTCATGAGGCGCGTGAGCACGGTCACATACGGCAGCTCGGCAAAGGAGAGGTGGGAGAGGTCGAAGTAGGTGAGCGCGTAGGCGAGCTGGTGGGTGGGCAAGTCGTGGCGCAGGCAGGGGATGGGCGTCTGCTTGTCGATGGCGAGCTGCGGCTCCGGACGGGCGGGGCCGATGTCGCTCACGTGCAGGCGCGGCAAGGTGGCGCGGGCCTCGGGCGCGTCCTCGGCCTCCTGGCGCTCGCGCAGGGCGGCGACGTCTTCGACGATGCGCTGGAGGTCGGCATCGTCCATGGCAGCCTTGGCCGCGGCGAGCTCGGCCTCCTCCTCGCGCGAGGCCGCGGCGTCGTCGGCCACGGGGACGAGCTCGACGAGCGCGCGATGCTTGCTCTCGAGGACGAGCTCACGCAGCAGGTCCTCGAAGTAGGTTCCGTCGAGTTCGCGATTGAGCTCCTCGTAGATGGGGCCGTACTCGATGCCACGCGTGGCGGCTTCGTCGGTGTCGTCGTAGAGCCAGGTGCCGAGCGCGTCGCAGGCGAGCGCGACGCCATCGGCGTAGCCGTAGTCGCGCTGGCGCAGGTCGAACTCCTCGTTGGCGAGGATGGCCGCGAGGCGCTCGCGCGGGATGCCCTCCTTCACCAGGCGGAGGCATTCGTCCTCGATGACGCGGCGGAACTCGCGCGCGACTTCGGGTTTTGCATTCTGCAGGATGATGAGCGTGTGCGGCTGCAAAAGATCGCCGGAGGTGTAGCTCACCACGTTGCCGCCCAGGCCGGCGGCGAGGATGGCCTTCTTCACAGGGGCCTCGTTGGTGCCCATGAGCGCGTCGATGAGAACGTCGGCGGCCACAAGGCGTTTGCGGTCGGCCGCATCACCGATCACGTAAGCCATGCCCACCAGCGCGTTGTCCGGTGTGGTGGCCATCTCGACGCGTTCGTAATCGCAGACGAGGGGGTCTTGGCGCACGAGTGGGTTGGGCTCGCCCGTCGTTGCGGCGCCATCGGTCGAATAGGAGCCGGATGTCGCATCGGCCTCGGCATCGCGAGAGGCCTGCAGCGCACGGGCGCGCTCGGCCTCGTCGCGCAGACGGGGCGCATCGCCCAGGTAGCGCTCGTCCAGGAACGCGAGCTCGCGCTCGACCTCCATGTCGCCGTAGAGCACGATATAGCTGTTCGCGAGGTTGTAGTGGCGCGCATGCGTGTCGAGGAACTGCTCGTAGGTGAGCTGCGGGATGGCGCGCGGGTCGCCGCCCGATTCGCAGGCGTAGGCGGTGTCGGGGAACAGCGCGCGGTTGACCGCGTCGTCGAGGACGCTCATCGGATCGGAGAGCGCGCCCTTCATCTCGTTGAAGACCACGCCGTTGTAGCGCAGGGCGCCCGCCGCGAGCGGCGCGCCCTCGGGGACGTCGAGCTCGTAGTGCCAGCCCTCCTGCTCGAAAATCGCCCGCTTGGTGTAGATGGCGGGATTGAGCACCGCGTCCATGTACACGTCCATGAGGTTGAGGAGGTCCTGCTCGTTGGTGGACGCGACGGGATAGACGGTTTTGTCGGGGTAGGTCATGGCGTTCAGGAACGTCTGCATGGAGCTCTTGATAAGGTCCACGAACGGCTCTTTCACCGGGAATTTCGCAGAGCCGCACAGCACCGAGTGCTCGAGGATGTGAAAGACGCCCGTGTCGTCGGTGGGCGGCGTTTTGAACGCGATGGAGAACGCCTTGTTCTCATCCTCGCATGCGAGATAGAGCAGCCGGGCGCCGGAGGCGCGGTGGTGCAACACGTAGGCGTCGGCATCGAGCTCGGCCAGAGTCTTTTTACTGGTGACGGTGAAGCCGAAGACGGTCGATCCGAGCGGCAGGGTGGTCGCGGCGTGCTCGCGCGCGGGGGTGGGTTGGTTCATGGGGGCTCCTTTATGGAGGTTGATTGCTGCGCCCAGTATACCCACTCGGCGCACGCTCACGTTTTCCGGTCGCTTGCGGTATCGTTGTCGGGGAATCGGATTCGATGGGGGATGCGCATGACAGAGGAGCAGTTGGAATCTCGCGAGAACGAGCGTGAGCGCATGGGCCTCGCTTCGTCCATCAAGCCGGGCGCCGATGCCGACGCTGCTTCGCGCGCTCGTCGCCGCACGGTTCGCGAACGCTTGAACGATCGTGAGGCGCGTCGCCTGATCGTCGGCGTGGTGGCCACGCTTTTGGGCGGTATTTTCTGGGGCTTCTCGGGAACGTCGGCGAGCTACCTGTTCGCCCATTATCAAATCGACACCATCTGGTTGCTGAGCATCCGCCAACTGCTTGCCGGCGCGATGTTCATGGTGGTGATCGTCCTGTTCGACCGCGCCCGCTTTATACAGTTGCTCAAGAACCCTCGCCATCTGGCGACCATGGCGGTGTTCACGGCGTTCGGCGTGTTTGGAAATTCGTTTTCCTACCTGCTCGCCATCCGCCTAACCAATGCGGGAACGGCGACGGTCATGCAGTGCCTGCAGCTCGTCATCATCATGGTGTACACCTGCATCGTCACGCATCGCCTTCCGCGTCGACGCGAGCTCGCCGGAGTGGTGCTGGCCTTTGCGGGCGCGTTCCTCATCGCCACGGGTGGCGACCCCACCACGCTCGTGATCCCGCCTGCCGGCCTTGCCGTCGGCCTCATTTCGGCGATCGGCGCCGCCTGCATGTCGATCGTTCCGACCAAGATCCTGCCGATCTACGGCTCGTCCATCGTGACCGGATCGGCGATGTTCGTTTCCGGCCTGGTGATCTCGGCGTTCGTGCGCCCGTGGGAGAACGTGCCGGCGTTCGACGCCCCCGGCTGGCTCGCGTTGGCGATACTCATCGTGGTCGGTTCGTTCTTGGCGTACAACCTGTATATGCAGGGCGTCAAGGATATCGGCAGCGTGCGCGCGAGCCTGATCGGCACGGTCGAGCCCGTTTCGGCCACCGTCACGAGCGCGCTCGTCCTGGGCACCGTCTTCGCCCCGACCGACCTGGTCGGCTTCGCCCTGATCATCGCCATGGTGTTCCTCACGGTGTAGGCTGACCGACGGCTGCATATCGCTCGATCGAACGAAAAAGAGGCGCCCGGCTCGATATCGATTCGAGCCGGGCGCCTTTGCGTTGGCGGGCCTGCCGCCGCGGGCGGGACGGCGCGCCCCGCCCGCGGCTTGAGCGTGGGTTACAGCTGGTACAGGTCGCCGAACTTCTTGGCGAGGTAGTCGCAGAAGAACGTGGCGTCGAAGGGTGCCCCGCAGGCGGCCTCGATGATCTCGGGGGCGTCCTTGCCGCGGCCCCAGCGCCAGACCTTGTCGCCCAGCCAGGCGCGCACCGGGGCGAGGTCGCCCGAGGCGCAGGCCGCCTCAAGGTCGATGCCGTCGCGCTCCATGGCCGGCACGTACTGTGCATCGTAGGCGGAGCCGAGTGCGTACGTGGGGAAGTAGCCAAAGCTGCCGCCGCTCCAGTGCGTGTCCTGCAGTGCGCCCATGGCGTTGTTGGGAACTTCGAGGCCGAGGTACTTGCGGGTGAGGTCGGCCCACAGGCCGGGCACGTCCTTGGCGGTCGCCTCGCCGGAGAACAGCAGGCGCTCGATCTCGTAGCGGATCATGATGTGCAGCGGATAGGTGAGCTCGTCGGCCTCGGTGCGGATGAGGGACGGGGTCGCGATGTTGACCGCGCGGTACAGTTCGTCCTCGGTCACGCCGTTATAGACCTCGGGGATATGGCGGCGGAGCAGCCCGAGCAGCGGGGTCATGAACGCGCGGCTGCGGCCGACGGTGTTCTCGAAGAAGCGGCTCTGGCTCTCGTGGATGCCCATGGAGGTGCCGCCCTCGAGGCACGTGCGCGCGTAGGCCGGATCGACACCCAGCTCGTAGGCGGCGTGACCCGCCTCGTGGATGATCGAGTAAACGTTGGACATCAGGTTGTCCTCGTAGATGTGGGTCGCCACGCGGGCGTCGCCCACCGAGAAGCCCTCGGAGAAGGGATGCTCCGTAAAGGCGAGGCAGGTGTCGGCGTCGTTCAGGCCGACGAGGCGCATCAGGTCGAAGGACAGCGCGCGCTGGGTGGCGTCGTTCACGCGCGCGGTGAGGAAGGGCGCCTCGGGCTGCTCGCCGCGCTCGCCGATTGCCTGGACGAGCGGCACGACCGTCTCGCGCACCTGGCCGAAGAAGCGGTCGAATGCGGCGGAGTCCATGCCGCGCTCGTATTGGTCGAGCCAGACGTCATAGGGGTCGCGCGTGTCGTCGAGATAGGCGGCCTGGCGCTTGAGTGAGGCGACGATGCGGTCGATATAGGGCTCGAAGCTCGCCCAGTCGTCGGCGACCTTCGCTTTGTGCCACACGGCGTCAGCCTCGCAGGTGAGGCGGCTCCACGCCTCGACTTCCTCGGTGGGGAAGGCGAGGGCCTCGCGCTGATCGCGCGCGAGCGTGCGGATCTGGGCGACGAGCTTGGGGTCGCTGATCTCGCCTGCGGCGACGCCCTGCTCGAGCTCGCTCACAAGGGCGACGGCGTCATTGCTGGTGAGGAATTCGTGATGCTCGCCGGCGAGGGCCGCCATGGCCTCGCCGCGCGCGGCTGCGCCGTTCTCGGGGGCGATGGTGGCGCCGTCGAACTCGGCGATCTTCATGAGGTAGGAGCGGGTCCAGAGCTTGTTCTCGAGCGCATCGAGGCGCGCGGTGAGCTCGGCGGAGTTGGTCTCGGGCATGAGGCCTCCTTTTCGTGCTTCGCGGTCATTGCCCATGAGTGTACCCACTCGCCCTTAACACGGTGGCGTGCAATCGGGGACGGGTGCGTTTTACACATGGGCGCATGTTCGTAGTCGCTTTGCAGATCCCGGGAGCCCCATGTGTAAAACGCACCCGTCCCCGATTGCACACGCTCCCGGGCGGTCAATGATGCGCAAACGGCCTGGCGGTGTTGGAAAAAAGCTGGACGAGTGCGTGTGGTCGCGGCTGGTAAGGTGCACAGTGCCGAATCAGCGCGAAAACGAGGGAGGGCATATGGGCGACTTCAAGCCATCGGCGGCCAACGGCGCCGAGAAGATCGCGAGCGAGGCGGGGGCGGCCCCCATTGCCGACTGCCCGTTTCCCGTTCCCGTCGCCCCCGCTCCCAGGGGCGGTGCCCCCGTCCCGTCTGCCGAGGCCGCCCGCGCGGCGAGCTTGCTATACGGGTTTGAGGAGCGCGAGATGGGCGCGCGAGCCCGGGCGGAGCGCCGTGAGGCGAACAACAGGACCGCTTCGCGCCAAATCGTGCTCGGGGTGCTGGCTGCGCTGTTCGGCGGGACGTTCTGGGGCTTTTCGGGTACGGCCGCGAGTTTCCTGTTCACCAACTACCACGTCGAGACTACCTGGCTCATGAGCATGCGCCTGCTCGGCTCCGGCGGCCTGTTCATGGTCTATATCCTGCTTTTTGCCCGCGACGGGCTCAAAAAGTTGCTGCGTCGTCCGCGTCACCTGCTCACTTTGGCGGGATTTGCCTTGTTCGGCATGATCACCAATCAGCTGTTTTACCTGCTTGCCGTGCGCATGACCAATCCGGGCACCGCGACGGTCATGCAGTGCCTGCAGATCGTGATCATCATGGTCTATTCGTGCGTCACGAGCCGCCGCATGCCTCGTCGCCGGGAGATCATCGGCACGGGACTGGCGTTTTTGGGAACGTTGCTGATCGCCACGGGCGGGGATCCCACCACGCTGTCGATTCCCCCGATGGGTCTTGCCATGGGCCTGCTCTGCGCCATCGGCGGGGCGTGCATTTGCATCATTCCCGCCAAGATCTTGCCCGAATACGGATCGATGACCGTCACGGGCCTCGCCATGTTCGGGGCGGGGATCGGCATGAGCGCAGTGGTGAGGCCTTGGCAGAACATGCCCGTGATGGACGGCACCGGATGGTTCGCCCTCGCCCTGCTCACCGTCGTTGGATCGTTCCTCGCTTATTCGCTCTACATGCAGGGCGTCAAGGAGATCGGTTCAGTTCGAGCGAGCCTCATCGGCACGATCGAGCCGCTTTCCGCCACGGTTTCGAGCGTCATCGTTTTGGGTACCGTGTTTATGCCTACCGATCTAATAGGATTCGCTTTGATCATCGCCATGGTCTTCCTTACGGTCTGATGTGACGATTTACCTGCGATTCAGATGAACTCGTTCAGCTTCTTGCCAATTTGGTTGGCAAGAGCCGCGCTTGAGTCGCCCCTTGTTGCGCGGCATGATTGATGTCGTCGGGAATCCGCGAGATCGCCTCGCTCAGATTCTCAAAGGCGTCCGGTCGAGCGATAAGAAGGAGGGGCCATGAACGCACGCGACATCCGTTTGGTCGAAGTCGTTTCCGCGAACCCGCACATCTCCTCCGCCGACCTGTCCTCAGCGTTCGACATCAGCGAGCGCACGCTGCGCACCTATGTGCGCCGGATCAACGAGGAGCTCGACGGAATCGCCCGTGTCCATCGTCATCGTGGAGGCGGTTATAGCCTGCTCGTCGATGATGTCGAGGCCTGGGAGTCCTGGCTCGAGGCGAACCGCCGCGACGGTGTGCGCGCCACGCCGTCCACTCCCGCTGAGCGCGTCTCTTATCTTGTGAACGACCTGGTGATGCGTCGGTCCTGGATCACCCTGGACGACCTCTCCGAGATGCTGTACGTCTCCAAGAGCGCGCTTTCAAATGACCTGCACGAGGTCGAGCGCAAGCTTGCCCAGTTCAATCTGGTGCTCGAAAAGCGCCCGCGGTACGGCCTGCGCGTGTCGGGAACCGAGATGTCTCGCCGACTGTGCCTCGCAGCTGGGGCCATGGAGGCGAACGAGGGCGTCAACCGCAAGGTGGGCGATGCCGATGCCTTCCCCCTCGCGGACGCGGACGGATCCAAGGACTTCAACCAGATCGCCGCATGCGTGGACGCGGTCCTCGTTGAGAGCGATTTCCATATCAACCCCGTCGCGCATCAGAACCTGCTGGTCCACATCTCGATCGCGCTCCTGCGCATCGAGGAGGGCTGCTACGTTCCCATGCCCGAGGACCGACTCGAGGCCATCGGCCAGACGCACGAGTTCGAGGTCGCGCACAGCATCGCCTGCAAGATCGGCGAGCGCCTGGGCATCGAACTCCCCGGCGAGGAGGTCGCCTATATCGCCATTCACCTGGCGGGCAAGCAGACCCTCTACGACGAGGGCGAGGACAGCCGCAACATCGTGATCTCCGATGAGGTGTGGTCCGTCGTGACCGAAATGCTGGAGAGCGTGTGGGCGGCGTTTCGCTTCGACTTCCGAAACGATCTCGAATTGCGCATGAACCTGGCTCGTCATATCGTCCCGCTTTCGGTTCGCCTGCGCTACAACATGAGCCTCAAGAATCCGCTCCTCTCCGATATCCGCTCTCGGTATCCGCTTGCCTGGTCCATGGCCACGTGCAGCTGCGAGGAGATCGAGGGCCATTGGGGAGGACCGCTCTCCGACGATGAAGTCGCCTATATCGCGCTCGCGTTTGCACTCGCACTCGAGCGCACCCGCGGCGAGACCCCGCGCAAGAACGTGCTCGTGGTGTGCGCTTCGGGAGCCGGCAGCGCCCGCCTGCTCGAGTACCGCTGCCGCAAGGAGTTCGGCGAGTACATCGACACCATCTCGACGTGCGATGTCCTGCATTTGGATGAAGCCGATTTCTCCCATGTCGATTACGTCTTCACTACCGTGCCCATCAACCGGACCCTGCCGGTGCCGGTGCGCGAGGTGAGTCATTTCTTCGATGCGAGCGAGGTGGAGGGCGTCCGTCAGCTTTTGCGCTCGGGCGACAAGACCGATCTGATCGGTCGCTACTTCGATCGCGATCTTTTCTTCACGCACCTGGACTGCTCCACCAAGGAGGAGGTCCTGAACGTGCTGTGCGATGCCGCATCCGCGCGCGGCGTCGACGCGTCCTTCAAGGAGCTCGTCTTCAAGCGCGAGGAGGCGGCCGCCACATCGTTTGGTAACAGCGTGGCCATGCCCCATCCGCTCGAGGTCGCGAGCGCGCAGACCTTCGTGACGGTCGGCCTGCTCGACCGCCCGGTCGCCTGGGATGGCGCGCAGTGCCCAGTCAGCGCGGTATTTCTCATTGCGTTTTCACGTGGCCGCGGTCGGGACGCCGATCGCGAGCTCGACAACTTCTTCGGGATCCTCGCAGACCTGTTCTTGGACGAGGGCGCGATTCAGAGGTTGGTTCGCGAGCAGACGTGGGACACCTTAATCGATGTGTTGGGCACGGTCGCCTAGCACGGAAACGACGGACATAGCTCCGCATATCAGGAAGGAACACTCAATGGCAGATCAGGATCAGAGCGTCGAGATGATCTCGTTCGCGCTCATCGCCGCCGCCGGCACCGCCCGCAGCCTCGCCTTCGAGGCGCTCGCCGCCGCCCGCGAGCACGATTTCGCCAAGGCCGATGAGCTGATCGCCCAGTCGAAGGAGGCCGCGCTCGAGGCGCACCACCAGCAGACGCAGCTCCTCGTCAAGGAGGCCAACGGCGAGCACACCGAGGTCAACGTCATGCTCGTCCATGCTCAGGACCATCTGATGACCTCCATGCTCGCGCAGGAGCTTATCGCTGAGATGATCGAGCTTCACCGCGCCAACGCGGCCAAATAGGGAACGCGCGCCCAAGGGGCGCCGAGAATATGGGTTCGTCCCAAGAAACGGAGTAACCAATGAAGATCCTGCTTGTTTGCGGTGCCGGCATGTCCACCAGCATTCTCATGAACAAGATGAAGAAGCACGCCGAGGATAACGGCATCGAGCTCGAGATCTCGGCCACCAGCGTCGAGTCCGCCGCCGAGGTGAGCGCCAACTACGACGTCATCCTCATGGGGCCGCAGGTGTCCTACCGCAAGGCCGCCGTCGAGGAGGCCACGGGCAAGCCCGTCGCCGTCATCCCGCCCGCGGATTACGGCATGGCCAACTGCGCCAACGTCTTCAAGCTCGCCAACGACCTGCTCGGCTAGCAGCCAGGTCCTCAAGGAAGGTAACGATCCAATGTCCAAACTCGAGAAGATGTTCGAGAGCCCGATCTTCGCCAAGCTGCAGGAGTGGGGCGGCAAGGTCCAGTCCAACAAGGTGATCGCCTCGATCTCCAACGGCATGATGGCCATCATGTCCCTCGTCCTCGCGGGCGCCGCGTTCATGATCATCGCCACCCTGCTCAACGTCGCCGGCGTCATCGAGACCACCGACCAGGTGTATCAGTGGCTCTGCGTGCCCTATAACATGACCATGGGCCTCATCTCCCTGCCCATCGCCTTCGCGGTCGGCTACTCCTACTCCAACACCCTCGGCATGAAGGGCGCCATGGCCAACGGCCTGGTCACCATGATCCTCTTCCTCATGGTCGCCGCCCCGTCCCAGAGCGTGACCCTCGGCGAGTCCACCGCCACCATGATCCCCACCCAGTTCCTGGGCGGCCCCGGCATCTTCGTGGCCATGTTCCTGCCGATCATCTCGGTGCGCATCATCAAGTTCTGCAAGGACAAGAACGCCACCATCAAGATGCCCGATTCCATCCCGCCCTATCTGGTGGATTCCTTCGCCAACATCGTCCCGCTGGTCATCAACCTCGTGCTGTGGGAGGGTCTGTCCATCCTCTGCCAGGTTCTCATGAACGGTTCCACCCTGCCCGCGCTCATCATGGGCATCATCTCCATCCCGCTGTCCGGTCTGACCTCCACCCCCGGCATGTTCGTCCTGCTGGCGATCTCCATGCTCGCCTGGACTCTCGGCCTGCACGGTCAGGGTATCGTCTCCGTCGTCACCCTGCCGGCCATGATGACCGCCTTCGGCACCAACGCCGAGCTCGTCGCCGCCGGCCAGCCCACCGTGTTCGCCCCGATCTTCACCTTCATGCTGGCCACCTCCGCCGGCGGTGCCGGCAACATGCTGTCCCTCGCCGTGTGCTGCCTGCGCTCTAAGTCCGAGCGTCTGCGCGCCGTGGGCAAGGCCGGCCTCGTTCCCGCGATCTTCAACATTTCCGAGCCGATGATCTTCGGTACCCCGGTCATGTACAACCCGCTGATCGCCATCCCGATGATCCTCAACTCCCTGATCTGCATGGGCGTCGTGTTCCTGGGCTTCTCCGTGGGCTTCTTCCAGAACCCCTACATCCTGATGCTTACCCCGCTGCCGGTCGGCCTCGCCACCTTCCTGGCCTCTATGGCCTGGCAGAACGTGCTGATCCCGGTCGTGTGCTTCGTGATCGCCTTCGTCGTGTACACCCCGTTCGTCAAGATGTACGACAAGCAGTGCCTCGCCGACGAGGAGGCTGCCAACGAGCAGGCCGCCGCGTAAGTTCGCGTGAGCGCTCGTGCCGCCCGGCAGCCGCATCGGTTGCCGGGCGGTTTTCTAACGAGGGACGTCGATCGCGCGGGCGCCCCTTTCGCATTTGACGCGTCGCGGCCTTCCATCGGCCGATCGCGTCCGCAGCGCGCACAGCCGATATGGGCCCGCATCGGCCCATCGATTGAGAGGAAGTAGCCATGTCTGTGTTCCCAAAGGACTTTCTGTGGGGCGGCGCGACCGCCGCTAACCAGTACGAGGGCGGTTGGAATGAGGGCGGCCGCGGCATGACCGAGAGCGACTGCTCTTCGAGCGGCAGCATCAAGTCGCTGCGCTCCGTGACCTATCGCATGCCCGACGGTACCGCCGGCAGCTGCCCGATGTTTGCCCCGCTGCCCGAGGGCGCCAAGCTCGACGTGGTCGAGGGCGAGTACTATCCCTATCACGATGCCGTCGACTTCTACCACCGTCACTCCGAGGACATCGCGCTTCTGGGTGAGATGGGCATCAAGCTGTTCCGCATGTCCATCGCCTGGAGCCGCATCTTCCCCACGGGCGTGGAGACCGAGCCCAACCAGGAGGGCCTGGACTTCTACCACACCGTCTTTGCCGAGCTGCGCGAGCAGGGCATCGAGCCTTTGGTGACGCTGTGTCACTACGACACCCCGCTTTACATCGAGCAGGAGCTTGGCGGTTGGGAGAACCGCGAGACCATCGACCTGTTCGATCGCTTTGCCCGTTGTGTTATGAGCGAGTACAAGGACGAGGTCCGTTACTGGCTGACCTTCAACGAGATCAACAGCCCCCTCATGATGCCCTCCTTCCTGCCGAACTACCCGGCGGCCAAGATGCGCTCTAACTTCCAGGTGCTGCACAACCAGTTCGTGGCGAGCGCCCGCGCCGTCAAGTTCGCCCATGAGGTGCGCGAGGACGCCATGGTGGGCTGCATGCTCGCCGGCCGCTGCAGCTACCCGTTCACCTGCGATCCCGCCGATATCATCAACAACCTGCAGGGCAAGCAGGAGGCGCTCTTCTACGCCGGCGACACCATGGTCCGTGGCGCCTATCCCTCCTATGCCCGTCGTCTGTGGCAGGCCTGGGATGTCGAGCTCAATACCGAGCCGTCCGATTTCGAGGACCTCGCCGCCGGCTGCGTGGACATGGTGACCTTCTCCTACTACTCCAGCAGCACCTCCACCACCCACACCGACGTGGAGCGCGCAAGCGGCAACTTCAGCTCCGGCGCCAAGAACCCCTACCTGCAGTACAGCCAGTGGGGCTGGTCCATTGACCCGACGGGCCTGCGCTATTTCTTGAACGAGCTGTACGATCGCTATCAGAAGCCGCTCATGGTCGTGGAGAACGGCCTGGGTGCCAAGGACGTCCTCGAGGAGGACGGTTCCGTGCATGATCCGTATCGCATCGAGTACATGCGCGAGCACGTGCGTGCCATGGGAGAGGCCCTTGCCGATGGCGTCGATCTGATCGGCTACACCCCCTGGGGCATCATCGACCTCGTGTCCGCCTCCACCGGCCAGATGGCCAAGCGTTACGGTTTTGTGTATGTCGACCGCGACGACGAGGGCAACGGCACGTTCGACCGCTATCGCAAGGACAGCTTCTTCTGGTATCAGAAGGCCATCGCGAGCTGCGGTGAGGATCTTGACTAGCGAGCGCTCCGGCGTGTGCCGCCTGGGCATTTCGCTGTACCCGGAGTTCGCCTCGGCCGAGGAAAACTTCGATTACCTGCGCCGCGCTGCGGCCCACGGGTTCGATGTGCTGTTTCTGGCGCTGCTCGGGGCCGATGGCACCTACGAGGAGGTCGTGGAGCGCTACCTGCCCTACACCCGCCTCGCGCACGAGCTGGGCTTCGAGATCTTCTGCGACGTCAACCCCATGGTGCTCAAGCGCCTGGGTGTGGGCATCAGCATGTTCCAGGGTGGCATCGACCTGACGTTCTTCAAGGAGCTCGGTATCGACGCGATGCGCCTGGACCTTGGGATGAGCGACCTTGAAGAGGCCGCCCTCGCCAAGAACGCCGACGGCATCAAGGTCTGCATCAACGGCGCCGCCGTGACCGACCACGTGGGCGCGCTGCTCTCCTGCGGCGCCCCGCGCGAGGCGCTCGTGGGTTGTCACAACTACTATCCGCACCGTTACACCGGCGTGTCGCTCGACTACTTCATGCGCGGCACCGAGCATTGGGCCAAGCGCGGCATGCGCCTGCAGGCGTTCGTCTCGTCCGACGCACCCGAGGCGTTCGGTCCCTGGTCGGTCACCGAGGGCCTGCCCACGCTCGAGATGCATCGAGATCTTCCCATCGAGGTGCAGCTCAAGCATTTCGTGATGATGGGCTGCGTGAGCGATGTGCTGATCGGCAACTGCTTTGCCACCGATGACGAGCTCGCCGCCATGGAGCGCGCCAACTCCGATCGCGTGCGCTTCACCACGCGTTTGGTGGACGGCCTGCCCCAGGACATGGCGCGACGTTTGGGCATGAACCTATCCGTGCGCGGTGACTGCACGAGCGGCTACATGATTCGAACGCTCGAGAGCCGCATGGACCCCGCGCCCGTTGAGCCGTTCAACACGGTCGACATCGAACGCGGCGACGTGATCATCGACAACCGTCTGTACGGCCAGTACGCAGGTGAAGTCCAGATCGCGCTCGCGCCGATGAAGAACAGCGGCAAGACCAACGTCGTCGGCCATATCGACGACTGTGAGCATGTGCTGCTCGATTACCTCGCCGCAGGGACCCGCTTCGCCTTCGACATCGTGGGCTAGCGAAGGCCGATTGGGGACAGGTACAAATTGATTGCTTCTTGGGGCCGCAGTTCGATTACGAGCTGCGGCCTCTTTGTATCGACTGGGCCGCGTCGAACAGCGGCGGGGATTGCGACGGGCCTGTAGCACTGCCGGCCGCGAAATCCGCCAGCCCTCGCCGATTAGCTCAAAACGTACAGCATTATGAAGTGAGTAAGCTAAGAGACAAAAACTTAATCAATGTAAGATATATGAGTTAGAATCTCTTGCTCGTTGGAACAACCTGTCTGAGGGGGACCTATGAGCAATTCTAACGATGGCACGGGGCGCGCGTTGAGCATTATGAAGCGCATCGCCCTCGGTGTGGCGGGCTTCATTGCCGTTGCGTGTCTGGTGGGTGGAGTCGCCGTTTTCGCGCTGTTCGGAAACGAGCTCAAGACGCTCGACAGCATCAAGAAGATCGATGAGTACCCGCTGTATACCATGGACTACGCCGGCGATTACGGCATCGACGAGTTTTTGGAGCAAGGGGGCGCCTCCAATGACGCCGAGCTTATCGACTTTGTGGTGGGCCGTCTGCTCAAGGGCCTGCCGATTGAGATCGAGCTGCCCAATCTCGCATGTTCGACGTTCAACGCGGAAACGCCTTCGGGCGACGCGGTCTTCGGCCGCAATTTCGACCTGGAGTTCTCGCCCGGCATGATGGTCCGCACGAACCCCGAGGACGGTTACGCGTCGCTGTCGATGGTGAACCTCGCGTTCATCGGATACGGCGAGGACAAGCTGCCCGATGATCTGGCATCGAGCATCGTGTCGCTGGCGGCGCCCTTTGCGCCGCTCGACGGTGTGAACGAGAAGGGCCTGGCCGTGGGCGTTTTGCTCATCGACACCGAGGCGACCGACCAGCGGACCGACCGCGTGGACATCACCACCACGACGGCCATTCGCATGATGTTGGATCGCTGCGCCACGGTGGACGAGGCAGTCGCACTGTTGGGTAAGTACGACATGCATGCGAGCGGCGGGCGCAGCTATCACTTCCAGATCGCGGATGCGAGCGGCAAGACCGTTGTGGTCGAGTACATCGGCGACGAGATGAACGTGCTGGAGCCCGGCGATGCCACGACGGCCGGCGTGCCCGCCGAGGGCAAGACGTACATGGCTGCAACGAACTTCCTGCTCACGCCCGGTGAGTATGATTTCGGAGGCGGCGAGGACCGTTACGCCACCGTGATGGGCGCGCTCGAGGCGGCAGATGGCGTCATGGATGAGCAGCAGGCCATGGATACGCTTCAGAGCGTGAGCCGCGAGGTGAAGATCAAGGACAACGGCGAGGTTTTCCAAACGCAGTGGTCCGTGGTGTACAACCTCGATCGCGGCACGGCGAAGATCTGCATGGGTGGCAAGTACGACGAGGTTCATGAGCTGTCGATCGCGTAGGGAAGCGCAGGTATGTTATCATCTTGACCACTGCGTTGACGGAGAGGTCGGGCCTCACCGCATCGCCGCAAAGAGAGGGAGGGCCACCGGCTGCGAGCCCACCCGCGGCGAGGAGCCCCGAGTTCACTCCCGAGCTGCGACCTGAACGGCGGGCGCCGGGGCGCGATGCGCGATTTGCACCCGTCCCCGATTGCACATGCTGAGTAGGGAAGCCGCGCGCCCGCGCGACATCGGGCAAAAGAGGGTTCGCCGGGCAGACAACCGGCGGCCAATCAAGGTGGTACCGCGGAATCTCATCCGTCCTTGGGAGTGCGAGCGATCGCACGATCCCAAGGGCGGATTTTTCTATGGAACAACGTGGCGCCGATATGGCGCCGACGGACGAGAGGGGAACAGATGAGCTTGATCGACGAGCTTGAGGAGCTCGAGCAGCGAGCCCGCGAGATGATCGAGAGCGCCGAGACGACCGAGAAGCTCGAGGCCGCCCGCGTGGCGCTTATGGGCCGCAAGGGCGAGATCACCGGCCTCATGCGCATGATGGGCAAGATCGAGCCCGAGGAGCGTCCGGTGCTCGGCAAGCGCGCAAACGAGATGCGCCGTATGGCCGAGACCCTGCTCGACGGTCGCATGAAGGACCTCAAGCGCGCCGCCGTGCGCGAACTCATGGCCACGGAGGCCGTTGACATCACGCTGCCCGGTGCCCGTCCGCAGATCGGCCATGCGCACCTCATCAACCAGATCATCGAGGAGATCGAGGACGTCTTCTGCGGTATCGGTTATACGGTCGAGGCCGGCCCGCAGGTAGAATCCAGCTGGTACAACTTCACCGCGCTGAACGCCCCGCTCGACCACCCGAGCCGTTCCGCGCGCGACACCTTCTATGTGAAGGACAACGCCCCCGGCACCGCTGCGCACCCCGAGGAGCATGCCCACGGCGAGTCCGACGTGCTGCTGCGCACCCAGACCTCCGGCGTGCAGGTGCACACCATGGAGACCCAGGAGCCGCCCATCTACATGATCGCCCCGGGCCGTGTGTATCGCCCCGATACGGCCGATGCCTGCCACCTGCCCCAGTTCCATCAGATCGAGGGCCTCGTTGTGGATAAGGGCATCACTTTCGGCGACCTCAAGGGCACGCTCGATTACTTCGTGAAGTGCATGTTCGGCGAGGACCGCGCCACGCGCTACCGCCCGCACTTCTTCCCGTTCACCGAGCCCTCCTGCGAGGTCGACGTGAGCTGCGGCGTGTGCGGCGGCGAGGGTTGCCCCTTCTGCAAGCACTCCGGTTGGATCGAGATCTTGGGCTGCGGCATGGTCGACCCCAACGTCCTGCGCAACTGCGACATCGATCCCGAGGTCTATTCCGGCTTCGCCTTCGGCGCCGGCGTCGAGCGCATCGCGGCGCTCCGCTACGACCTGCCCGACCTGCGCACGCTCGTCACCGGCGACATGCGCTTCCTGAATCAGTTCTAAGAAGAGGTTCGAGACCTCAATTTAGGGACAGTCCCAAAATTGAGGTGCATATAGAAGAGGTTTGAGATGAAAGTTTCTTACGACTGGCTGAAGAGCATGGTCGAGCTGCCAGAGGACCCCTCCGAGCTTTCCCGTGAGTTCATCCGCACCGGCACCGAGGTCGAGGCCATCGAGACGGTGGGCGAGTCCTTCGATCACATCGTGACGGCCAAGGTCCTTTCCAAGGAGGCCCATCCCGATTCCGATCACCTGTGGGTCACTATGGTCGATGTGGGCGCCAACAACGTGGACGCCGAGGGCAACCCGGAGCCCCTGCAGATCGTGTGCGGTGCCCAGAACTTCAACGAGGGCGATCGCATCGTGACCGCCATGATCGGCGCGGAGCTCCCCGGCGACATCAAGATCAAGAAGGGCAAGCTTCGTGGCGTCGTGTCCATGGGCATGAATTGTTCCGCGCGCGAGCTTGGCCTCTCCGCCGATCACGAGGGCATCATGATCCTGCCCGAGGATGCGCCCATCGGCATGCCGTTTGCCCAGTACGTGGGCACGTCCGACACGGTGCTCGACTGCGAGATCACCCCGAACCGCGCCGACTGCCTCTCCATGATCGGCATCGCGCGCGAGGTCGGCGCCATCTACGACCGCGACTTCCACGTCGACCTGCCCGCCATCGCCGCTGAGTCCGGCGCGGCGACCGCCGAGACCGTCTCGGTCGAGCTCATCGACGAGGGCCTGTGCGATCGCTACGTCGCCCGCGTGGTGCGCGATGTGAAGGTCGGCCCCTCGCCCGAGTGGCTCGTCCAGCGCCTCAATTCCTGCGGCATCCGCACGCACAACAACGTCGTGGACATCACCAACTATGTGATGATGCTCACCGGCCAGCCGCTGCACGCCTTCGACCTCAACGCGTTCGAGGAGAAGGGCGGCAAGCGTACCGTGGCCGTGCGCGCGGCGCGTGAGGGCGAGGTCTTCCGTACCCTCGACGACGTGGAGCGCACGCTCTCCGCGGGCATGGGCCTCATCGCCACCGGCGAGGCCGGCGCCACCCCGGTCGCGCTCGCGGGCGTCATGGGCGGCATGGAGTCCGAGGTTACCGACGCCACCGTCGACGTGCTGGTGGAGAGCGCCTGCTTCAACGCCGGCCGCACCTCCCACACCAGCCGCGACCTCGCGCTGATCTCCGACGCTTCCATCCGCTTCGAGCGTCAGGTCGACGAGACCGGGTGCGTGGATGTTGCCAACATCGCCTGCGCCCTCATCGAGCAGCTCGCCGGCGGCAAGGTTGCCCCGGGTTGCGTGGACGTCTATCCCGCGCCCAAGCAGCTCGCTCCCATCAGCCTGCGCCTTTCCCGCGTGCACGAGCTGTGCGGCGCCGCGATCGAGCCCGCTTTCATCGAGACGGCGCTCACGCGTCTCGGCTGCTCCGTCGAGGCCGAGGGGGAGGGGGATGCGCGCGTGTTCGCGGTCACGCCCGCCACGTTCCGCCCCGACCTCACCCGTGAGATCGACCTGATTGAGGAGGTCCTGCGCCTTTGGGGCATGGATCGCGTCGAGGCCACCATCCCCGCCGCCAAAAACCACATCGGCGGCCTTACCCGCGAGCAGCAGCTCACTCGCAAGGTCGGTCAGATCCTGCGCGCCTGTGGCCTCAACGAGACCATGAACTTCTCCTTCGCCGCCCCCGGCGACCTCGAGCGTATCGGCATGACGGACGAGGGCCGTGGATGCCCGGTCGAGATCATGAACCCGCTCGTGGCCGAGCAGACCGAGATGCGCCGCTCGCTCATCCCGGGCCTGCTGCAGTCCGTCGAGTACAACATCAAGCACAGCACCGCAAACGTGCAGCTGTATGAGATCGGCACGCTGTTCTTCGGCCGCGAGAACGCCAGCGCGCCGAAGGAGCGCGAGTCCGTGGCGGGCGTGCTTTCCGGCTCCATGGGCGATGTGACCTGGAATTACAAGCCCATGCCGCTTCGTTTCTTCGACGGCAAGGGCGTTGTTGAGGAGCTGCTCTCCCAGCTGCGCACGCCTAAGGTCCGCTTCCGCCCCGCCGACGGCGACGACTACGCCTTCCTGCAGCCCGGCCGCGGCGCCGAGGTGCTCTCCGGCGGTACGGTTCTCGGCTGGGTCGGCGAGATCCATCCCGACGCGCGCGATGTCTACGGCATCGATATCCCTGTGGTGGCTTTTGAGCTGAATCTCGAGGCGCTGATCAAGGGTGCCGGCGCTCAGGAGGCCTATCGCGAGTTCTCCCAGTTCCCGAGCGTCGAGCATGATCTTGCCATCGTTGTTGACGACGATGTGACCTGCGAGGACCTGGAGCGCCGCCTGCGCTCCGCCGGCGGCAAGCTGCTCGTGGGCGTGCGCCTGTTTGATGTGTACCGCGACCCGGTGCGCGTGGGCGCTGGCAAGAAGTCCATGGCCTTCGCGCTCACCTATCGCGCCGACGACCACACCCTCACGAGTGAGGAGGTCGAGCGTGCCCACTCCAAGCTGGTGACGAAGGTGTGCAAGGCCACCGGTGGCGAGGTCCGCAGCTAGTGCCTAGCTGGAACATACATATCGCGCATGCGGAGCGGCTGCTCAAGGGCGGCGGCTCCGTTGCGCGCGCCGTGTGCGACGGCAATGCGTTCCTCTTTGGAAACTTGATTCCCGATATCTACGTGGGTTACATGGTGCCCGGCGTGGTGCGCCCCGTTCCGTATCGCGTGACGCATTTCGCCAAGCCCGAGCACATCCCAAAGCCGCGCGCGGGTGAGTTCTTCGACGCGTACGTGCTGCCGCTTGCGCGTGAGTGCGGATTGTCGGATGCGCTCGGCGACGATTGCGCAACGGGGGGAGGTGTCGGGGCGCCTGGTTTTGCCTTCGATGCCTCCGGTTTCGCGGACGCCGATTCTGATTGTGCGCCCGTTGGTCCTACCGGCTCTGCGGCGGCCGCGGGCCCTGCCCCGGAGCTGCTCTGGCAGGCGCCCGCCTCCCTCGCAGCCGAGGTCGCCCACGTGTCTCCCGCGCACACGCCGACGTTCGAGTGGGATTTCGATGTGGCCGAAACCGCCGTGTGCCAGCGTGACGCGTTCGCGACCTCCCGACGCGCGCTGAGCCGCGATGAGCTGCGACGCTCCTTGTTCGACATGGTGCTCGGCACATGGGTTCACCTGCTTGCCGACTGCACGTGGAACCAGGCCGTGAGCGATTTGATTGATGCGCGTGGCGAGCAGCCCAGTCGGGATTTCCGTATCAAGAAGCAGGGCGATTTCGACCTGTTCGGCAAGTCTCTCGAACTCGACCTCATGCCGCGTCTCACGCCGCAGCTCATCGAGGTCGCGGCGGCGTTTCCGCAGTACGAGATCGATGCGGCGTCGGTCTTTGCGACCTGCGCCATCGCCCATGAGACCGTGCGCACCAATCACCCGGTCACCGGCGCCGCGTACCGCCTGCTCGACGAGGAATTTTTCAGCCGTGTCTTCGCCGAGGTCAACGCACGAGCAGAGCGCGAGATGGAGTACGCGGGGACCCGTTGAGAACTCAGCGAACCAGCTGTTCCCAGTTCGAAAGGACCTCGCACCTTAGGTCGCGCTCGGCGGCTTCCATGCCCGCCGATTTCGCCTTCCGCCGTTTTCCGAGCAACGACGACAAGTGGGCCGACAGACGATGGAACCTCCCGGGGTTATAGAGTTGCTCGGCTGTCACCATGATGACCTCGATACCCATGCGCTTGAGGCCGAGCATGCGGTTGGAGTCTATTCCGCCCGCTCGGCCCCCGTCGTGAACCATATGGCCCTGAAGCTCGATATCGATTGCCGGATGGATGTCGTTTTCGGGGAAAAGGATGTCGGCGTAGCAGGTTGATTGGCCGGCGAGGATGCGGGCGTCGCGGTTCAGCGTGATGGGGTGGTTGTTGACGATGGGCCCTAGCCCTTCGCCGCCGCGTCGTCGCGTAAGGTTCAGCAGCATGGATGCTTGCACTTCGAGGGGAGACGCCGCAACACCCGTGACCGCGCGTGCAGCCTGGTAAAGCTGACGATGGCCGTGCATACCCTTGCTTTCCTCGCAGAACCCGCGAAGCTCATGAAGCGTCACGAGCGGGTCGCGGTGCCAAAGAGACGTCGGTTTACCCGCGTGGTCATACACCTGGCGCCATCCTCCCGGCCATGCGAGGCGCTGGTTACGCAGATGATCGAGCTCGCGCTGCATTTCTTTGGTGGGCGCGTAGACGGCGAATGTGCCGCAGAGTTCGTAAGCGGCCATGGTGAGACGGTGCACCGAGACGAGCGGCGCCAAGGTGAGCAACGTCATGAGCGGCGAGGTGTACCGAACGCCGACTTCGTTGTTTTCCCAGATAGCTGAACTCGGGAGGTCGCCGCTCCAGACGTGGTCCTTGATTGCCGAAGACCGCGTTCGGGCTGACGGGCTGTCGCACAGGGTGTGTATTGGAAGATTCAGCCAGGGACCCAGGTCATTCGATCGGGAGATGGCGCTGCGTTGCCGGCGCGTCGAAAAATGGGGAAACTCTGGGAGCAGCAGTGTGACCTGGGGCGGGATTCGATAAAGCTCAAAGGCGCTGGCGCCGCAAATCACCTGTTCCATTAATACCCCCTCCCTCGGTGAATGAGCTTGTACCCAAATGAGGAATCGGGCCGCGCGAAGGCGTTTAAAGTCAATTCATCGACTTTTGGTAATTAGTTTTTCAGACTGGCCGGTAGCAAGGCGTTCTGACGCGTAAAGTACCTGGTCACGAGCATTCAAATGGGCCTTATATCTCGAGGAAGCGATAAGTAATTACCAAAAGTCGATTAATTGAAGATGGCGCGCCGGAGAAGTGCATCAATTGGACTATTTTTGCCTAGCGGATGCATAACGGCCAGAAGATGCGGCCCGAGGGCTTCTGCGCCATTTATTCAGACGGACGATTATGCCGTTCTTGACCTTTTGAAAGCGCGGATTTCGTTTAGCGGGATTGAGACGGTAGCTTTACCTGCAAGGGATCTTGCTTTCAGAAGACCTATTGACGTCGGGCAACGGACGCGCTGTCGAGATGGCCGATGTCGCAAAAGGAAGGGGCACCGAGGGTGTGATCGGTGCCCCTTAAGCGGGTGTATGTTGTTCTGAGCAGCGGGTTAGCAGGCGTTCTGTTCGGCCACGGCTTGCATGGCCACGGCGCCAATGAAGTTCACCGGCTGGCAGAAGTTGGGCTGGAAGAACAGGTCGACGTTGGCGAGCTGATCAATGGTGAAACGCGCCTGTATGGCGATGGAGATCGCATTTGCGGCCTCGGCCACGTCGTGGCGGCACAGGAATTGGGCGCCCAACACGCGACGGGTCTCGGGATCCCAGGTGAGGGTCGCGGTGACCGGCGTGGTGGTGAGCATGAAGTCGGGACGGTAGTCCTGGACGATGGTAGTGGAGCGGGCGTTCACGCCGCGGGCCTCGGCGCCTGCCTGGGTAAGGCCGCTCGCAGCAAGGGACAGGTCGTAGAGCTGTACGGCGCTGGTTGCCTGCGTGCCCATGTACTTCTGCGCGGGCTCCTCGATATTGGCAGCCACGAGCAGGGCTTGGCGCACGGCGTTGGTGGCCAGCGGGATGTAGTCATAGGTGCCGGTGGGGTTGTAGAGCACGGTGCAGGAGTCGCCGGCGGCGAGGACGTCTGCGCAGGCCTCATCATGGCCGGTGAGGAATGCGCGCATGTACTCGTCGGTCTTGATGGCGCCGTTGGGAAGGGTTTCGAGCTGGCCCTCGAACAGGTCAGTGCGGGGGAGGAAGCCGGCGCCCATGATGGCGTAGTCGACATCGTATTCACCGGCGGTGGTCACGACGGTGACACCGGTGCCGCTCTCGTTCAGGCGGAACTCGGTGACCATCTGGCCCAGTGCGAGCTCCACGCCGTGCTCGGCGTACACAGCTTCGACCTGATCGGTGATGGGCGCATCGAAGTTTTTGGCGAGTGCGCGATCGAGGCCGTCAATGAGGGTGGCGCGCACCCCGGCCTCGCTGAACTGCTCGACAAGCTCGGCGCCGATGTATCCCGCACCGATCACGGCGACGGAATCCGCCTGCATGGCGTTCTCCTTGATGGCCTTGCCGTGGTCCCAGTTCTTGCACAGCATCACGCGACCATCTTCAAGGCCCTCGGCCAGACCGGGGATGGGCGGGGTGACGGGCTTGGAGCCAGTTGTGACGACGAGCTTGTCAAAAACGTAGGTCGACTCCTCGCCGTTGGTGAGGTCGCGCGCCACGAGGGACTTGCCGGCCACGTCGACGGAAAGCACGTCGTGCTGCATGTGCATCTGCGCGCCGAGCTCGGCGAGAGCTGCGGGGGAGGAGTAGAACATGCGGTTGGGGTCGCTCACGTGACCGCCGACCCACAGCGCGATGCCGCAGGAGAGGAACGACAGGGTGTCGTTGCGTTCGAAGACGTGCACGGTCCAATCCGGGTGCGCGGTGAGGATCGACTGAGCGGCGAACGTGCCGGCGTGCGTGCAGCCAACAACGGCGACGGTCTTAGGGGTGGAGGCGGTGGTCATGGTGACTCCTTTGAGGTAAAACGTGTCAGCACTAGAAATGATACAAAAAAGCAAACAGTTAGCAAGGGCAAACTGGTAAACGGGCGGAGCGACCGGGCGGTGTGCGGTGCCGCGCTCGCATGCGGTAAGATTTTGTCGAATAAGCCATGCGAAACCATGCGACACGAACAGGAGCGCATATGTCTTTTGTCACAAAAGCCGCAGCCCCGGTCACGACGGCAGCCGAGGACCTGCTCGACTTCATCGCCGAGAGTCCCACGATGTTTCACAGCGCCGCGGCTATCCGCGCACGCTTGGATGCGGCTGGTTTCACTTACCTGAGCGAGGGCGCCGCATGGGAGGTGCGCCCGGGAGGAGCGTATTACACGCAGCGCAACGGATCGAGTGTTGTGGCCTGGCGCGTGGGCGAGCGTGTGGCCGCTCCGGCCTTTGCCTCCGATGTTGCTAAAGCCACCGACGGCGCCGCCGCCGGATCCGCCGATGTCGCAGCCGGATCGGCCAGCGACAGCGCCCCGTACCACTTCCAGCTCACGGCCTCGCATTCCGACTCCCCCTGCTTCAAGGTAAAGTCGAATGGCGAGCTCGAAGGTCCCGCCGGGTATGTGCGCCTGGACACCGAGGCCTACGGCGGCATGATGGACTACACCTGGTTCGACCGGCCGCTTTCGCTCGCCGGCCGCGTGTTGGTGCGCGAGGGCGCGCGTATCGAGAGCCGGCTCGTCGCCCTCAATCGAGATGTCGCGCTTATCCCGAGCCTTGCAATCCACATGGACGGCGGCGTGAACAAGGGCTTCACCCCCAATCGCGCAAGCGATTTGTTCCCGCTGCTCTCCGCGGGCGACTTGGCAAACGACTCGCTCGACATGATCGTGGCCGATGCCCTCGAGATCGATCCCGCCCAAATCGTGTCGCGCGACCTGTTCCTGGTCAACCGTGAGCGCGGCCGTGTGTGGGGTGTCACCGGCGAGTTCATTTCCTCGCCCCGCCTCGACGACCTCATGTGCGCTTACACTTCGCTTGTCGCCTTTATGAACGGCGGGAACGAGCATGCCGTCTCGGTCTATGCGTGTTTCGACAACGAGGAGGTCGGCTCGGAAACCAAGCAGGGTGCTGCATCGACGCTTTTGGCCGACACTCTTTCCCGCGTGAACGCCGCCTTGGGCTTCGGCCCCGAGGAGTACGTCCGCGCGCTCTCCGCTTCCATGCTCGTGAGCTGCGACAACGCACATGCGCAGCATCCCGCGCACCCCGAGCTCGCCGATAGCCTCCATGCTCCGCAGATGAACGGCGGCATCGTGGTGAAGGAGGCGGCCAACCAGCACTATTGCACCGACGCTTTCAGCCGCGCCGCGTTCACCGCCGTGCTCGACGACGCTGAGATCCCGCATCAGGCGTTTGCGAACCGCAGCGACAAGGCGGGTGGCTCCACGCTCGGTAATATCTCGAACATGCAGGTGAGCGTGCATGGAGTCGATGTTGGCTGTGCCCAGCTCTCTATGCATTCGTGCATGGAGACGGCCGGCACCCGCGATGTTGACCTTGCCATTGAGGCGCTCACGGCGTTTTACGATGCGAACGTCCGCATCGACGGCGCCGATTCGATTGAGCTCAGCTAGACGAGTGTCACCCCAGCAGATAACGAGTATCGCCCTGACAGATACGAGCCTTGATAAAGGGGCGGCGCACCACATTGGATGCGCCGCCCCTTTTTCTGGTCGGTTTATCGGATGAAGCTCGTAAAGGACCCGGCCTCCCGATCAGGTAGGCCGATTCCAGCCTCGCGCCCCGCCTCGAGGGATTTGAGGAGCCAGGCCATGTTGCGCCCGAGTTGTCTCATCGTCCACAGACCCTCTTGGTCCTGTTCGACTTCTTCGGGCGTACATCCATGGACCATGTTCCAGTAGCGAGAGCTCACAATGGGCATGTTCGAGATGGTGAAGAACTTCTGCATGTCGTCGAGGGCGGCTGTGGTGCCGGCGCGTCGGGCGGACGCGATGGCTGCGGCGGGCTTGAAGCTCAATACGTCGGGCGCGCCCGCTTTGCCATTGGAGTAGAACAGGCGGTCCATGAAGCCCATGAGGGAGCTTGCGGCATGGGCGTAGTGGACGGGCGCGCCGAAGACGAAGCCGTCTGCCAGCTCGGCACGGGCGCGAAACTCGTTGACGGCATCGTTGAAGATGCAGGCACCGGTTTCGCGGCAGCGCCCGCACGCCATGCAGCCGGCGGCGGGCTTGGCGCCGATCCAGAAGATCTCGCTTTCGATTCCATTCGTATCAAGTGCCGCGGCGACCTCGGCGAGCGCGCGGTGGGTGCAGCCGTTCTTGTGTGGGCTTCCGTTGACGAGCATGACTTTCATGGCGCTTCCTCCCTCGTTGCTCCACATGTATATGCGGCCATTGTCTGCGTTCTCATCAGTTTAGTTCGTTCTGCGGCGCTGCGGCTCGGGCCTTGATGGGCATCTGGTATAGTTCCGCAGGTGAAAGAAATGAAAGGGCGACGTTTGCGGCGCCCATATGAGAAAGGAGCGCCCATGATCAAGGAGCTCGTGAAGGACGAGGCTATCCTCTCCACCCCGTGTGAGCCCGCCACCGCCGCCGACGCGGAGATCGCGCAGGACCTGGTGGATACCTTGCTGTCCATCGAGGACGCCGCCTGCCTGGCCGCCAATCAGATCGGCGTGACCAAGGCCATCTGCGCCCTGGCCGACGACGAGGGCAACACGCTCGTGATGTACAACCCCAAGGTCCTGTTCGGTATGGGTGCCTTCAAGGCCGAGGAGAGCTGCCTCACCCGCGAGGGTTCCGTCAGGGTGACCCGTTTCGTCAAGATCAAGGTCGCATACGACGAGCTGGTCGACGGCGAGCTCAAGCCGCGCAAGCGCGACTTTGTCGAGTGGCCTGCCGAGCTCATTCAGCACATGTGCGACCACTGCCAGGGCAAGCTGGTTTAAGTTGCCCGACAGGCAAATCGTTCCACATGGACATGCCTGGACTGGATGTTGCCCGGCTCAGCGTTTTGCCCTGTGCCCTGATCTGCCCTGCGCAGCGTTTTGCCCTGTGCTCTGATTGGCCTTGTGCAGCGTTTTGCCCTGTGCTCTGATCGGCCCTGCATCTCTAACCTTAAAACCCGGATCATCCGGCCGATAGCGGTTCTGGATGGTCCGGGTTTTTATGTGCGGTGGAGATCGTGGTTGCTCTGCGTGCCCGTGTAAGATGGGGATCACGGCGCTCTGCGTGCCCGTTTCGACGAGAGCGGGCAGGGCGCGAGAGCTGACGGGGTGATTATGACGTTCGGCGCACGCGCACTGCGGTGCCACAAGCGGTGGTCATGATCATCTCTGCAAAGGTCTCGTAT
The DNA here is from genome assembly GCA_900551665.1 of uncultured Collinsella sp. Classification (GTDB taxonomy): domain Bacteria; phylum Actinomycetota; class Coriobacteriia; order Coriobacteriales; family Coriobacteriaceae; genus Collinsella. The sequence goes on along the minus strand of URWW01000014.1, from coordinate 14,699 downwards.
CCCACGTTCGCGCCAATGACTGCGTTGGCGCCGAGTGCCTCGGCACGCTGCGACATCTCGCGCAGGACCTCCTCGCGCGCTTGGGCCATTTCGTCTTCATATCCTGCGGATCGCCCGCCGAACACGTTGCGCAGCCCGGCACCGATATCGCGGAACATGTTGATGCCGCTCACGGCCTCACCGGTGACGATTCCGAGGTATTCGACCACCTCGTAGCCGTCGAGGTTGTTGGTGGTAGTGATGGTGAGCATGGTCCCTCCTTTTGACGGTAATTACTTATACCCAGCCGTGCGTTTTGGAAGAAGTGGTCAAAAAGGGTTGATAGTGCGCCGAGCGGCGACGGGAACAAAAATTTGTATAGCCGTTGGTTTGATGAATCCGCAGGTCGCGCAAGGGTGTGCTTTGCGCGCGTGGCCCGCGTGGGGGCGACCGTCGTGTGCGCTCCGCAATCGCTCAATCGAATCCAGGGGTTTTGTTGGGGGCGGACTGCATGGTCGACGCACAATTAGGGTATTTTGACCAGAAATTGGAAAACGTACGAAAAGGAGGCGAAATCGTATGCAAATTGACGCCAATCTTATGCAATCTCTCATATGGGCCGCGATGGGCTGCGGCTTCACCTGGCTCATGACTACGGCCGGCTCGGCCGTAGTGTTCTTCTTCCGCAAGGACCGTGCCGTCACCCACCGCATCTTCCTCGGCTTCGCCGCGGGTGTCATGATCGCCGCGAGCGTGTGGTCGTTGCTCAACCCCGCCATCGAACAGGCCGAAGAGCTCGGGCAGATCGGCTGGATCCCGGCGGCGGGCGGTTTCTTGCTCGGGGTGGCGTTCCTCATGGCGCTCGACACCTTCCTGCCCCATCTGCATATGGAGGGCGATGATCCCGAGGGCGTCAAGACGAGTTGGAAACGCACCACGCTGCTCGTTTCGGCCGTGACCTTGCACAATATTCCCGAGGGGATGAGCGTTGGCCTGTTGTTCGCGATGGCAGGCCAGAGCTCGGGTCCCGAGCAGACGGCGTATCTCGGCATGGCGACGGCGCTCGCCATCGGCATGGGCCTGCAGAACTTCCCCGAGGGCGCGGCCATCTCCCTGCCGTTGCGACGCGAGGGGATGAGTCGAGGCAAGGCGTTTGCGATGGGCAGCCTGTCCGGCATCGTCGAGCCGATCTTCGGCATCCTGGTGGTGCTGGTCAGCTCGCAGGTCACGCCGTTCATGCCCTGGATGCTCGCCTTTGCCGCTGGCGCGATGATCTACGTCGTCGTTGAAGAGTTGATTCCCGAGGCGCATCTTGGGGAGCATTCGAACATCGGCACGTTGGGGGTCATCGCGGGCTTCGTGGTCATGATGGTGCTCGACGTCGCATTAGGTTAGTCAGTCGGTAAACGGCGGTGTATCGCTCATCGAAAAGGCCCTCGGGAGTCCCGGGGGCCTTTCCTTGATATGTGCGTCGCCGCTGCTTGTCGCTGCTGCTGCCTGCCGCTACTTGCCGTTGCGCGCGTCAGATCCGTGGCGCGCCTCGTGGATCTCGCGTGCGGCGGCGGCTCGGGCCTCGCGTGCGTCGCGCAAGGCGTTGTGCGCGCCGACCGTCTTGCTGCGCGCGCCGCGCAGCGTCTCGGCGAGCTGCGGGTTCGTTTCGGCCACACGCGTCACGAGTGGTCCGTCCAGCTCCTCTTGCGTGGGCTCGGCCAGGAAGTCGATGGCGTATTGGGCGGCGACCATGGAGCCCTTGGCGAGAACCGACTCGTCTACCTTGAAGAAGCACGAATGCTGGGCGAATGTCGCCCCGATCTGCGGGTTGCGGCAGCCCACGAACGCCAGCACGCCCGGAACTCGGCGCAGGTATTCGGAGAAGTCCTCTCCCGACATGGTGCCGCGGTAGCTGCCAATGCCCTCGGACCCGAGCGTCTTGAGGACCGCCTGGCGGCAACGCTCGCTCGCGGCAGGTTCGTTTTCGACCTTGTAGTTGGCGATGGTGTAGTCGGAGAGCTCGGCTTCGGCACCGTGGGCCTGCGCGATATGCACCGCGATGCGTTCGATGAGCGCGGGCATGAGCTCGTGGGTCGCCGTGGAATAGGTGCGCACGGTGCCCTCCATGTGGGCCTCGCCCGCGATGACGTTGCGCGCGCTACCGGCGTGAAGCTTACCTACGGTGACCACGGCGGGCTCGTAGGGGGAGAGCTCGCGGCTCACGATGGTCTGCAGCGCATTCACGATCTCGGCGGCGACCATCACGGCGTCGCTGCCGCGTTGCGGCATGGCGCCGTGGCAGGACGTGCCGTGCACGTCCACGCGGAACCAGTCCGTGTTCGCCATGCGGGGGCCGGGCTCGCAGCTGATGGTGCCTGCGTCGACCTCGCTCCAGATGTGCATGGCAAACGCGCCGTCGACACCCTCGCATACGCCGGCCTCGCACATCATGCGCCCGCCGGAGCCGTTCTCCTCGGAGGGTTGGAACACCACGCGGATCTCGCCGTGGATGTCGTCGGTCATATGGCGCAGGACCTGCAGGGCGCCGAGCATCATGGCGATATGGCAATCGTGGCCGCACGCGTGCATGCAGCCTTCGTTGACGCTCGCGAATTCGTCGTCCGTGCGCTCGGTGACGGGCAGCGCATCGATGTCGGCGCGCATGAGCAGGCGCCGGCGCGGTGTGCCGTCCTCGCGATAGGCGTCCGGCGCGGTTCCGCGCAAAGTCGCAACGAGGCCGGTTTCGAGCGGCTGCTCGTAGGGGATGTTCATGGCGTCGAGCTGGCCGGCGATGTCGGAGGTGGTCCGCACCTCCTGAAGGCTCAGCTCGGGGTGTTTATGGAAGTGGCGGCGCTGCTTGATGATGTAGGGTTCGAACTCGGCGGCGATGTCTTGAATCGCCGCGGTGATCTGGTCGGCATCGCGGTGCTCTTTGTGGGCCATGATTTGCTGTGCTCTGGTCTTGGGCATGGTATCCGCCTTGCTTTTCGAGGGGCGCTTCGGCGCCCGCGCCTATCTGCTGCCTTCTACCATACTCCTTGAAATGCGAAAACGGGCCGCCGATATGGCGATGGCCTGGAAGACGAACCGCCTCCCATCTCGTGAGTGTGAGAGATGGGAGGCGGTTCAAGTTCGTGCCCCTGACGGGGTGCCGGTTATTTCGGTCGATTACCGGTTTTCGGAAGCGTCGGCCTCGACCATCGCGTTTGTCGCATCCGCCGCGACGGGCTCTCCGGCCTTCTCGGCGGTGTCCTTGCCGTTTTCGCCCTTGACGCGCTTGGCGATCTTCTTGGCGCTGCGCTTGAGGTTGATGAAGAGGCCGCCCGCGGGGTGTGCGGCGTTGAAGGCGTCGCGCTTGTCGCGCTTCAGGCGCTCTTCGACCAAGATGTCGCCGTAATCGGCGAGGAACTTGTCGTAGAACTCGACCGCGCCGTCGATGTCCTCCTGATTGGGGCGCCCCTTGTTCATGCCGCCCACGAGCTTGTACGGGCCGAAGGTGTCGAAGCCGGGGCAACCGTAGGTGCACATGAGGGTGGCCATCTTCATGCGGCACACGCCGTCGAGGTCACCGCCGTTGAACTTGGCGGCGCCGCCGTAGGTCATGAGGCCGATCACGTTGTCGCCGTCGCGCAGGCAATGGTCGCATACGCGCAGGACGTCCTTGTCGAACTTGGTGTAGTAGATGCCGGAGCCCACGATGATGATGTGGTAGGGGGAGAGATCGGGATATTCGTCTTTGCCGAGGCCGGCCACGTCGATGGTATCGATCTCGGGATGCGCGGCGACGAGGGCGTCGACGAGTTTCTTGGTGTTGCCGTGGTGCTTGGACCGATAGAGAATGACCGTTCTTGGATCCATGTCCGTGCCTTTCATGACGAGCATGCGAAACGCGGCGGAGCTCTCGGGACTCGACCGCGGCGGCCGAACGGGCTGGGAGGCGCGCCGGCCGCAAGCTGGTGGATGAATCAATTGGGGTAACTGGTATTAAATACTGTAAAACCGGATACCCTAAAATAGATACCAATCAATTCAAATCTTCATAATTGTATAACCAGTGGCACATTTTGACACGGAAGCACCCGTGAATACCATGGGGCGCAGATAACCAGCGCAAACGATTTAAATAATCAAATCAGTAGCAAATAAGCAGGTAAAAGGGACTCATTAGGGTGAACGGTCGTTTTTAACCGATAAACGGTCAGAAAACAGAAAAATACGAAAAGTAGGAAACAGAACTTTCACAACTGGTATAGTGAATAACGACTTGTTACGTGGTTACTACCAGTACCGCAGCGAAATACGCGGTGGGAACAGGAAAGAAGGATTAATGGTCGGCTTCATTTTGACTGGACACGGACACTTCGCCAACGGCATCAAGAGCGCTCTCGACATGGTCGCGGGCGATCAGGAGGCGTTCGAGATCGTTCCTTTCGAGGGATCCCAGGCCGCTACCTACGGTGAGGACCTCCGCGCCGCCATCACCAAGATGCGCGGCGAGTGCGAGGAGGGCGTCATCGTCTTCGTCGACCTTCTCGGCGGCACTCCCTTCAACCAGTCCATGATGATCGCCAACGATGTCGACAAGCTCGAGATCGTCACCGGTTCCAACCTTCCCATGATCATCGAGCTGCTCTTCGCTCGCAACGGCGCCACCGATGTGACCGCCCTCGCCGAGCAGGCCGTCACCGTGGGCCAGCAGGCCGTCACCCGTCAGTCCCTGGCTTCCGTCATGGGCGCTGCCGAGGACGACCTCGCCGAGGACGGCATCTAATGGAGAACTTCGGGCAGAACGTTCTCGCCTCCTCCGTCGCTCTGCTGCTCATCATGGCGGTCATGGGCGTCGTCTACTTCATCTGGTCCAAGGCCAACATGAAGAAGAAGGTCAAGTACTTCGAGCACATCCACACCGACCTGGCTCCCGGCCAGCGCGTGATGTTCGGTGGCGGCATCTTCGGTGATGTGAAGAGCGTCAACGGCGATGTGGTCGAGGTCAAGGTCCGCTCCGGCGCGACGCTCGACGTCTCTCGCTACGCGATCCAGGAGATCGTCAAGTAGCTCAAAGGAGATTCAACCCCGATCAAAAGGGGATGTTTCCAAGGTTGTAAAGGCCAGTACGCGAATACGAAAGGACGGATCGCAATGGCAGAGCCCAATATCCTTCTCACCCGTATCGACAATCGACTGATCCACGGTCAGGTTGCCACCCAGTGGAACTCCACCCTGGGTTCCAACCTCATCCTCGTGGCCAACGACGAGGTCTCCACGAACACCATGCGCCAGAACCTCATGAAGATGGCCGCTCCCACCGGTGTCCAGACCCGCTTCTTCTCCATCCAGAAGACCATCGACGTGATCCACAAGGCCTCCCCGGCCCAGAAGATCTTCATCGTGCTCGACTCTCCTCAGGACGCGCTCAAGCTCGTCGAGGGCGGCGTGCCGATCAAGAAGCTCAACATCGGCAACATGCACATGGCCGAGGGCAAGCGTCAGGTCGCTACCACCGTCGCCGTCAATGACGACGACGTGGAGTGCTTCCGCAAGCTCCAGGAGCATGGCGTCGAGCTCTCCATCCAGCGTGTGCCCAGCACGCCCGTTGAGGATACCAACAAGCTGTTCGCGTAATTTGGGGGTTTAGCGAACCAGTTTGTTTGTATACGGGACGAAATCGTCCCGGTCGTAAATCTCGTACGAGAAAGTACATTTGAAAGGAGGAGCAAAAGATGGACGTGAATTTCCTTCAGATCGCCCTGGTCTTCCTGGTGACCTTCGTTGCCGCTATCGACCAGTTCGACTTTACGGAGTCCCTGTACCAGCCCATCGTCACCGGCCCGATCATCGGCGCTATCCTCGGCGATGTGCAGACCGGCCTCGTGGTTGGTGGTACCTACCAGCTCATGACCATTGGTAACATGCCCATTGGTGGTGCTCAGCCGCCGAACGCTGTTATTGGTGGCATTATGGCAGCCGTCTTTGCCTGCACCCTCGATATGGATCCCAACGTCGCCGTTGCGACCGCGATTCCGTTCGCCCTGCTCGGCCAGTACGGTGTGACCCTGTTCTTCACCCTTCGTGCCCCGATGATGGAGTCCTTCCGCGCCGCGGCTGTGAAGGCTGACACCAAGGCCATCACCAAGCTGACCGTCGTGTCCGAGATCATCCTCGGCCTCATCTTCGCCGCGATCGTCACCCTGTTCTTCGTCGGTGGCCTCACCGCCGGCCAGGCTGTCGTCTCCGCCATCCCCGCATGGCTCAACGCCGGTCTGTCCGCAGCTGGTGGCATGATGAAGTTCGTCGGCTTCGCGATCCTGCTGAAGATCATGATGTCCCGCGACATGTGGGCCTTCTTCCTGCTCGGCTTTGGTCTCACCACCATCGTGCACGGCATCCCCGCGCTCGCCAAGCCTGAGCTCCTGATCATGGCCATCATTGGCTTCGGTATCGCTTTCTGGGACTTCCAGCAGCAGACCGAGCTCAAGGGCGCTTCTTTTGACGGAGGTGATATGAGCGATGGCATCTAATGAGTTTGTCGTCCCCGCGCAGTACGAGGATCTCACTCCTGCGCCGAACGTCGATAAGAAGACGCTCAACCGCATGGTCTGGCGCTCCTACTGGCTCCAGTCCTCGTTCAACTACGAGACCATGCAGTCCGGTGGCTGGCTGTTCGCCATGGTCCCCGGTCTCGAGAAGGTTCACACCAACAAGAACGACCTCGCTGCGTCGATGTACCACAATCTGGACTTCATCAACACGCACCCGTTCCTGGTCACCTTCGTTATGGGTATCGTTCTCTCCCTCGAGCAGAACAAGGTCGATACCCAGACCATCCGCTCCGTGCGTATTTCCGCTGCCTCCCCGCTGGGCGGCATCGGTGACGCCCTGTTCTGGCTGACGCTCGTGCCGATCACGGCCGGCATCACCTCGAACATGGCCATCGAGGGCAACATCATCGCCCCGCTCATCTTCCTCGTGGTCTTTCACGCCGCTCTGTTCGCTTGCCGCTTCGGCCTCATGAACTGGGCTTACAAGATGGGCACCTCTGCCATCGACTCCCTGACCTCCAACATGCAGGCCTTCACCCGCGCTGCCGCCATCATGGGCTGCTTCGTGGTTGGCGCCCTGACGGTCAACATGGGTGGCACCCAGATCAACCTCAACATCCCGAACGGCACCACCCGTGGCCTTGCCGCTCACACCGTTGTGGTTTCCAACGAGGAGGCCGAGAACTTCGACCTCGCCATCGACACCGAGACCGCTGAGCCCGGCTCCCTCGGCATGACCTCCGAGGACGGCACCGCCCTCAAGGCTGCTGACGCCGACGGCAACGCTGTCGACTGCGGTATCGTCGACCTGGGCAACGGCATGAGCTCCGTCACCTACGCTGAGGTTACCGAGACCCCGGTTTCCTTCTCCGTGGCTTCTACGCTCGACACCGTTATGCCTAAGCTCGTTCCTCTGGCGCTCGTCATGCTGCTTTACTTCCTGTTCGCCAAGAAGAACTTCACCCCCATCAAGGGTATCGTTCTGATGCTGGTCATCGGCATCCTCGGCGCCCTGCCGCTCAACGAGTGGTTCGGCCTCACCTGGTGGACTGGTCTCTGGTAATTCCAGCTGACTGATGAGGTGACATCTCCCCCAGATGTGCCTGTAACCCGGCGTGGGCTCTGTTCTCACGCCGGGTTTTTTCTAATCATTCCCCCTAATTCCCCTGTTCTGCCCACGGTTGATTCAAAGCGGGCCGACTGGACCTGATATGCATCGGAGGCGAAAATCATGGCAGCAACGGCTCGCAAGCAGCCCCTGTATGATCAGCTCGTCGATATCCTCGCCGATAAGATCGAGCACGAATATCATGCCGGAGACATGATCTCCTCCGAGCGCGAGCTTTCCGAGCGTTACGGCCTCTCCCGCACGACAGTCCGACTCGCCCTTCAGGAGCTCGAGCGCCTGGGCCTGATCGTTCGCCAGCACGGGCGTGGCACATTCGTGGCCGATCGCTCCGCCCAGACCACTAACCTCATGCAGTCCTATAGCTTTACCGAGCAGATGCGCGAGTTGGGACGCGATCCCATGACAACCATCTTGGAGTTCTGCGACGTCGAGGCAGACAAGAACCTCGCGGAGCATATGGGCGTCCGTCTCGGTGAAAAGTTGTTCAAGATCAAGCGCCTGCGGTCTGCGGACGGCATGCCCATGATGGTCGAGCGCTCCTACCTGCCCGTGCGCAAGTTCCTCTCGCTCAAGCGCCCCCTGCTTGAGAGCAAGCCTCTGTACGACATCATCGAGAAGGACTTCCACGAGAAGATCAGCGTTGCGGAAGAGGAGTTCTTCGCCAGCATCGCACGACCCGCCGACGCGCACCTGTTGGGCATCTCCGAGGGCGCCCCGGTACTGGACCTCATCCGCACCACATACAACAGCTCGAACGAGATCGTGGAGTACACGCTTTCCGTCGCCCGCGCGGACCAGTTCAAGTATCGCGTGCAGCACCGACGCGGGGAGTAGACGGCCCTTGGCATGGGCAATCGAGGGGACTGCCGAACGCCGATGGTTCCGGCTGCATCTGGCAGGGTCCTCGACTGCCCAGGCAGTGCGAGATACAATTGTGTCCAAGACGTGAAATCTAGAACAACTGGTTATAACCAGATAACCAACTTATAATAAAAGCAGCTTGTAAAACCACAAGTCAAAAGGAGTGGTATTAATGTTCGAGATGACGACCGACCAGCTCAACGAGATTGGTGGCTTCAACACCACCACCGAGATCAAGCAGCAGCCCGAGCTGTGGCTTGACACCCTGAACATCTACAAGGAGAACCTCGAGGCCATCGAGTCCTTCCTGGCCGAGGCCCGCGCTATGGGCGAGGGTCGCCTCTCCGTCGTGTTCACCGGTGCCGGCACCTCCGACTACGTCGGCGACACCTGCGCTCCTTACCTGCGTCACGCCGGCGACACCAAGCTGTATGACTTCAAGCCCATCGCGACCACCGACATCGTGTCCGCTCCTCGCGACTTCCTGAACCCCGACGAGCCCACCGTGATCGTCTCCTTCGCCCGTTCCGGCAACAGCCCCGAGTCCCTGGCCGCCGTTCAGGTTGCCAAGACCTTCGTGAAGAACGTCAAGTTCATCAACATCACCTGCGCTCCCGAGGGTAAGCTCGCCGTCGAGTCCGAGGGCGACGCCGATCAGCTCACGCTGCTCATCCCGCGCGCCAACGACAAGGGCTTCGCCATGACCGGCTCCTATAGCTGCATGACCCTGCTCTCCACCCTCATCTTCGACACCGCTTCTCTCGAGCAGAAGACCGCTTGGGTCGAGGCTGCCGCCAAGCTGGGCGAGGACGTCGTCGCTCGCGAGTCCGAGATCGCCGAGTTCCTCTCCGGTGACTTCAACCGCGTGACCTACCTGGGTTCCGGCTCCTTCGTGGGTCTGGCTCAGGAGGCTCAGCTCAAGATCCTCGAGCTTGCTCACGGCCTCGTCGCCACCTCTTGGGACTCCTGCATGGGTTACCGTCACGGGCCGAAGTCCTTCGTCGACGACAAGACCATCGTGTTCGTGTACATGAACAACGACGAGTACACCCGTCAGTACGACCTCGACATCCTGAACGAGATCAACGGCGACCAGATCGCCGCCAAGACCATCGCCATCCAGCAGGACGGCGCCACTAAGTTCGACGGCACCTCCTTCACCCTCGCCGGTGAGGCTCTGCCCGAGGGCTACCTGGCCCTGCCGTTCGTCATGGTCGCTCAGGTCATCTCCCTGCTCAACTCCGTGCGCGTGGGCAACACCCCGGACACCCCGTCTCCGTCCGGCACCGTGAACCGCGTCGTCAAGGGCGTGACCATCCACCCCTTCGAGGCCTAATAGCCCTCGGAATTTTGAATTGAAGGCGCCCGCCCGGTCTGCAAGGACGGGTGGGCGTTTTTTCATGCTTCTCGAACGGTGCAATCTGGGTACAAGCCCAGTGCGTGCATCTCAATCGTGTTAGGAGAACACATGAGCACTTATGCAATCAAGGCCGATGCCTTCTATCTGCCCACTCGCGTCGCGCGCGGCGGCTACCTCATGGTCGAGGACGGTGTCTTCGGCGAGTATGTGACCGAGGCCCCGGACTGCGAGATCCGCGACTACTCCGGCCACGAGATCGCCCCCGGCTACGTCGACACCCATATCCATGGCTTCGACGATCATGACATCATGGACTGCGAGCCCGAGAGCGTCGCCATCGTGTCCCGCGGGATCCTGCGCAACGGCGTGACCAGCTACCTGCCCACCACGCTCACCGCGAGCACCGAGCAGCTCGAGAAGGCCTGTGCTTCCGTTGCCGAGTACGTCGAGGCCGGCGACGAGACGCCGCACGCCCGCATTCAGGGCATCTTCCTCGAGGGCCCCTTCTTCACCGAGAAGTACAAGGGCGCCCAGAACCCGGCTTACCTCTCCGCCCCCACCATGGATAAGCTGAACGCCTGGCAGACCGCCGCACATGGTCTTGTCAAGAAGATCGCCGTCGCCCCCGAGTACGACGGCGCCGTCGAGTTCACCGCCGAGGCCGTCAAGTCCGGCGTCGTCGTGGCCCTCGGTCACTCCGCCGCCACCTGCGAACAGGCTCAGGCCTGCCTGGACGCGGGTGCCAAGGTCTTCGTCCACACCTACAACGGCATGAGCGGCCTGCATCACCGTGAGCCCGGCATGGTGGGCGCCGCCCTTTCCAGCCAGGACAAGTCCTTCTCCGAGCTCATCTGCGACGGCCATCACGTCAACCCCATCTCCGCGGGCATCGTGATGCACGCCAAGGGCCATGAGCACGTCACGCTCATCACCGACTGCATGTGCGCCGGCGGCATGCCCGATGGCGACTACTTCCTGGGCGAGCTGCCCGTCGTCGTTGCCGGCGGCACCGCCCGCCTGAAGGACGGCGGTTCTCTGGCCGGCTCCATCCTCAACATGAAGGATGCCGTCAAGAACGTTTACGAGTGGGGTATCGCCACCAAGGCCGAGGCCGTCTACATGGCCACCCAGGCTCCCGCCGAGGCCAACGACATCGCCGACGAGTGCGGCTCCATCCGTCCCGGTCGCAACGCCGACTTCGTCGTCCTCAACCCCGACCTGTCGCTCGTCGAGACCTATCTCGGCGGCCAGAGCGTCTACACGGCGTAAAGGCGGTAGCTCGGCATGCCCGTTGACCCGAGATGCAACGGGCGACGGGCGGTATCGAACAGATTTAGAGCAGGAAGCGCCCCGGAATTCATCCGGGGCGTTTCTCGTGTAATTCGACGCGATGTTCTCATGCGCGCGGTACCGTGCCAGCGAACGTCGTTGCGCTCGGCCGCGACCGCAGTTCTAGCTTGCGACGATGAGGCTCGTCACGCCCTCGATCTCCCGTCGCTGCTCATCGGTGATGTCGGCATCGGTGACGACGGCATCGATGCGGTCGAGGCTATAGAAATTGTAGAAATCCAGTTGGCCGAGCTTGCCGGAGTCACATGCGAGGTAGCGGCAGGCGGCGCGATCGCATGCCAGGGATTGGAGGCGTCCCTCCTCAAGGTTCGAGCATGAGATGACGCCGGATGTGACGCCGTTGGTGCCGATGAAGCACTTGTCGATTCCGAGTGGGGCGAGGGAATCCTCGGCGACGGGCCCGACGAACGAGCCGGATCGGCGCCTATACTGCCCGCCGAGGCAGCACACTTCTAGATCGGGATGAATCTGCAACATGTTGAGCGCGATGATGCTGCTGGTTACGACGCGCAGCCTGATGGGCGGTAGGGCTCGGGCGATGGCGGCGCATGTCGATCCCGGACCGAGGAAGATGGTGTCATCGGGTTCGATGAGGGCGCATGCGGCCTGGGCGATGCGCTGCTTCTCACCTTGGCGTACGGCGAGTTTGTCGAAATAGGGGGTCTCGGCCGGAGCGGATTGCGAGGCATCGGGCAGGCGGATTCCGCCGTGCTCGCGAACGACGGCCCCAGTCGAGGCGAGTTCGTCGAAATCGCGGCGAACGGTCATCTCGGAGATACCGAAGATTTTCGCGGCCTGACGGACTGAAACGGCGCCGCGTTGGGAGCACAGGTCCATTAGCTGCTCGTGACGTTGGGATTTAAGCATGGCGATCACGGATCCTCTGAATTACTCGGCGATGACGGTGGTGTAGGACTCGAGCGACTTGATGGCCTCGGCGCTCGCACCGGGATTGATGAAGGCGGCGGTGATACGGTCGAGCGTCGTGAACGAGCAGAAATCGCGAACGCCGACCTTGTCCTCATCGAGGACGAGATATGCGTCGGCAGAGCGGGAGACGGCATCGCCGAGCAGGACGCCGACATCGGGGTGCGAGCCGAAAACCTCGTTGCCGAAAACGCCGGTCGCCGAGACGAATGCCTTGTTCGTGCTCAGCCCGTGGAAGGCGCGGGCACCGTAGGGCGTCGTGAACACGCGCGTGTCCTGTCTCAAGGTGCCGCCGACCAGGAATAGGTCGATGTGGGGGTTGTCGGCGAGCAGGTTGAGGACCGGCATGCTGTTGGTGACGACGCGAATATCTGCTTTGGGAAGGTAATCGCACATGAGCTCGAGTGTGGTGCCTCCTCCGAGGAATATGGCATCTCCGGGTTTGACGATCTTGGCGGCGGCCCGAGCCGCGGCGCGCTTCTGTTCGACGGACCGGAGTTTCTTTTCCTCATGGGAGCGCACGCGAAGAAGCGAGCTTCCTCGTGCGCTGCGGGGGAGCTGCGCTCCGCCGTGCACGCGCACGACCAGGCCCTCCTCGGCCATTTCGGCGAGATCGCGGCGAACGGTCATGTCCGATACGCGAAGGGAATCGGAGATCATCTTGACCGTCACCGTCTGATGCTGCTGGAGCAAGTCGAGTATCACTTGCTGGCGCTCGGATTTCATGGTGCCTCCGTACAACACGCGATGGTAGAAGTGAATCAAAATTACCAAACGAACAACATTATTAAACAATGCGCTGATAAAGACCAATAAACTGCCGCTCATCGGCAAAAACCTCACGTTTATGGAAAAAATCGCCAAAGTATGCGGGAAATCGCCCGAATATCAATATTCAACTTAAACAAAACTTGACATACATTCAAACATCAACGAACATAACTGTTGTAAATCGAACATAAGTTAACAGCGAAAGGACAGCAGATGCGTATTGGCGTTATCCTCGCGAGCCACGGAGAGTTTGCCCGCGCCGCCCTCGGCGCCGTCGAGATGATCGCCGGCAAGCAGAGCGACGTCGTGGCGCTGGGCCTCACCGCCGAGAAGAGCCTGGAGACCTTCGAGGCCGAGATGCGCGAGGCCTACGAGGCGCTCAACGCCGAGTGCGACTTGGTCGTCACCCTGTGCGACATCTACGGCGGCACCCCGTTCAACGTGACCACCCGCTGCCTGCTCAACGGGATGGACATGGTCGCGTACACCGGCCTGTCGATGCCCGTGGTCGTCGAGCTCCTGCTGACCCGCGACGGCCTCGAGTCCGCCGACGCCGTCCGCGCGCAGATTACCGCCGCGCATGCCGGTGCCCAGCAGGAGATCAAGGCCCCTGTTCCCGCCGCGGAGGACGATGGGGACGATCTCGATCTCTAACTCGCCCGCGACCGCCGGTTCCGAGGTCGCGCGCCCGGTCTCCCATCGGGTGGGCGCCCCCATGTATGACGCCACTTGCTGGAAGCAATGAACATAAGTGCAAACGACAAGGAGAACATCATGGCACTTAAGCTCGTCGACATTGATGACCGCCTGATTCACGGCCAGGTGGCCACGACTTGGATCCCGGACTTCGGCATCGAGTCCGCCATCATCGTTTCCGACAAGGTCGCCAACGACCCCGTTCAGAAGTCCGTGGCCGGCCTCGCCGCGCCCGATATCAAGGTCTCCGTCTTCGGCGTCGACAAGTTCATCGACGTCCTGAAGAAGACCGAGCTCAAGAAGGCCACGATGGTCTTGTTCACCAACCCCATCGACGCCCTCAGGCTGCATGAGAACGGTCTGCCGTTCGACTACCTGAACGTCTCCGGCATGCGCTTCAACGATCAGCGCCATCGTCTGCACAAGAACATGTCCGTCACCGCCGAGGAGAAGGCCGCCTGGATCGCCCAGATGTCCGGCGTCACCGTGGGCTCCGACGCCTTCTTCCCCTTTGGCGACAACGTGGAGCGCGCCCGGAAGTCCGGCGTGCAGTACATCGCCCAGCCCGGCGGCTCCATCCGGGACGATCAGGTCATCGCCACCGCCAACAAGTACGGCATGGTCATGGCGTTTACCGGGATTCGGCTGTTCCATCACTAATTCAATTAGGAATGAGGAGTTAGGAATTTATGAGCAGCGAACGTATCCTGATGCCCAAAAGCCTTGCTTTTGCCAAGCGCATTGTCTTTGCTTACCGATATTTATCGGAGGAGAAGAAGGAATATGTCCTCTCCAAGCAGATGCTGCGCAGCGGCACCAGCATTGGCGCTAATATCGCAGAGGCTCAGTACGGAAGCAGCCGGAAGGACTTCTTAAATAAACTGTACATTGCCTTGAAGGAATGTGCGGAGACTCTCTACTGGCTGGAACTGCTCTATTCCTGCGACTACATTTCCCGCACTGAATATGACTCTCTCCATTCGGACTGCGAAGAATTGAGAAAACTGCTCTCCTCCATCACAAAGTCTGTCCGTGACGGAACAATTCCTAATTCCTAACTCCTAATTCCTAACTTCTAATTTCTAATTTCCCGAAA
>URWW01000013.1 GCA_900551665.1 uncultured Collinsella sp. | reverse complement strand
TGAGGGCGCGCGATTATAGGCGCTTCCGCTCAGGTTCTCTGCCGGGAGGAGGGCGCGTGAATCCAACGATCGTGATACCGAGCTATTGGGCGGGCAATTCCGCGGAGCTTGACTCCCCCGGCGCGTACGACCACTCCTCCGACTTGGGCGCCAGTCAGCCCGAGCTGGGCCGCTGCCTGGCTTCCCTCGAGCAGGTCCGCTCCGTCCCGCGCATCATCGTCCTGCTCGTGTGCCCGCAGCAGCTCACCGACCGCATCGCCGGCCATGTCCAGGGGATCATCGACGAGCATCCCTCCCTCGAGGTGACGCTCGTCACCAACCGCGAGGCGTCCGTCATCATGGATCGCGTCGCGTCGATCGCCCCCAAGGTGCGTGGCGAGGGCGTGTCCCTGCGCGGCTACGGGGCCATCCGCAACATGGGCCTCGCCTGCGCGTCCATCTTGGGTCACGACGCGGTCGTGTTCTTGGATGATGATGAAGTGGTGCTCGCCCCCGATTTCATGGAGAAGGCCCTGTACGGCTTGGGGCACGAGACGCGCCAGCGCCTCCCGATCCTCGCCAAGAGCGGGTATTTCTACAACGAGGCCGGTTCGCCCTTGGCGGACACCACGAAGAAGAACGGCCTCACCAACCGTTGGTGGACCAAGCGCATCGAATTCAATCGCTGGATGGAGCGAGCGCTCTCCGGCACGCGCATCTCCCGCTCGAATTACGTGTGCGGCGGCTGCTTCGCCGTGCACGCACGGGCGTTTCGCCGCGTGTCCTTCGACCCGTTCATCACCCGCGGCGAGGATCTGGACTTCCTGTTCAACATGCGCCTGGCGGGGATGGACGTCTGGTTCGACAACGCCTGGGTGGTGAAGCACCTGCCCCCGCATCAGACCGAGCACGCGCCTCGCTTCATGCAGAACGTGTACCGCTGGTACTACGAGCGCGCCAAGCTCGCCAGTGCGGCGCGGCGCCCCGACATCACGTCGGTCACAGCGGCCTCGCTCATGCCGTATCCGGGCCCGTGGATCTCGGACGGCCTGGATGAGCGCGTGCGAAAGACCGCGCTCGTCCGCGCCCTGTTCACGCGGGAGCATCGGGGATATTGGCACATCTACCGCCACGGTATAGACGAGGCGCGCGAGCATGCGCGCGCACATCAGGACGATTATCTGCGTTTCGCGAGCTTCTGGCCGAGCATCGTGGCCGGCCTCGCGGGCGACGAGGGGCTGCGCGCCCTGTTGGAGCGTTAATGAGCAAGCAAGATACGCGGACGAACGCCCGGTTCGCCGTCAGCAAACACGGCCTGACCCCTGTCGACGCGCTTTCTGCCATGCGCCTGCTGAGCGCCGTGGCCATCCTCGTGCTCGTCTGCATATTCGGCTACGCCATCCTCAAGGGCGTCGAGTCGATCACCACCATCGCGGCGCTCGCGCTCCTCGCGCTGCTCGTGCTCGCCTTCATCTACGCCTTCCTCACCCCCGACACGCTGCGGTCCCAATACACCGAGCAGACCCTCGCGGTGGCATCGGAGATGCTCGAGGATATCACCTGCGGCCTGACTCCCGAGAGCGCCGAGCAGATCTGCCGCCGCCTGCTTCCCCAGACCCGCGCGATGACCATCGCCGTCACCGACCGCGAGGTCGTGCTCGCCTGCGTGGGTGAGCTCTCGGAGGACTTCCCCCCGGGGTCCCCCATCCATACGCCCGCCACCCGGTATGCGATCGACCACGGGATCGCCCAGTCCTTCACCAACGTGATGGATGTCTGCGGCGAGCAGGGGCGCCGTCGCCACATTCCGGCCGGCATCATCGTCCCGCTCATCGTGCGCGGTCAGGCGGTCGGAACGCTCAAGTTCTACTTCCGCTCCCCGCGCCACGTCAACCGCACGCAGTACGCCCTGGCCTCCGGTTTCGCCGAGCTGCTCTCGACGCAGCTCACGGTGCACGAGCTCGAGCGCCAGTCCGAGCTGACCGCCCGCGCCGAGATTCGCGCCCTCCAGGCCCAGATCAACCCGCACTTCCTGTTCAACACACTGAACACCATCGCGGCGCTGACCCGCACCGAGCCCTTGCGCGCCCGCGAGCTCCTGCGCGAGTTCTCCCAGTTCTATCGCGCCACGCTCGAGAATTCCGGCCAGCTCATACCCGTCAAGCGCGAGATCGCCCAGACCTTGCGCTACCTCAAGTTCGAGAAGGCGCGCTTCGGCGACGACCGCATCATCGTCACGACCGATGTCGATGAGGATGCTGAGGATATGCAGATCCCCGCGTTCGTCATCCAGCCGCTGGTGGAGAACGCCGTGCGTCATGCGATGCCGGATGAGGGGCCGTTGGCCATTTCCATCATGGTGGCCATGGCGGGTGACCGTGCCGTGTCCATCGAGGTCGTCGATGACGGCGTGGGCATGGATGAGAACACTGCCATGCGTCTGTTCGACAGGTCAGTGACGCCGCCCGATCCGAACGCCCCCCAAGGAGGCGGGGCGGGGGTCGCCATGCACAACATCTCCGAGCGCATCAAGCGCTTCTACGGGCCCAATTCGCGTACAAGCGTCGAATCGGAGCCCGGGCATGGAACCGCCATTCGCCTGCACCTCGATCTCGAGGGTAGTATGTACGACGAAGGGTAGAATGGGTACGAGGCCGTACGGACGGCGCATGGCGCCGGGTCCCTGTATATGAATGAAAGGTAATCGATTTATATGCTACGTGCGATGATCGTTGATGACGAGGCTCCTGCACGCTCCGAATTGAGGTTTCTCCTGGAGCAAACGGGCAAGATCGGCTCCATCACCGAGGCGTCGAGCGTCCGCTCCGCCATCGAGATGCTCATGGAGACGCGCGTGGACGTCGTCTTCCTGGACATCTCCATGCCCGGCGCATCCGGCCTGCAGCTCGCCGAGGCGTTGTACAAGCTGAAGAATCCCCCCGCGATCGTGTTCGTGACCGCGTACAGCGACCATGCCGTCGAGGCATTCGACGTCGATGCGGTCGACTACCTCATGAAGCCGGTCGAGGAGGCCCGCTTGGACCGCGCCATCGAGAAGGTCATCGCCCGCACCAAGCCTGCGGTTGCGGAGCCCGCTGCCAAGCCCACCAACATCGAGCGCATCCCGGTTGAAAAGGGAGGGCGCAAGGTCCTCATCCCGGTCGACCAGATCAGGTTCATCATGGCCAAGGACGACTATTCCTGCATCTTCACGGAGGACGACCGCTACCTGTCCACGACCTCGCTCGCGCAGTTCGAGTCCAAGTTGGGCGAGTTCGGCTTCTTCCGCGTGCACCGCCGCTACATCGTGAACCTCGCCAACGTCGAGGATGTCGAGACCGTGTCCTCCGGTGCGATCCAGCTCGGCGTCAACGGCGTGGATGAGCGCATTCCCGTCAGCCGCCGTCGCGTGGTGCCGCTCAAAAAGGCGCTGAACCTGTGATGGCGCGCCGCATCGATATAGTCTCGGATACGCACGGATATCTTGCGCCTGAGCTCAAGCGCGCGATCGACGGCTGTGACCTGTTGATCCACGCGGGGGACATCACTTCGGAGTCCAATTGGGCCGAGCTCGAGGTGAGCGTGCCCGCCATCCGCGGCGTCCTGGGCAATAACGACGGGTTCTACGCCTATGGACCCGAGGTCGTCCGATTGAACGAGTTCACGTTCGAAGGTCTGTGCTTCGCCGTCTCCCATTACCGCGAGCACCTTCCGCTGGGCGACGTCGATGTGGCCGTGTGCGGTCACACGCATCGGGCCGTCATCGAGCGGGTCGGCGGCTGCCTCGTCGTCAATCCCGGTTCGGCCTCGTTGCCGCGCGGCATGCGGGGACCTACCATCGCCCGCCTGATGGTGGAAGATGGTCGGGTGCTTTCGGCAGAGATCATCGATTTGTGAGAGGGGTCGTGCGCGGGCACGGCCCCTTCTCCATGGGGAGACCCCGGCGTTCGAGGTGCGAGATATATCCCGCTCTTGAGGTCCATCGGTCGACCTGGGCTTCCCGTGAGCGTTCTACCTGCGAGTTTATATAAAAACGCATAAGGAAAAATTTTTTGGAAAAAGTTCTTGCGCGTGTCGTAGATCTCTGTGTATACTAATCCCCGCAGCAAGGAGCACAAGCGAATTGCCGCCTGGGGAGTTAGCTCAGTTTGGTTAGAGCGCCGGCCTGTCACGTCGGAGGTCGCGGGTTCGAGCCCCGTACTTCCCGCCATCGCAATCAAAGCCTCGTCTTCGGACGGGGCTTTTTGCGTTAGATATGCAGCTTAAAGTACATGAGTTCCCAAAAGGACGTTTTTGATTAAACGTTGTATAGTAGATAAACAGATTTGATATAAATTGATAGAGGGGCTTTTCAAGCCTGCTTATCGTTTTGATGTCGTCCACACGAGTGGCCGAGCGGTATGCTCTTCAGCAAGGAGTTCGCACAGATGGATATCTCCCGCAAGACCGACTATGCCCTGCGAATGCTCGCCATGCTCGCCGAGGGCGACGAGAGCCTTCTGTCGGTGCGCACCGCCGCCGAGGCGGTGGATGTCCCTTACTCCTTTGCTCGTTCGATCCAACATGGCCTGGTCCAGGCGGGTATCGTCGAGAGCCTGCGCGGCGTGCGCGGCGGCATGCGCCTGCGCCTCGAGCCCTCCGAGATCACCATTCGCCAGATCGTGGAGGCTGTGCAGGGCCCCTTGGTCATGAACGACTGCACCGCCGAGGACGGCGTGTGCCCGCGCATGGACGGTTGCTGCTATCACCCCATCTGGGTGGGTGCCCAGGAGCTGCTGCGGGACTACCTCGATTCCGTCACGCTTGACGATGTCGTCAATCACCGTCAATATCCCGCTGTTGACGTTAAATTCACCGACCGTGCCCGGTTCCCCGAGTACGCGTCGTGCGGTCGGGTGTGCGGCAAGTAGCCGATCGCCCCACTAAGGAGCATCGATGGACATGGACCCCTTCCGTACGCTGATCAGGACGGAAGGGGTCCGTCTGTATCGCGACCTTCCGTGGCGTCGCACGCGAGATCCGTATGAGATCTGGCTTTCCGAGGTGATGCTGCAGCAGACCCAGGTCTCCCGCGTGGAGACGCGTTGGATTGAATGGCTCGACCGTTTCCCAAGCGTCTTCGCCCTCGCGGAGGCGAGCACCGCCGAGGTGCTCGCCGCGTGGCAGGGGATGGGGTACAACCGACGTGCCCTGGCGCTCAAGGCGGCCGCCGAACAGGTGGTCTCATCCTATGACGGCGTGTTCCCCGCGGACTCGAAGGAGCTCGTCGCGTTGCCGGGAATCGGCCCAGCGACGGCGCAGGGCATCCGCGCGTTCGCGTTCGACTTGCCCGGGGTCTACCTCGAGACGAACGTGCGCACCGTCGTGCTGCACCATCTTTTCCCGGACGTCCCGTCGGTTCCGGACAAAGAGCTCATCCCCATCGTTGAGGCGACCTGCCCGGAGGCGCCGGGCGAAAGCGGCCCGTGTGCGGCCGGGTGCCTCGACACGGGTCCTTACGCCCGTCCGCAGGACGGGGACGACACGCCCCGGTCTTGGTATTACGCGATGCTCGATTATGGGGCTTATCTGAAAAAGACGGTGCCGAATCCCTCGCGTCGGGCGAAGGCATACGCTCGGCAGTCGAAGTTCGAGGGCTCGCGACGCCAGAAACGCGCCGAGATCGTGAGATTGCTTCTGGCCGCCGGTGCCGCGGGGGAGGGGATGGACGCATCGGCCGTTCACGCGGCGCTCAATACCTCGGAGCTCGACGCCGGCAGGCCGCCCGTGGAGCGCGATCTGACCGATGCCATCCTCGAGGATCTTTCCCGCGAAGGGTTCTGTCGTGAAGTCGGGGGCATCTGGCACATAGCCTGAGTTCCCGGGGGCCAAAAAAGGGTACAAGTACCTCAATGAGACCGTTTCTCGATAGGGGCGGTTCCTTTTCGGCGCGCCGCGGATCCGGTGCAGTCGCGGCGCCGCGTTTTTCATCGCACCACCGAGGGAGGAACTCATGGATTTCGAGCAGTCGCAGACCAAGAAGAACCTCGAGGCCGCATTCGCCGGCGAGTCTCAGGCGCACACCAAGTATCGTTACTACTCTTCCAAGGCCAAGAAGGAGGGTTTCGTCCAGATTTCCAACATCTTCATGGAGACGGCCCTGAACGAGGCTGAGCATGCCAAGCTGTGGTTCAAGGAGCTGCACGGCGGCGATATCCCGAGCACGCTGGAGAACCTGCGTGACGCGGCGGCGGGCGAGAACTACGAGTGGACCACCATGTACGACGAGTTCGCCAAGACCGCCGAGGAAGAGGGCTTTACGGCCATCGCCGCCAAGTTCCGCGGCGTCGGCGCTGTTGAGAAGGCCCATGAGGAGCGCTACAACAAGCTTGCCGAGCGTGTTGAGAAGGGCGAGGTCTTTACTCGCGAGGGCGTGAAGGTTTGGAAGTGCCTGAACTGCGGTCATCTGCATGTCGGCCCCACTGCACCGGAGATGTGCCCCGTGTGCGCCCATCCGCAGGCCTATTTTGAGGAGCAGGTCGTCAACTACTAGGATCGAAGCGCCTCGCGTATCGCAAGCGAAGAGAGCCCCCGTGATCGAGCGATCGCGGGGGCTTATTCGTGGCAGGCGATTTCGCGGTACGAAAAACATATTCCCCACCAGGTTACTAGGGTAAAATGGACGGGTACTATACACGCAGCCTAAAAGGAGTGCGCCATGGCCATGATCGACCAGCGCCCCCGCGAGACCCATCTCGCAACTACCCGTTATGTGAATGCGCCCCGCACGGCGACGAGTGCGATCAAAGCGGCCGCCGTGGCTGCCGGTATCGTCACGGCATCGGTGGCAATCTCCATGGCGACGCCGCCCGTCGCCGCTCATGCGGCGCCGGTGAGTGCGGTTCAGTCGCTTGCGAGCCTGGATGGGCAGATCCGCAAGCTCGGTAGTGCGCGCGATCTTGCGGCCCGTGCCGCCGAGGGCACGTTGGATGAGGCTGCGGAGCGTCTGCTTTTGCAGCGGGAGCTCGTCAACCGCGCGGGCGAGCAGCAGCTCCGCGAGTTTTGCGAGAAGGATTCGGCCAATGCCGAGCTCGTCGACTGGCTGATGGGCGATCTTTCTGCGTTGCGTCATTACATCCTGGGCGGCAAGGTCCATACGAATAGGCAGAACGCCGCGGCGCTTCCGGCCGACTACATCCAGTCCCTCGGTATTCTGCGCGATTTGCGTAAGGCCTATGGTGAGGATCTGACCGGTGCCGACGCCGACGTCTTCCTGCGCATGATGGTTGCCGCCTCGCTCGACGTCTCGGGTCGCGCGCGCTTGTGGACGGGCGACCCGGGTTTCGTATCCGATCCGCTCGTGCGTTACAACATGATCAAGGTCTTTCGCGCGGACAGCCGATATCGCTTCCAGAAGGAGCTCTTCGATGGGCTGCCGGTTGAGACCATGCGCTATGTGTTCGAGAATCAGATCCCGGACGAGGAGCTTGCCTGGCTGGCCAACTACTCGTTGTATCGATATCCCAACGCCGAACATGAGGACAGTCGCCTGAATGCGTATTCGTACGTGTGGTACAAGGGCGATTTCACGAACAACGGCGGGTATGGCTACGCCGATTTTTACGATGAGGCGAAGTTCTCCGGCCCCGTGACCGAGATCAAGTCCTCCACGGGGAAGGACGGCGGTGCGCTCACGACGTGGCAGGGTGGTTGGCAGGAGAAGTACCGCCTCGCCTACGATGATCCGAATTTCCCCAACCAGAAGCCGACCGATCCCTATCACATCGGTTGCGGCGAGACCTCCGAGATTCCCGGCGCCACACAGGAAAAGACGAGGTACCACCGCCTGTGGATGGCGTTTGAGAAGGGCGGCGTGTGCGGTGCCCTCGCAAAGACGTTCGCCAATCTCAACGGCATGGTGGGTGTCCCCTCATTCGTGGTGGGACAGCCCGGCCATGCGGCGACGCTCACGTACGAGCTGCGTCAGGACGCGTCGGGCAAGATGGTGCCCACGTATCGTGTCCAAAATGACGTCTCGGGTTTTGGACGGAGCCGGAACGCCGACGTCGCGCACTGGATGGGCGACTGGGGCCGTACCTCCACTTCTGATTTCCGCGGCGGTTACGCCCTGTACGCTCAGGAGGCGCTGGCGGATGCGGAGGCGTATCGTCGCAGCTACGAGGCACGCCTGGTGGCTGCGAGCTTTGACGGCGACACCGCTGCCCAGGAAGAGGCGATGAATGCGGCGCGGGCTGCGCAGGTCATCAACTACGATGCCATCTGCGGGCAGATCGACCTTATGGTGAAGCGCGGCGCTGCGGCCGAGGAATGGGCGACATTCGCCTCCAGGCTCGCGGAGGACTTGAAGTTCCATCCGCTGCCGATGCACGACCTCATCAAGGAGATCAACCGCCGTACCGACAATAAGCACCTGGTGGCACTGGACGCGATCCGTATGGATGCGCTGCAGAAAGCCACTCAGGTGACGAAGGAGGAGACCGTCAACCGCGATGCGTGCGTGAGCATCGCCCATGCCCTCATGGGCCGCCCCGATGGTGCGGTGGCGCTGTTCTCCTATGATGGCGAGCACGGCGGAAAGATTCGCCTGGGCGAGCACCTGCGCGGCGGTGGCGTTGCGTGGAGGTACAGCTTGGACGGAGGCTCGTCCTGGACGCAGTTGACCGCCGGCGAAACCGAGGTCCGGCTCACGGTCGATCAGCTTGAGTCGATCACGGCCGAGAACGACATTAAGATCCAGCTCATCGGTGCGAATGTGGTCAACTCCATCGACATCTCCAGGCGTGAGCTCGGTCGCATCATGATCGAGGGCAACGATCGCGCCAACCGCATCTACTTCCAGGACGGCAAGGTCGTCGAGGGGTTGCAGATGCGTGTCGATGGCGGAACGTGGGAGCCTTTTGATATCGGGCGTACGTACAAGGGAAATCGCACGGTCGAGGTGCGCCGTCCCGCAACGGGGATGTCGGCGGCTTCCGAGGCCGTGACGCTCACCTTCACCGCGGGCGAGCGCGATGCGAGTTTCGTTCCGTATGAGGAGATGTCCGTGAACTCGTATTCGTCTTCGCGCGACGGCGTTACGATGGCGAACCGCGTCATCGACGGATATTACGGCCCTGGCAATGAGTTTTGGATCACGAATGCGGAGAGCGGTCCCGACGCATGGATCGTCATCGATTTGGGCCGTGAGCGCGAGATCAGTTCGCTCACCTATTGGAGGCCGGGCAATGCGGGCACGAACGGCGTGCCGCGTTGGGACAGGATGACGGTGACGGTATCGGCGGCTCCCGATACCGGGTTGCCGGTGGGCGCTCCGGTCGACGGTGGCCAGTTCACGGTCGTCGAAAGCTACGGAAAGAACGGCACGAGCAGCGCGGTGATGCCGGACTGGAATAAGGGTCCTCGAAGCTGCGATTTTACGTTTGCAAACGGTCCGGTACGCGGTCGCTACTTCAAGATTCACCTGACAGACATCTACTTCAGCGCGACGCTCTTTGATTTTTACGAGGTCCATGAGCCGGGTCTGGAGGCCGAGCCGCTGCGCTTCAAGCCGATGGAAGTCGGCCAGCCTGTGGAGGCCCTGCCCATCGAGTTGGTCAACACGAGCAAGGCCGAGGTGACCATCGAGTCCGTCACCGTTGATTCCGATGCGTTTGCCGTGACAAAGGGGAATTCCGCGGTGGCTCCCGAGGGGACCGATTCGAGCTGGAAGATTTCCCCGGCTGCGGGCATCGCGGCCGGCACGCATGAGGCCGTGGCGACGGTGACGTACCGTGCGGCGGGTTTGAGCGCTGAGGCGCGCCAGCTCAGCGTCCCGCTTTCGGTGACGGTCTCGCCGGCGAACGTGCGGGTGACGCTTGCAGCCGATAGGATCGGCGAGGATTCGCAGCGCTTGAGCGCGACGGTCACGGGCGCTGAGGGGCTGGAGCACCGGATCGAGTACGCGCTGTGCGATTCGCCCAATCCGCCCATGGAGGCTCCGGTGCTTCTGGGCGATGGGCCCTCGTTTCAGGGGAACCCGCTCAACAGCTGGACGACCGACCCGGTGTTCACGAGCTTGATGCCGGGTGAGAAGTACTATGCCTTTGCGCGCGTGAAGGGCCTGCCCGGTCTCGATGCGGTGACATCGGATGAGGTCCAGGTTGATTTGGGACCCGCCGAGCCCGGCCCCGGGCTTCCCGGTCCCGATGGCGGTGATGACAATCAGGGCGGCAATGGCAACGGCGGCGATAGCGGCAACGGTGGCGACAACGGCGGCGGTGACCATGGCAATGGCAGCGGCGGTGACAGCGGTGACGGCGGTGGCAACAGCAACGGCGGCGATGGGTCCGACGGCAGCGGCGGCGCTCCCGACGGCTCCGAGAAGCCTCAGCGGCCCGAAGGCGAGCAGTCTCAGCCGGATGCCGAGCTCGATACACCGGAGGAAACGCCCGGCGCGAGCGGTAAGCCTGCCAACGGTAAGCCCGCCAGCGGTTTGCCCTCGACGGGTGATGCTTCAATGCCGATGGCCCTGGGGGCTTTGGCGCTTGGCCTGAGCACGGCGTTTGCCGGCTTGATGCAAAGGCTTCGCCGGTCCTAGGTGATTGATCGGGCTGTTGCGGTGACACCGCACGGGTGATAGGTGAGCGCGGTCGGCGAACGGGTCTTGACTCCGGACGCCGGCCGCGCAATGCTAAGAGTTCCGATCCATGTGCGTCCTTCCCAAGGAGGAGGGCTTTGCATGGACCTTTTTATTGAGCAGCGGAAATCTATTGGATCCCAAGCGGCTTGTGCCGTTTTGGACGATTCGCCTCACTCTGTCGCTTATGAAGAGTATCAGGCTGAGCTGGCCTTCGATCGCAAGCGAGTTCGCAGGCGCTGGGTGTTGGCCGTGCTTCGGACCCTTGTACTCATCTTGGCCGTGCCCGTCCTTCTGGTGGCGGTGTTCATCGCCTCCTACGCGCTGACGTTCGTGTTGAGTGGGGCTAGCCCCGAGGAAGTCGTGGAAGCGCTCGCCGACTGCTTTAAGATGGTTTGGGAGAATATCAGGTCGGTCGGCGCCTCGTGGGGCATTTGGCCGTTTGAGTGAGGGCAATGGCATGGGCATGGAACTGGTTGCGGCGTTGGCTTCCGTTGCGGCTGCGGTGTGCGCGGCCACGGCGATTGCGATGCAAGTACGCGCACATCGTGAGCTCGAGCGCAGCCGTGCGCGCATGGATGAGGCGAGCGAGCAGATGGCGCGCGCAAATGAAGCGCTCGTCTCCGTCCAGTCCGTGCTGTCCCAGGTGCTCACGACGACGCAGGCGACGCTCAACCAGGCGGCCAGCACCGCGATCATCGAACAGCAACATTTCGACTCGCAGGTGCGCGCGATCGATCAGGCGAGTTCCAAGGCAGACGAGGCACGTCGTGAAATCGCGCAGAATCTCGAGCAGAATCGCGGAGCGGTGGAGCAGCGCCTGGACAAGGTCCGCGAGACCGTCGACGTGCAGCTCAGCGCTATTCGTCGGGATAACGAGCTCAAGCTCGAGGCGATCAGGGCCACGGTGGATGAGAAGCTCGCCACCACCCTCAACGACCGTCTCGGGGCTTCGTTCAAACAGGTGAGCAGCCAGCTCGAGGCGGTGTATCGCGGTCTTGGCGACATGCAGAACATCGCCTCGGGGGTGGGCGATCTCAAGCGTGTGCTCTCGAATGTGAAAACGCGCGGCATCTTGGGCGAAGTCCAGCTCGGTGCGATTTTGCGGGACATTCTCACGCCCGACCAATACGCCGAGAACGTTGCCACGAAGCCGGGCAGCACGGAGCGCGTGGAGTTCGCGGTCAAGCTGCCCGTCGAAGGCGGTGAACCGGTCTGGCTTCCCATCGACTCGAAATTCCCGGGGGATACGTACGAGCATTTGCGCGACGCCGTCGAGGCGGGCGATGCGGAGGGTGTGGCGGCTGCGCGCCGGGCTCTCGAGCAGGTGATCAAGGCCGAGGCCAAAGATATCTCATCCAAGTATCTGAGCGTTCCGGAGACCACGAACTTCGCCATCATGTTCCTGCCCTTCGAGGGGTTGTATGCAGAGGTGGTGGACCGTCCCGGCCTTATCGAGTGCCTGCAGCGCGACTATCAGGTGAACATCGCGGGCCCCTCGACCATGGCGGTCATCTTGAACAGTCTGCAGATGAGCTATCAGACCTTCGCCTTCCAGCGCAGGGCGGATGAGATCCAGAAGGTCCTGAGCGCCGTAAAGGCCGAGTTCCCCAAATACCAGGCGGAGTTGCGCCGCGCACTTCGGCAGATCGAAACGGCGGGCAAGACCGTCGACGGCATCATCAACACCCGCACGAATGTGATTGAGCGCAAGCTCAAGAGCGTAACCGCGATGGAGGATGACGCCCTGGCGGCCGAGTTGCTCGAGATCTCGGATGTATCCAGCGATGTAGCGGACGACGAAGAGTAAGCAAGGAGCGTGCACGAATCATGCCACGTGAGACGAATGCGGCCAAGCGCGAGCGCGCGATCGAGACATGTCGTAGGCTCAACGAGCGCTATGGCCCGGTTGAGTGCTTCCTGGACCATGAAACGCCGTTCAGATTGGTCATCGCCGTCCTGCTCTCTGCACAGACGACGGATGCCCAGGTAAATAAGGTGACGCCCGAGTTGTTTCGCCGTTGGCCCACGCCTGAGCAGATGGCCGGGGCGACATACGAGGAGCTTTCCGACGTCATCAAGTCGCTCGGCTTTTACAAGACCAAGGCCAAGCACTGCATCGCGTGCGCGCAGATGATCGTGGCCGATTACGGCGGTGTGGTTCCCAACGAGATGAAGGAGCTCGTCAAGCTCCCGGGTGTGGGGCGCAAGACGGCCAATATCGTTTTGAACGTCGGTTACGGAATCGTCGATGGCATTGCGGTGGATACCCATGTGAACCGCATCGCCCACCGTCTCAAGCTCTCGCCCAAAACGCATGAGAAGGAGCCGCTCAAAACCGAGCAGGACTTGCTCAAGATCTTGCCGCGTGAGTACTGGAATGACGTGAATCACCAGTGGATCATGCTGGGACGCGAGATCTGCGACGCCCGCAAGCCCCTGTGCGGCGAGTGTCCGCTGGCCGACATCTGCCCAAGCGCCAAACTGGGATAGCCCATTGAGATTTGTTGAGAGGCACCCTTCATGCTTATTCACCGCATAGCCGCGCAGCTCTACACCGCAGAAGCGCTTCAGGACATCGAGGCGGCCCTCGCCGCTGGTGAGGACGCCACGCTTGCGATTTCCCAATCCGGCCGAACCCTTGCGGTCGCGGCGCAGTTTGCCCGCACCCCGCGCCCCACGGTGTATATCGTTTCGGGCGAGGAGGCGGCAGATCGGGCAGCCCGTTCGCTCGCGGCGTATGTGGGCGTGGAGCACGTGGCTCGTTTTCCCGAGCGCAAGGATTATCCCTGGAAAATCAACGAGCCGGACGATGCGGTGGTCGCCGCTCGTTGTGCCGCCATGTCGCGTGTTGCCCAGGGTGAATCGTGCATCATGGTCGCCTCGGCGCGTTCGCTGCTGCACTGCGTCCCGCCGCTCGCGAGCCGTTATTGGCAATCGACCGTCTTTTCGGTGGGGGAGGAGATTCCGTTCGAGCAGGTTCCTGCACGCCTGGTCGGCATGGGGTACACGCGCGCCGACGCAGCCGATGCTCCCGGCCTCTTCCGCGTGCAGGGCGATACCGTCGAAATCTGGGCCGCCCAATCCACGGCCCCGGTGCGTATCGAGTTCTTCGGCGATGAGATCGACCGCATCCGCCTCATGGTGGCGTCGACCGGCCAGACGATCGGCGATGAGGAGTCGGTCGAGATAAGCCCCGTTCGCGAGCTCGCCCTTACCGATGACGCGGTGAAACGCATCTCGGAGGCGCTTTATCTTCCCGCGCAGAATGACACGGAGCTTGCGGCGTTGCTCGAGCTCGTGCAGGCACGCGTGGTCACACCTGAACTCGAGCGGTTCTTGCCGCTGATGTATGGGGGTACGGTGAGCCCGCTCGCGCACGTGCACCGCGATGCGCTCGTGATCCTTTCCGAGCCGCGGTCGTTGTTCGACGATTGCGCGCGTGCGTACGAGGATCTTGAGCGCCGCGCCGCCGATGCGAAGGTCACGCGTTTGGACGGCCTCTACGTTCGCCCCCAGGAACTTGATTTCGGGCGGCAGCAGCGCCTGAATTACGTGAGCCTCATCCGCGCCGGCGGCCAGGTCACGGCTGAGCTCAAGATCGAGCAGCCGGCGTTGGCAGGCTCCGACAACCGATTCGTCAGTCGTATCCAGGAGGTGGTGAACAACCGCTATGCCTGCGTGTTCGCCATCCCCGATCGCGGGGCGCGTGAGTCGATGGAGCTCTCATTCACCGATCTCTCCGTCCCATTCGAGGAGTCGCTGCAGGCGGCGCCGGAAAACGCGGGCCATGTGGGATCCGACGTGACCGTCTCCCTGCTCAAGCGAGATGTCGATGCGCTCAACGCGCGCGGCCTCGAGGATGGCTCCGTGGCCGTGCCCACCATCACACACGGTCGCGTGACTTTTGTCGACATCCCCATTCCGTCTGGCGTGGTGGTACCTTCGGCTCATTTGGCTGTGTTCAGTCTGGCCGACCTCAATTCGCGCATGGACGGCAAGCGCGGACGCCCACGTCGCCGCGTGGACATCACCGAGGTGACGTTCCCGTTCAAGCCTGGTGACTACGTGGTTCACGCCACGCACGGTATCGCATTGTTCTCCGAGATCGTTCGCCAGGAGGTGGGCGGCAAGGAGCGCGATTATTTCATGCTGGAGTATGCGGGCGGCGACAAACTGTACGTGCCGCTCGAGCAGGTCGACCGCATCACGCGCTACGTCGGTCCCGACGGCGACAACCCGCGTCTCACGCGTCTCAACACCGCCGACTGGAGCCGCGCCACCACCAAGGCCCGTAAAAGCGCTAAAAAACTCGCGTTCGACCTGGTCGATCTGTATACGCGCCGCAGCTCCATCACGGGCTTCGCCTTTGGGCCGGACAGCGCGAGCCAGATCGAGATGGAGGAGAGCTTCCCGTACGACGAGACGCGCGACCAGCTCGATGCCATTGCCGACATCAAGTCCGATATGGAGTCGGCCAAGCCCATGGATCGCCTGCTTTGCGGCGACGTGGGTTTTGGAAAGACCGAAGTCGCCCTGCGTGCCGCGTTCAAGTGTGTCGACGGTGGGCGTCAGGTCATGGTCCTGTGCCCCACGACGATTCTCGCCCAGCAGCATTACGAGACGTTCTTCGAGCGCTTTGCGCCCTTTGGCGTGGAGGTCGAAGTGCTTTCTCGCTTTCGCACACCCGCGCAGCAGCGCCGCGCGTTGGCTGCGTTTGCCGAGGGTAAAGTCGACGTGCTCATCGGCACGCATCGCCTGCTCTCGGCCGATGTGAACCCGCACGAGCTCGGCCTGGTCATCATCGACGAGGAACAGCGTTTCGGCGTCCAACACAAGGAGCAGCTCAAAAACATGCGCGAGCAGATCGACGTGCTCACGCTTTCTGCGACGCCCATCCCACGCACCATGCAGATGGCCATGAGCGGGGTGCGCGACATGAGCCTCATCACCACGCCGCCTACCGGGCGCCGCCCGGTTGCTGTGCATGTGGGTGAGTACGACCCGGATGTGGTGAGTGCGGCCATTCGTTTGGAGATTGGGCGTGGCGGCCAGGTCTACTACGTGTCCAACCGCGTGAAGACCATCGACGACGCCGTCGAGCGCGTGCTCGAGGCGGCGCCGGAGGCGCGCATCGGAGTGGCGCACGGTAAGATGAGCCCGCGCGAGGTCGAGGATGTGATGGTGCAGTTCGCCACCAAGAAGATCGATGTGCTCATCGCCACCACCATCGTGGAGAGCGGCATCGACAACTCGAGCGCGAACACCCTCATCATCGAGGACTCGCAGCGCTTGGGCTTGGCGCAGCTCTATCAGCTCAAGGGCCGTGTTGGTCGTTCGGCAACCCAGGCGTACGCGTACTTCATGTTCCCGGGCGAGCTTCCGCTCACCGAGGAGGCCACGGCGCGTCTCACCGCTCTCTCCGAGTTCCAGGACCTGGGCAGCGGTATGCGCATCGCCATGCGAGACTTGGAGATTCGCGGCGCGGGTTCGCTCGTCGGCGCCGAGCAGCACGGCAATCTTTCGAGTGTGGGCTTCGACCTGTTCACGCAGATGCTTGGGGCTGCCGTGGCCGAGGCGCGCGGCGAGGGCGGTGCGGACGTGGAGCAGGCGGGCGTTGCCATCAACCTGCCGGCCGACTTTTTCCTGGCAGAGGAGTACGTACCGGCGGTCGACCGCCGCGTGCTGGTGTATCGCAAGCTCGCTGCCGCGGACATGCTCGAGCAGGTGGACGCGCTGCAGCAGGAGTGTGAGGAGACGTTCGGGGCGCTGCCCGAGGCCGCGCAGAACCTGTTCGACCGCACGCGCATCCGCATTCGCGCCGACAGGCTCGGCCTCGAGAGCATCTCGCTCATCGCGGGCAAGCTCACGTACCAGGGCGTCGATGTGCCCAAGGACGTGGCGTTCGAGCTGCGCACCAAGTTGGGGGCCATCGCATTTCCCAAGACGCGCAAGTTCACGGTCCCATACAAGGTCGGGGCGGGCAATGGCAGCGGCATCGGTCGCGGCATCAACGCAGATGTCTCCAACGGCGGCATCGGGCCCGTTCAGGCGGCGCTGGAGATCCTCATCCAGCTCGGCCCCTCGGGCGACGACGACTAACGCCTCGTTCAGGGATGCGTCTCACTTGGGGACAGGCACCAATTGAGACGTGATCGAGGCATGCGTGCAATGTCGAAAATTGCAGCGTTGAAGCGTGCCAATTTCGACATTGCACGCGCTTTGCCGGACGCTTCAATTGAGGCCGTCTCCAATTGAGGCGGAGATCTATCGGGGATGCAACCGATTCGGAGCGATTTGACGTTGGGTTAGCGGCCGTCGTCCTGCTGCAGGCCGGACTGCTCCTGGCGGCGGGCTTGCTTGGACAGCAGACGGGCGGGCTTGTCCGGGTCGGGCACCGCGGTGGGCAGCGGCTCGTCCACATGGCCGCCCCACCAGCCGCCCACGAAGTCGAGCGTGTGGAACACGTTGATTACGGCACCGGGGTCGACGTCGCATACGAGCTTGATGATGTCCTGGCTCTCATAGGTCGATACGACGGTGTGAAGCAGGTACATCCTGTCGCGGCTGTATCCACCGACGACCTCGGCGCAGCTGATGCCGTGCTGGAAGTGGTTGACGTAGGCGGTCATGACCTCGTCCGCCAGGCGCGTCGTGATCTGGAGCGTCACGCGGTCGTAGCGATGGTAGAAGCTGTCGATCGTCTTGGTCGAGATGAACTGGAACACGATGGAGTACGCGGCGTTGTCCCAGCCGAACATCTGGCCGAAGATCACCAGGATGAGGCAGTTGAATGCGAAGATCGCGCCCCAGATGGTCTTGCCGGTATGGTTCGAGACCCACAGGGCGATGAAGTCCGTTCCGCCCGTGGAAGCGCCCGCCTTGAGGGCGATGGCGATGGAGAGCCCCGAGACCACGCCGCCGAAGATGATGAGCATTATCTTGTCGCCCAAAAACGGGCCGAAGTTGAAGATGTTGAGGAACAGCGAGGACAGGGCGACCTGCGCCATGGAGAACAGCACGAAGCGTCGGCTGATGCCGCTCCAGCACATGGCGGCGACGGGGATGTTGAGCGCGAGCATGCCGAGTGAGGTGTCGATGTGCACGCCGCCGAGCGCGGTGATGCGGTCGACGAGGACGGCAACGCCGGTAAAACCGCTCGGCAGCAGGTCGGCGGGCTGGACGAACGCCTGGATGAGGAATGTCTGGATAAGCGCCGAGACCGTGACCGCGACCGCGGTGATGATGCGGCGGACGATCGTGAGACGCGCGAGTTCGAGCGCGCGATCGGTGAGTGCGTCGACGGCGTTTGCCACGGCAGCTCCTTCGAAGTGGGGATTGGGCAAAAGTGTGGGCCGATTGTATCACGCGCTCTCGGCTATCATCGGTATGCACAACGAAAGCGAAAGGTGCGGCGCGTGATAGACGGGGCAAAGCAGACACTCAAACAGTACTTTGGCTACGACTCCTTCCGTCCGGGTCAGGAGCGGATGGTTTCTGCCATCCTCTCCGGTGAGGACGCGTTGGGCGTTATGCCCACGGGCGCGGGTAAATCCATTTGCTATCAGGTCCCGGCCCTCATGCTGCAGGGGCTCACTCTGGTCATCTCGCCCCTCGTCTCGCTCATGGGCGACCAGGTCCGCGCACTCAAGGAAGTCGGCGCCCGACCGAGTTATCTCAATTCCTCGCTCACGCCCGCCCAGCAGAACACGGTGCTCAAGCGCGCCTCAGAGGGCTGGTATCAGATCATGTACGTGGCGCCAGAGCGCCTGTCCGATCCTCGATTCGTCGAATTCGCCCAGCGTCTGGCCCAGCCCGGCGGGTTGGGCCTGCCCCTGATCGCGGTCGATGAGGCGCACTGCGTATCCCAATGGGGCCAGGATTTCCGGCCCTCCTATCTCGCGATCGCCGACTTCATCGACGCGCTGCCCCAGCGCCCCGTGGTGGCGGCTTTTACGGCCACGGCGACGAACCGCGTACGCGACGACATCTCCGAGATGCTCGGGCTCCATTCGCCGCAGTCGGTGGTGACCGGCTTCGACCGTGCGAACCTCTCCTTCAACGTGGAGGAGATGGGCGACAAGGCCAAGGCGACCTGGATTCGCGATTACGCGCTCGCCCACAAGGACGAGAGCGGCATCGTGTACTGCGCGACGCGCAAGGCGGTGGACGAGCTCTCCGACGAGCTCGGTCGCGCCTTGGAGCCGCACGGCATCCGGGTCGCGCGGTACCACGCAGGCATGGGGCAGCAGGATCGCGCTTCCGAGCAGGCGGCCTTCATCGCCGACGCCGCGCCGCTCATGGTCGCTACGAACGCCTTTGGCATGGGCATCGACAAGCCGAACGTGCGCTACGTGGTCCACCACAACGTGCCGGAGAGCATCGAGGCGTATTACCAGGAGGCGGGCCGCGCGGGGCGCGACGGTGACCCGGCGGCGTGCTATCTGCTTTGGAACGGGCATGATTTCAGCCTGCGTCGCTTTTTCATC
This sequence comes from uncultured Collinsella sp., assembly GCA_900551665.1. Classification (GTDB taxonomy): domain Bacteria; phylum Actinomycetota; class Coriobacteriia; order Coriobacteriales; family Coriobacteriaceae; genus Collinsella. Next base: position 25,750 of record URWW01000013.1, on the reverse strand, counting down.
GAGAAGGATGTGCCGGACGACACGTTGAGCCCGGAGGAGCGCGAGTTCGCGCGTCAGAACCGTTATCGCCTGCTCGCCCAGATGGAGGGCTATTGCCAAACGACCGGTTGCCTGCGCGCCTACATCCTGCGGTATTTTGGCGACGAGGGGGCTCTCGGCATCGAGACCGGCGGGGCCTCGTCATCTGAGGGGTGCGGAAACTGCTCCAACTGCCTGACGCGCTACGAGGTCGAGGATGTGACCGAGGTGGCGCTCGCCGCCCTGCGGATGGTCGCCGCGACGGGTGGGCGTTTTGGCAAGGCGCTCGTTGCCGATGTGCTGCACGGTGCGAATACCGAGAAGATCCGGCAGTTCAACTTGTTCGACGCTCCCGGGTACGGCGCCGTGGGCGAGGTCCCCCTCAAGCGCATCAAGGAGGTCGTGGACCAGTTGGTGGGTTGCGGGTACCTGGTGCAGTCGCAGGGGCGCTTCCCGGTGGTGGGCCTCGGTCCTCGCGCCGATGAGGCCCTGGCACCGCAGCATGCGGGCGAGTTTGCCTTCACCGTGAAGAAACGCGCCTCGAAGACCAAGTCGGCCAGCCGTGCGCGGCGCGCCGTCGATTTGGTGCGTGAGGAGGCGGCGCTGGATGCCCGCTCGCGCGTGGGCGATGATGCCGAGCTGTTCGAGGAGCTGCGCGATCTGCGCCGGGAGCTCGCCGACGAGCATCAGGTTCCCGCGTACATCATCTGCTCGGATGCCACGTTGCGCGGCATGTGTCGCAAGAGACCGGCAACGCGAGAGGAGCTGCTCGACGTTCCCGGCATCGGCGAGAAGAAGGCCGACGCATACGGGGCGGCCTTCCTTGCCGCGATCGCCGATTACGAGGCGAGCGTGCGGTAGGGGCCGCCCCGAGTGGCGGCGGGGCCGTTCGTTCGGCTCCCGCCGCCGTCACCACTGGGGGGTGGCGGTCGCCTGGGGGTTTTGCGCGGTGAACGAGAACATGTCGCTGTTGTAATAGGTCTCCGTGTATTCGAAGGGCGCCGTCGACCCGTCTTTTACGGCGCAGTTGACATGCGAGGACCTAAGAAGGGCGATCCCCTTCGCCTCGAGGAGCTCGAGCTGCTCCTCGCTTGGCAGGACCGCGCAAATGCGCACCTGCTCGGCGGGATGTATCTCTATTCCCAGGGAGCGAACATATGCGTAGAAGGAGCCATCGAGGCTTTCGATGTCGACCGCGGGGATGACGCTTCCGCGGATGTAGGTGTAGCCGATCGCGACGGGGCGCTCGTCGCCCGTGCGCAGGCGAACAAAGTGGTGTATGAGCTCATTCTCGTCGGCGCGCAGATGCTTTGCGATCTCGGGCACGTCGCGCGCGCGAAGCACTTCATACGATATGAGCTTCGCGCCGGCCTTGAGACCGATGGACGCCATGTCCTCGGTGAAGCTGCTTGAGCTTCCGGCCTGTTTTTCCACGTGCGCCGCTTTGACGAACGTCCCCCGCCCGGCGACGCGTTCGATATAGCCGTGTGCGCGGAGGTTGTCGAGTGCCTTGCCGATGGTCGTGCGGGAAAAGCCGAAGCGCGTGCAGAGCTCCTCTTCGGTCATGAGCTGATCGCCGACCTTGAGAGTTCCGTCGATGATGGCGTCGCGTATGGCGCGCTCGACGACTTGGTATTTTGAAATCTTTGACATGACAAATCCTCCTAAACGTCTTATATGGTAGACGAGAATGCAATGCAGGGGGTTCACATTATCCGAGCTGCCGATAAATGGCTTAAAACCGATGGATAGCGGTATCAGGCGCGAAGGTCTTGAGATGCATGCCGTCAAAAAGCCCGGGAAAAGCGAAATGTATCGGCAGGTTGGGGGCACCTGGTCGTCCGAATAGCCAGCGCCGTGCTACCGCTTACCGATAAAACATGACAATTAAACCGATAGTCCAACAATATGTCATTGCAAATAGAATTAAATTGTTCTATCAATATCACCAGCAATGCGAGAAACATCCCGCATTGTCCTGATATCTGATAGTGGCAAGGAGGAGCATTGACGTTTTTGGATTCAATCGCCTCGATTCCGCCGATCCTCGAATCGATGGTGCGGTCTCGAAGCGAGCGCATGGACTCGCTCATGGATGTGATTGCCGGACGCGGGTATAAGCGCGTGGTCTTCATCGGCAGCGGATCCTCTTACAACGGGGCGCTTGCCGCCTGCCCGCTGTTCGATCGCCTGGGCATTGAGGCGCAGCCCGTGTTCCCGAACCAGTTCACCTCGTACGCGACTTCTTTCGACCGCGATGCGCTGTATGTCGTCATCAGCCAGGGCGGTGCGACGCGCCTTGTGTACGAGGCGGTTGAGAAGCTGCATGAGGCGGGCTGCACGGTGTGCTCGATTACCGCGGACGTCGAATCGCCCATCGCCGCGGCTTCCGATGTCGCAATCGAGATGGGGTGCGGCGAGGAGCGGTTCCTCTATCGAACGGTCGGCGTTTGCACGACGATTCTGAGCTGCTGGCAGCTCGCCATCTCGATGGGGATCGAATCGGGGACCGTTTCGGAGGCCGGGGCGTCTCAGATGGACGATGAGATCCTGTCCGTCATCGGCGTCATGCCCGAGCGAATGGATCGGGCGCTCGCCTGGTACGACCGGCACCGTTTCTCCCTCATGCGCGCCGACTACCTGATGTGCGCCGGTGCCGACGACTTGTGGGCGGTCGCCCGCGAGGCGGATATCAAGGCGATGGAAATGGTGCCGATGGTCACGCGCAGCTTCGAGCTCGAGGAGATCATCCACGGTCCGCAAAACGCCTTCGACGCTTCGGGCGCGTACCTCATCTTCGCGCGAAAGGGGGCCGACGCCGACAAGGCACGCGCGATCGCGACGTTCCTGAACGAGAAGATCGGCTTCTGCGCCTTGGTGGGCGGTGTCGGCACGGGGTCGCGGGACTTCGTGTTCGAGGAGGCGAGCGAGCTGTTCGGCGCCTTGGAGCACCTCACGTTCGCGCAGGTGCTCGCGTATCGCCTCGCAGATGACCACGGGCGGGACCTCACGCGCAGGCTCAATGCGGGCATCAGCGCGTACATCTCGAAGGAACTGTAGGCGTTTCGCGCCTGAATGGGAAAGGATATATCCATGATTCAGAGAATCCGAATCGACGACAGGCTTTTGCACGGTCAGGTTGCATTCAGCTGGAAGTCGAAGCTCGATTTCAACGCGATCGTCATCGCGAGCGATGCGGCGGCGAACGACCCGATGCGCAAGCAGATCATGAAGATGTGCTGCCCCGAGGGCGTCAAGCTCGCCGTGCGCACCGTCGAGGATGCCGCGGAGTTGCTCAAGAACCCCCGTCTGGAGAGCATGCGCGTGTTCGTGGTCTGCCCCGACCCGGAGACGGTCAAGCGGCTCCTCGACCTCATTCCCGACCGTCCGCTCGTCAATTTGGGAGGCATGGCCTCCGGGGAGGGCAAGCGCCTGTTCTCCCGCATGGTGTATGTGAGCGATGAGGATGTGGCGGCTCTCGACGACATCGACGCCATGGGCATCGAAATCGAGGTCCAAGAGGTCCCCTCGACGACGGCGCAGTCCTACAAGCATCTGCGCGAGAAGTTCTAATCCAAGCATCTGACATCAGGTATCAATCCGGTTCGCCGGAAGTAAAGGGGAAGGAGTTCCTATGTACGAAGCGATCATGGTCGGTTTGGTCATGGCCATCGCTTGGACCCTCGAGAAGATGGCCGGAACGTGCATGGTCATGCGCCCGCTCGTCGTGGCGCCGCTGGTCGGCCTTGTCTTGGGCGATCTGGCGACGGGTCTCGTCGTCGGCGCCAGCCTCGAGCTGGTGTTCATGGGCGCCATGCAGATCGGCGCCGCGGTTCCGCCGGACGTCATCGTGGGCGCCGGCCTGGGCACCGCATTCGCCATCATTTCCGGCAAGGGTACCGAGACCGCCCTGGCCCTGGCCCTGCCCATCTCCATCCTTGCGCAGTCCATCAAGGTCGCCCTCTTCATCGTTCGAAGCTGGTTCATGGACTTCGCGATGAAGCTCGCCGCCGATGCGAACGTCCGCGGCATGCACGCCCTCAACTTCGGCGGCCTCATGCTTCAGAGCGGCATGTACTTCCTGGTCGGTTTCGTCGCGGTGCTGCTCGGCGCCCCCGCGGTCACCTCGTTCGTCGAGGCGATCCCGCCGGTCATCATGAGCGGACTGACCCTTGCGGGCGGCATGATCCCCGCCGTGGGCTTCGCGCTGCTGCTCCAGCCCATGATGAACGGTCGCAACTTCATATATTTCCTGCTCGGATTCGTGCTCTTCGCATATCTCAAGCTGCCGATCATGGCCATCACCATCATCGGCGTCGGCGTCGCGTTCATCGTGGCGTATGAAAACGGTTCCGCGGGCACTCAGGCTGCCGCTGTTGACGAGGGAGATGACCTGTTCGATGAGTAGCGAGAAGACCACGCTTTCCACTGACGACAAGAAGCTCGTGAAGGAGCTGTTCCTCAACTCCTTCTTCCTGGAGAACTGCTACAACTACGAGCGCCAGCAGGGCCTGGGCTTCGCCCTCGCCATGTGGCCCGCCATCAAGCGGTTCTGGCATACCAAAGAGGAGCGCGCCGCGGCGCTCACGCGCCACATGGCGATCTTCAACACCACGCCCCACGTGGTTGGCGCCATCTCCGGCGTGGCGGCGGCGCTCGAGCGCGAGGCGAGCGAGAACCCAGAGTTCGACACCTCGATCATCAACAACGTCAAGGTCGGTCTCATGGGTCCCTTCGCGGGCATCGGCGACTCGTTCTTCCAGGGCACGCTGCGCATCATCGCGAGCGGCATCGGTATCTCCCTGTGCCAGCAGGGCAGCCCCTTGGGTCCGATCCTGTTCCTCCTGATCTTCAACATCCCCCATATCATCATCCGTTACTTCCTGACCATGGTCGGCTACAAGTCGGGCACCAGCCTTGTCGAGGGTGCCCGCGGTGGGGCGGTCCTGCAGAAGCTCAGCAAGGGCGCCACGATCGTCGGCCTCATGGTCATCGGCGGCATGAGCGCGAGCATGGTCGCCCTGTCCACGCCGCTGGCGATGACCATTGGCGAGACTACCTTCGAGATGCAGTCGTACCTCGATCAGATCTTCCCCTCCCTGCTCTCGCTGCTGTACGTGTTCCTCATGTACGGCTGCCTCAAGAAGGGGATGAAGGCGACGGGCATCCTGCTCATGACGATTGCGATCGCCCTGGTCGGCGCGTTCTTCGGATTCCTCGCCTAAGAGAGGCCATATGACGCCCCGAGTGCTTCCCCTCAGGCACTTCCGGGGTATGGAGTCGCCCGGCTTGAACGATGCGTTCGGGCCGGGCGCATTGCCCTGCACGGGTCCCGGGCGACACGGGAAAGCGGGAATCGCGTGTAGTGCAGGGGGAGTGCGTATTTTGACGTCATGCGAGATGGGCGATATGACATGATGGGTGGCGATCGACGATTCGGTTGCCGAAGATGGAGGGATGGATGATGGCGGAGACGCACGCCGGCGCGGCATCGCACGCCGGGTCGTATCACATGAACCTGCGCGGCATGGCGTATGCCCTGACGGGCGGGGCCCTGTGGGGCTTTTCCGGCACGGCCGTGAGCTATCTGTTCCGTTCCAGCGGCATCGACCCCATGTGGGTGATGAGCGTCCGCATGGTCCTCGCGGGCATCTTGTTCCTGCTGCTCTCCGCCGCGCGCGGCGATCGCCGGCCCATCGAGCTCCTGCGCGACAAATCGGCCGTGCGCGACCTGCTGCTCTTCACGGGCGGCGGGTTGTTCCTCAACCAGTTCTCCTATCTCATGGCCATCCAGGCGACCAATTCCGCCACGGCAACGGTCCTGCAGAGCCTGCAGCTCCTGCCCGTCGCGGCGGTCGCATGCGTGGTCGGCCGCCGTGCGCCCAGGCGGCGCGAGGTCATCGGCATGGTCCTCGCATTGGGCGGCACGTTCCTCATAACCACCGGCGGAGACCCCTCTCGGATGGCGCTTCCCCCGGCGGGCCTCGCATTCGGCCTGCTCGCCGCTCTCGGCGGTGCGGGCCTGGCGGTGTTTCCCCGCCGCATCCTGGCCCGGTACGGCGTCGCGGCGGTCAACGGTTGGGCCATGTTGACGGTGGGCCTCGCCACCGCACCCTTCGTGCCTGATTGGGGGCAGGCGGCCGCCACTTTCGACGTGTCGTGCTGGGTGGTGTTCGCCGCGCTCGTGGTCTTGGGCACCTGGTGTTCGTATCTGTTCTACATGCAGGGCGTGCGCGAGATCGGCTCGCTCAAGACGGCGATGCTCTCCACGGTCGAGCCCATTTCCGCCACGGTGCTGAGCGCCCTGTGGATCGGCGTCGTGTTCTCGCCGGCCGACCTTGCGGGCTTCGCGTTGATCATCGCCATGATGCCGCTCGTCGCGTAGGCGCCGTTTGTCGTACCATGGGGTGACCGCGATAAAGGAGGCCCCATGCCCATCCGCATCCCCGACGCCCTGCCCGCGACCGCGGCGCTCGAGAGCGAGAACATCTTTGTCATGACCGAGTATCGCGCGCTGCATCAGGACATCCGTCCACTGCGCGTGCTGATCTTGAACCTCATGCCGACCAAAATCGCAACCGAGACGCAGATCATGCGGAAGCTCTCGAACACGCCGTTGCAGATCGAGGTCGAGCTGCTGCGCACGCGCAGCCACGAGGCCAAGAACGTCTCCCATGAGCATCTGGAGACCTTTTACCGCACGTTCGACGAGGTGCGCGATGAGCGCTTCGATGGGCTGATCATCACCGGCGCCCCGGTCGAGAAACTCGATTTCCCCGACGTCGACTATTGGGACGAGCTCGTGGAGATCATGGATTGGTCCGCCACCAACGTTCACTCCACGCTGCATATCTGCTGGGGCGCGCAGGCGGGTCTGTTCCATCATTACGGGATCGACAAGCACGAGCTACCCGCCAAGCTTTCCGGCGTGTACGAGCATCGTTTGGAAAAGCCGAGCTCCCCGCTCGTCCGCGGCCTGGACGATCGCTTCCTTGCCGTCCACTCGCGCTATGCCGGCGTGGACGAGGGCGCCGTCCGTGCGCATCCCGAGCTCGAAGTCATCGCGAGCTCCGATGAGGCAGGCCTGTACTTGGTGAAGAGCGTGGACAGCCGACGGTTCTTCGTGTTCGGCCATCCCGAGTACGACGCCGACACGCTGCGCCTTGAGTACGAGCGCGACGTTCGCGCCGGGATAGATCCCGATGTGCCGGTGAACTATTTCCCCGATGACGATCCCGCGCTCGAGCCTCTGTGCTCGTGGCGCGCGCAGGCCCAGTTGCTCTACACCAACTGGCTCAACTACTACGTGTATCAGACCACGCCCTACGACGTGACCTGCGTCGGCGCGTAGGCACACCGCGGTGGCAGGGGGCTGCGGCCTGTGATGGGAGCGCGACCGCGACGGGGCGGACGTGCGGCCTGCGGCCTGCGACGGACGCGCGGGGGCCTTGGAACTTATGCACGATTTCGCTGGCAATTTTTGCAGCTTATGAACGATTCGTTCATAAGCTGCGATATTGCACGCTTTCTACCTGGGCTTTTAATGGGTCGTACCGTGAGGCAAAATCAAAATCGTTCATAAGCTCCAATCGTTCATAAGCTGCATTTTGCACGGGCCGCAAATCACCCGCGCGCGGCCCCACTTGCGGAGAAGGGGTTCATCCGCTCGCATTGGGCGTTTCTATCCGCACGCCTCGGTATACTGAATGAGATCAAGTTGAAGGCCGGCCTTGCGCCCTCGTGTGTTTTGGAGAGAGCATGACCGATCAGCCGAATCTGTGGGACACGGCATCCGCGACCCCCGAGCCCGACCTCGTGCCGCTCGACGCGTATGGCGCAACGCCCGACCATGTCGAGGTTCCCGCCGACTACATCCCCGTGGACTATGAGCCCACGGCCCCCGCCGCCGTCCCAGCTCCCGTCCCGTCGCACGCCCCCGTCGCCCCGGCTCCCGCTGTCGCCCCGGCGCACGGCTCTGCCCCGGCGTATGCGGCGGCCCCGAACGCTGCCACCCCAGCTCCCGCCCCGGCGCGTCCCCTCGTCGACATCGACACGCTCAACCCCGCCCAGCGCGAGGCGGTCCTCACCACCGAGGGCCCACTGCTCGTGCTCGCCGGCGCTGGATCGGGCAAGACGCGCGTGCTTACGTTCCGTATCGCCCGCATGATCGGCGACCTGGGCATTCGCCCTTGGCAGATTCTCGCCATCACGTTCACCAACAAGGCCGCCGCGGAGATGCGCGAGCGTCTCTCCGCCATGCTGCCCGACGGCGGTATGCGCGGCATGTGGGTGTGCACCTTCCATGCCATGTGCGTGCGTATGCTGCGCGAGGATGCCGATCTGCTCGGCTACACCGGCCAGTTCACCATTTACGACGATGACGATTCCCGCCGCATGGTGCGCGAGATCATGACCCACCTGGGCATCGAGCAAAAGCAGTACCCCATCAACATGATCCGCTCCAAGATCTCCACGGCCAAAAACGCCATGATCGGCCCGGAGGAGCTCATCGAGAAGGCGAGCTCACCGCAGGAGCAGAAGGCTGCCCAGGTGTACCTGGAGCTGGAGCGCCGTCTGCGCGCCGCGAACGCCATGGACTTCGACGACCTGCTCGTGCGCACGCTCGAGCTGCTGCGTACTCGCCCCGAGGTGCTCGAGAAGTACCAGGAGCGCTTCCGCTACATCAGCGTCGACGAGTACCAGGACACCAACCATGTCCAGTACGAGATCGCCAACCTGCTCGCCGCCAAGTGCCAGAACCTCATGGTCGTGGGCGACGACGATCAGTCGATTTACTCTTGGCGCGGCGCCGACATCTCGAACATCCTCGACTTCGAGAAGGATTTCAAGCAGGCCAAGGTGGTCAAGCTTGAGCAGAATTACCGTTCGACCGGCCATATTCTGGCCGCCGCCAACGCCGTGGTGCGCAACAACTCGCAGCGCAAGGAGAAGCGCCTGTTCACCGATTTGGGCGACGGCGAGAAGATCCAGGCCTATCAGGCGAGCGACGAGCGCGACGAGGGGCGCTGGATCGCCTCCGAGATCGAGAAACTGCGCGCTGCCGGCACCAGCTATGACGACATGGCCGTCTTCTACCGTACGAACGCGCAGTCCCGTATCTTGGAAGATATGTTCCTGCGCGCCGGTGTGCCCTACAAGATCGTGGGCGGCACGCGATTCTTCGACCGCGCCGAGATCCGCGATGTCATGGCGTATCTCAAGATGATCGTGAACCCCGCGGACGAGATGAGCGTCAAGCGCGTCATCAACACCCCGCGCCGCGGCATCGGCTCAACCTCTATCGGCAAGATCGAGGACCTAGCCCGCATGAACGCTTGCTCGTTCTTCCAGGCGTGCGAGCTCGCCATCGCCGAGACGGGCATGTTCTCCGCCAAGGTGCGTCATGCCCTCGGCGACTTTGTGAACATCGTGCGCGAGGGACGCCGCATGGACGGCGAGCTCAAGGACGTCGTCGAGATGATCGTGGACAAGAGCGGCCTGGTGCAGGCGTTCCGCGCCGAGGGCACTATGGAGGCCGAGTCCCGAGCCGAGAACATCCAGGAGTTCTTGGGCGTCGCCGCTGAATTCGAGGAGACGCACGAGGACATCGAGGGCACGCTCGAGAGCCTCGAGGAGCTGCGCGCCGCCGGTGTGGCGGACGTACCGGAGGTCGCCCCCATGCCTGCTGACACCGCGATGCCGATGGGCGCCGCAATGACCGCTGCTGCGAGTGCGCTGTCCGATGCATTGGCGAACCCTTCCATGGCGCCCGCTCCCGCTCCGAACGCCGCCGCTCTCGCCGCGGTCGAGGTCGAGCGCATGTACGGCCCGCTCGCCTGCAAGGCCCTGCCGGCCCTGCTCGAGTGGTTGGCCCTGCGTAGCGACCTGGACGCCCTGGCGGGGGAGAGCCACGCCATCACCATGATGACGGTCCACTCCGCCAAGGGCCTGGAGTTTCCCGCGGTGTTCGTGGCCGGCATGGAGGAGGGCATCTTCCCGCACGTCGCCGGCTGGTCAGACGACGACCCGGCAAAGCTGGAGGAGGAGCGCCGCCTGGCCTACGTTGCCATCACGCGCGCCCGCAAGCGCCTGTTCCTCACCTACGCCGCCACGCGTCGCACCTACGGTTCCACGCAGGCCAACCCGCGCTCGCGCTTTGTGAACGAGATTCCCACCGAGAACATCGAGTTCTCCGGGATAGGGTCCTCCGGGTTCGAGGGCACCGGCTGGGAGAAGCGCGGCGACCGCCGAGGGACCTTCGGGTCGGGTCGGGGCTCGGACATGTACGGCGGCCGCGTCTTCGGTTCCTATACGCGTTCGACGCCGGGCACGCAGCGCCGTACGGGCGTCAGCGCCCAGGCGGGCCGCGTCGCTTCGCCCGACCGTGGTCCCGCGACCTTCGGTTCCGGCGCCCCGCGCCCCAAGAAGAGCGCCGTCTCGGCAACGGTCGAGCGCAAGGTGGATGTCGAGGCCGCTGCCACGACGTTCGTCGCCGGCGACCGCGTGAGCCACAAGACGTTCGGCCCCGGCACGGTCATCTCCGCCGCCGGCGATATGATCGAGGTCCAGTTCGAGCGTTCCGGTCAGACCAAGAAGCTCATGAAGGGATTCGCCCCCATCGTCAAACTCGTCTAGCGGACAGGTACTCCACTCTGCTACAGTGTCTCCCATTACGGAAACGACGATCCGGAGGGAGGCGCACATGACGAGCGCAAAACTCACGTCCCGGCAGTCCCTGTTCGTGGGCGTCACCTTGTTCTCTATGTTCTTCGGGGCGGGCAATCTCATTATCCCGCCCCTTCTCGGCCTGCAGGCGGGCGGCGCCGTCGTACCCGCCATGATCGGTTTTCTCATCACCGGAATCGGCCTGCCCATGCTCGGCATCATCGCCGTGGGCCTTGCCGGTACCATTCGCGACCTCGCCTCGCGTGTGCACCCGGTGTTCTCGAGCGTGTTCGTCGCCGCCATCTACCTCGCGATCGGACCGTGCTTGGCCATCCCGCGCACCTCGTCGACCTCTTTTGAGATGTTGCAGCCGCTGCTTCCCACCGGCATCTCGCTCGAAGCGGCGCGCCTCGTGTTCTCGGTGGCGTTCTTTGCCGTGGCCTACTTGCTGGCCATGCACCCCAGTGCGCTCACCAAGCTGCTGGGGCGCATCACCGGTCCCGCGCTTATCGTGCTGATCGTGGCTGTGGTGGGCGCCGCGCTGCTCAATCCCGTAGACGCCGCCCGTGCGACGCACGGCGCGTATGAGGGCAATGCGGTCATGGCGGGTTTCCAGACGGGCTATCAGACCATGGACTTGCTTGCGTCGCTCACCTTCGGCATCATCATCGCGACGAATATCCGCGAGCTCGGCGTGACCGATGATGCGGGTCTCACGCGCGAGGTCTCGCGCGCAGGCGTGTTTGCCGGTTTGCTCATGGGTCTCATCTACTGCGGCCTGGCCGTGGTGGGCCTGAATATGGCCCCAGCCATGCCGGATGCGACTAACGGCGCCGCGATCCTGACGGCTTCGGCCACCTTGCACTTCGGCTCCATGGGAACGGTGGTTGTCGCTGCGATTTTCCTGCTCGCTTGTCTGAACGTGTGCATTGGCCTCATCAGCTGCTGCGGCACGTATTTCGCCGAGGCGTTTCCGCGCGTTCCCTATCGCATGTGGGCCTTGGGTTTCGCCGTGTTCTCCTGCGCCGTTTCCAATGTGGGCCTCGATGCGATTCTGGCGTTCTCGATCCCGTTGTTGAACGCGCTGTATCCCGTGGCGATCGTGATCGTGCTCATGGGGATGATGCACAAAGGGTGCGACCTCGTTCCTCGCGTGTGGCCGTGGGTTGTGGGCTTCACGGGCGTGGTGAGCGTTGCCACTGCTCTGCGCGATGCGTTCTTCGCGGGCGCGTGGTTGCCCTTCGATGCGATGCCCTTCGCCGACCTTGGCATGAATTGGGTCGTGCCGGCGCTGGTGGGCATGGTCATCGGCGTTGCCGTATCGGGCATCCGCCATTTTGCCGTCGAATAGGCGTCGGAACCGTCTATCGGGTTGTGGCGCGCGCGTTGCGCGATGCCGGGTATAGTCGAGAGCGGAAACGATACAGTCGCATCAGCGCGGCTTGGGCGGTGTGAAAGGAGACCTCATGGCGGAGGGCAAGCAGCATTACATCGGCATCGACGTGGGCGGGACCTCGGTCAAGCTCGGCTTGTTCGATGAGGCCGGGGATTTGCTCGGCAAGACGAGTGTCCCCACGCCCTCGTTGGCATGCGAAGAGGGGTACGCGGCCGTTGTCGGGGGTATCGAGCAACTCATGGGCGCGGTGCAGCAGCCCATGTTGTTCGTGCGCGGCATCGGTTTGGCGGTGCCTTGTCCGGTGCCCGCAAGCGGTGTGATCACCATGGCGGCCAACATCGAGATCGACGCCGCGGCACTCAAAGAGGCGCTCGAGGCGCGCTGCCCTCATGCGCTGGTTCGCTATGTGAACGATGCGAATGCGGCGGCGATGGGCGAGGTCTGGCGCGGCAGCGCGCAGGGGCATCGCAGCATGGTCATGGTGACGATCGGCACGGGCCTCGGCGGCGGCGTGGTGGTGAACGGCGACGTCATCGACGGCGCATTCGGTGCCGGTGGCGAGATCGGGCACATCTGCGTGAACCCGGGCGAGGAGCGTGCGTGTGGATGCGGTCTGCGTGGATGTCTGGAGCAGTACGCCTCGGCTTCCGGCGTGGTTAACAACTACCTGCGCGTGTGCGGGGAGCGCGGCGTCGAGCCTGTCGAGCTGGTGGGTCCGAGCGATTCGCGCTCAGTGTTCGACGCGGCTCGTGCGGGCGACGAGGCGGCGCTCGCCGCGATCGATGACACCATGGACTATCTCTCGCTCGGTTTGCAGATCATTTCCGCCGTTGTAGACCCCGAGGTTTACGTGCTCGGCGGCGGCGCGTCCGCTTCGGCCGACATGTTCCTGGATTCCCTGCGCGAGAAGTACGCCGCCCGCGCCTTCAGGGTGAGCCGTGGAACCTCCATCGAGGTCGCGGAGCTCGGCAATGATGCGGGCATCTTCGGCGCAGCATACGTGGCCCTGCGAGCTGCTGCCCGCGAGGTGTAGGCTTTCAGCTGCAGTCGCGTTGCCATCGCAGTTGCGAGCAGCTGGAGGTTATGAACGGTTTTCTTGTCACGTTTGGAGCTTATGAATGATTCATTCATAAGCTCCATTTTTGCACATGCCCTGAGCTGCAGTTTTAATTGCTCTCAAAAATCGACGTGCGGCGAATCGTTCATAAGCTCCAATCGTGCACAGCCTCCAGGCGCGCGCGACCTCCGACCGCGCGCAGCCTCCGACCGCGCACAGTTCTCAGCGTCTCGCGGCGCGTTCGGCGAGAAAAACGTTTGTCGCCAGGAGCGCGACCGCCATGAACGGAATGAGCGGCGATCCGCCCGCGCCTGCGACCAGGCCAAAGATCGGCGGGACGAGCATGGATCCGGCGTATGCGCAGGCCATCTGCAGGCTGACCAGTCCCTGGGAGGCGCGCTGGCCGAAGCGTCTGGGCGTGAGAGCCACGATGCTGGGGTAAATGGGCGCGCATCCGAACCCGGCAACAAGGACGCAGGCGCCGGCCGCGAGGGGACCGTCGAACATGATGAGACCGGTCAACCCGGCGGCAACGAGTGCCTGGCCGAGGCGGATCTGGTTCTCACTTGTCAGCCAATGGGCGATAAAGCCCGAGATGAGGCGCCCGAGTGTGATGCCGAGATAGAACTGGGCCACGATCGATGCTGCGGTGGAGGCGTCGATTCCGCGCGCCATGGTGAGGTAGCTGGCGATCCAAAGCCCGATGGACCCTTCGAGTGCGCAATACGTGCCAAAGGAACCGATTGCCGCCCGCGCGCCCGGGAGATTGAGCAACTCTCGATTTGTGGGGGTGCCGCCTTCGCTCTCATCCTCGGCCCGACCTTCGCCTTCGCCCTCGCCCGCGGAGTCAGCGCTGTCCGCCCGCTTCCACAGAGGAATCGAGAGCAGCAGCACCACGGTGATGGCGACTTGCACCGCGCCGATGGCGAGGTAGCCGCCAGGCCAACCCATGCGCTCGCCGAGTGCCCAACCCATCACGAGTGGGCCGACGCTCGCTCCGATACCCCAGCAGCAGTGCAGCCAGCTCATGTGGCGTGCACCGTAGTTGAGTGCGACGTAGTTGTTGAGTGCCGCATCGATGGCGCCAGCTCCCAGGCCGTATGGGACCGCAATGAGGCAGAGTTGCCAAAGGGCGTTCGTGGTTGAGAAGCCCAGGATGGCAGCTGCGGTGAGTGCCACGGAGAGCGCGGTGAGGCGCCCGGTGCCCAAACGGCGCACGAGGCGTGCGGTGAGTAGCGAGGAAACGATCGTGCAGCAGGAGATGATGATCGAGATGAGACTCTGCGCTGCCACGGGCGCGCCAAGGTCGACGTGCATGACGGGCCATGCGGTGCCCAGTAGCGAGTCTGGGAGGCCGAGCGAGATGAATGTGAGGTAGATGACGGGAAGCAAAAGGGATGCCATGAGAGCTCCGAAGCACGGTCGGACAGGAGCGGCAGGGTGGCGCATCGCCTGCCTACAGCTTGTGGAACATGGGCTCCATGTCCTGGAAGGTGCAGAACTCGGTGAACCCGATATCCTTCAGGCGCTCGCGCATCATGGGGATGTGCGCGCCGAGGTGCTCGGGCTTGTGCGAGTCGCTGCCGATCGTGAGGATGCGCCCGCCCAGGTCGCGGTACAGGCGGAGCAACTCGGTGCTCGGGGTGAGGTCGGCGAGTCCATAGCGGATGGACGACGTGTTGAGCTCGATGCCCTTGCCGCGGCGGATGGCATCCTCCAAGATTTCGGCCACGATGTCGCGCGCGTTTGCGTCCGGCCAGGGGCCGGCCTGGTCGTAACGCTTGATGAGGTCGAGGTGCCCGAGGACCGACCAATGGTCGAAGCGCTGCGCCACGCGCAGCATCTCCTCGTAATAGCCCATGTTGTACTCGTCTTGCGTGCGGCCCTGCTGGAACGTGCCGTTCCAGAACTCCTGGTTGCCCACCTGGTGGATGGACAGGATGATGAAGTCCCATTCGCCCGCAAAGCGCTCGAACAGTTCGTCAAAGCGTCCAATCGTGTGCTCCTGCACGCCGAACTCCATGCCCGTCTTCACGACGAGGTCGCCCGCACAGCGATCGCGCACCTCGTCGATCGCGGGGAAATAGCGCTCGTAATCCACGTTGATGGACGGCTGCCCCTGGATGATGGGCGCACAGCTGGGGTCCGCACGGTATTCGTCCCAATCGGGACGGACTTCGAAGTCCACATGGTCGGTGAAGCAGATCTCGTCGATACCGCGCTCGATGGCGAGGGCGCAGACGTCCTTTACGGGAAAGACGGAGTCGTCGGAGAATTCGGAGTGCACGTGGTAGTCGGCGAGCATGGGGTCTCCAATCGTCAGGGTGAAGTCCGCATCACGGGCGGCATCTTTTCGACCGATTTGGCCGATTCTCGCCGCTCGTGATGCGGACTTGCGCTCAGACACGCCCTTCGCAGGCGCGCCCGAGCGCCCGGGGCGGCACCCGTATCGGGGCGGGGCGTTTGTATTCCGAACGCATGATACCGCGACCATCGCGCCGTCCAACCTCTTGCGGCGTTACAATAAAAGCATCTATGTATTCGCAACAAGGGAGGAACCCCATGGCCAACGTCCTCGTGTTCGGTCACCAGAACCCCGACAACGACGCCATCATGTCCACCGTCGTCCTGTCCCAGCTGCTCAACCAGCTCGAGTACCAGGGCAACACCTATACCGCCTGCTGCTTGGGCCCGCTGCCCGCCGAGTCCGCCAAGCTCCTCGAGGACGCCGGCGTGCCCGCTCCGACGCTGATCGACGCCATCGAGCCCGCCGAGGAGGGCGCCGAGCCGCAGCTCGTCATCCTCACCGATCACAACGAGCCCGGCCAGTCCGTCGCCGGCCTCGAGAACGCCACCATCTTCGGCGTGGTCGACCACCATCGCTTCGGCGACTTCACCACCGCCGCCCCGCTGCACATCGTGGCGCTGCCCTGGGGCTCTTCCTGCTCCATCGTGGCCAAGCTCTTCGAGGTCATGGGCGTCGAGCCCACGGACACCCAGGCCAAGCTGCTGCTCTCGGCCATGATGACCGACACCCTCATGCTTAAGAGCCCCACCGCCACCGCTGTGGACGCGGCCATCGCCGCCAAGCTCGGCGAGCAGCTCGGCGTCGATCCGGTCAAGTTCGGCATGGAAGTCTTCCTCACTCGTCCGTCCGGTTCCTTCACCGCCGAGCAGATGGTCGGCAACGACATCAAGATGTTCGAGGTTGCCGGCACCAAGCTCCTCATCGGCCAGTACGAGACGGTCGATAAGTCCCGCGCGCTCGGCATGATCGGCGAGATTCGCGAGGCTATGCGCGCCTATCAGGCCGAGAAGGCCGCCGATGGCATCGTGCTGTGCATCACCGACATCATGGAGGAGGGCTCCCAGGTCCTGCTCGAGGGCGATACCGCGACCGCGCAGAAGGGCCTCGAGATCGAGGATGTGGCCGAGGGCGTGTGGATGCCCGGCGTGCTCTCCCGCAAGAAGCAGGTCGCCGCACCCATCCTGGCCGCCAACTAACGGCTCGGTAAACAAAACGCTTACATTTGTCGCCGAGTTCTGGATTCGGTCTGTAGCCGATCCTCCGCTCGTTTTAGGCGCACGTAACCGTTGGGTACCATAGGACCATACGTGTTTGATAGAAAAGCGGTTCGTATCACGCATGTGGTGCGGCCGCTTTTTTCGTACCCATGCGTGCATGGGGCCGTCTCGCGAGGGGCGCGCCTTGGCATGCGCGTAGTGAAGAGACAAGGAGCGCCATGGACGCACGCGAGCAGCTGTTTACCGAGAAGCAGAGGAAGCGCATCGAGCGCCACGACACGTGGGAGCGCATTTTTGAGAACGGCACCGTTGCCGCCGCCGTGATGGTGCTTGCCGCCATCGCCGCCGTGATCTGCGCGAACACGGATGCCTATGAGGCGATCCATCATTTCTTGATGGAGCCGATCCACGTGGGCATCGGTGAGTTCACCGTGGCGATTTCGGTCGAGGTCTTCGTCAACGACTTCCTCATGGCGATCTTCTTCCTACTTGTGGGCATCGAGCTCAAGTACGAGATGACCGTCGGCGAGTTGCGTCGTCCGCGTCAGGCCCTGCTCCCCATGCTCGCCGCGGTGGGCGGCGTGGTTATGCCCGCCATCATCTACGCACTGTTCAACAAGGGCGGCGCGATGCACGGTTGGGCCATCCCCATGGCGACCGATATCGCGTTCGC
Source organism: uncultured Collinsella sp. (assembly GCA_900551665.1). Lineage (GTDB taxonomy): Bacteria > Actinomycetota > Coriobacteriia > Coriobacteriales > Coriobacteriaceae > Collinsella. The sequence continues at coordinate 8,416 of URWW01000013.1, read as the reverse complement.
GCTCGGCGTCCTCTCCCTGCTGGGGGATCGCGTCCCCGCCGGCGTGCGCGTGTTCTTCTCCACGCTTGCCATCGCCGACGACCTGATCTCCATCGCGGCCATCGCCATTTTCTACGGTCATGCCCCCAACTTGTTCTGGCTTGGGTGCGCCGCCGCGGTGACTGCGATTTTGTTCTGGCTCAACAAGACGCAGCATTTCCATCTGTCGCCGTACATCTTCGGTGGCCTGGTGCTGTGGTTCTGCCTGTTCCAGTCCGGTGTGCACGCCACGCTCGCCGGCGTCATCCTGGCGTTCGCGATTCCCGCCCGCTCCGGCATCCGACTGAACAACCTCACCGATTGGCTGCGCGGGTACATGCCCGACATGGTGGAGAGCTACGACGACGAGGCCCACATCCTCGATCAGCACGACTTCACCACCGCGACGTTCGGCGCCGAGCGCGTGATGCATCGCGTGTCGCCGCCCCTGGTCCGTCTCGAGCGCGCTATCCACACGCCCGTGAACTTCATCATCCTGCCCATCTTCGCCTTCGTGAACGCGCAGGTGCGTCTCGTCGGCGTCGACCTGCTGCAGCTGGCGCTCGACCCGGTCGCCATGGGCACGTACTTCGGCATGCTGCTGGGCAAGCCCCTGGGCATCGTGGGCGTGACGTTCCTGTTGGTGCGCAGCGGCATCGCCGAGATGCCCAAGAACGTGACGGGTGCTCACATCCTGGGCGTGGGCATTCTGGGCGGTATTGGATTCACGATGTCCATCCTTATCGCCGGCCTGGCCTTCCCGGCTGAGCCGTACGAGGTCCTGGCTGCGAAAGCCGCCATTCTGGTTGGATCGGTGAGTGCGGCCGTCCTTGGCATGGCGTTCATGAGCGCGGTGTGCAAAAAGAAGGCGGATCCAGCGCCCGAACTGGCGTCAGAGTCCGAATAAGTCACATGAAAGGAGCGGGGAGACTCGCTCCTTTTTTATGTTGGGGATTGCGGGCGATGCTGGGAATGTCGGGCTCCTCAATTTGGGGACTGTCCCTAAATTGAGGTCTCATGCTTTGTTTGGGGCGCCTATTCCACCGTGCCGTACGTGGCACCCCAGCCGTGGGCTGCGAGCGCGGAGTTGATCTGGTCACATAGGCGCGTGCGATCGTAGGTCCCCGGCGGCACGAGGTTTACGATTTCGAGCAGGTCGGGTGCGAGGTCCAAGATCTCGGCCTGGACGATGAGATCGAGGCGGTCGATCGTCTCACGCCCTGTGAACAGGCCGTCCACCAGGCGCTGGAGGTCGCCGAATTCCTCGGCTTGAAACATTCCGATATGCATGGGGCTCCTTACGTTAGACGGACGCTTCGCGCACCGTTGCGATGACGCGCTCCATGGTCTCATCGATGCGATTGCGCTTGAGCTCGCACTCCCAGATGGTGATGGCGGTCCATCCCAGCTCATCGAGTTCGGCGAGGGCGCGGGCGTCCCGCTCTATGTTGCGACGGAACTTCGCCTCCCAGAACTCGACGTTCTTGGCGGGCATGCTGGGATTGCAGTGCGGGCATCGATGCCAATAGCACCCGTTGACGAAGATGGCGATCTTGCGTCCCGGAAACGCGATGTCGGGACGGCCGGGCGCTTTGGCCCAGTCGAGGCGGTACCCCGTGAGGCCGACCGCCCTCAGACGCTGCCGTACGAGGAGCTCCGGCTTGGTGTCGCGGCGCTTGTTGCCCTGCATGGACTTGCGCACGGCTGCACGGCGCTTCACCAGCGCACGCTCCTCTTCCTCGCCCATGCGCACGAGCATGTTGACGAGCTCGATGTCGGCGGGCATCCATTCGAGGGTCGCCAGCGAGCTCTTGTGCACCCAGCGCATATCGCGCTGGCGATCGTTGCGCGCGGGTTCGCCGCTCTCCTCGTCCAAGTGGCACAGGAAGCAGTTCATGGAGAGATGGAAGTCGGGGTAATCGTATTCGAGCGTGTAGAAGTCCTGCAGGCTCGTGATGCGTACGTCCAGCTCTTCCAGCAGCTCGCGCCGGCAGGCCTCCTCGGGGGTCTCGTTTGTGTCGATCTTGCCTCCGGGGAATTCCCACAGTCCGTCCATCTCGCCGTAGCCGCGCTGCACGGCTAGGACCTCGTTGTCGCGCTGGATGATTCCGGCTGCCACGCGGACGGTCTTCATGCTGCCACCTCGCCTTCTCATAATCGTCGCGCGCCGTACGGGCAACCTTACAACAATGCAACCGGCTCGTAAGTCAAATCGATGGTTGCCAATGGGGCGCCCTGCCAGTATAGGGGTCGAAGAAGCGAGGCGCCGCGTGGCGCAGCGAGAAAAGGAGATTACGATGAAATCCATGAACACGCAGTTCGCTCCCGAGCTCGTTCAGGGTGACGCGGCGATGGTCAAGGCAAGCATGTCCCAGGTCGAGATGACCGTGTGGCTGTGCGTGATGGCGGTGCTCGCGGGCGTTATGCTCGCGCTGCTCGCCATGGTCGGCCGATAAGTTCGCCTCGCGTCGAGAGCCTGTGAAAGGAATGATTGAAATGGCATTTGGTAAGAACGGCGCCCATATGGCGGAGCCCCAGGTCCCGGGCGTGAGCGCCGCCGGCGGTGCCGCCGTGCGAGCGGGCGTGCCCGCGCTCGAGGTCAATCACGTCGAGAAGGTGTACGGCAGCCGCAACAACGTGACGCGCGCGTTGGCCGACGTGTCCTTCGCGGTGGACAAGGGCGAGTTCGTGGGCATCATGGGCGCATCGGGTTCCGGCAAGTCCACGTTGCTCAACTGCGTGTCCACCATCGACACGGTGACGAGCGGCAGCGTGGTCATCAACGGGGCGGATGTCACCCGCATGAAGCATGCCAAACTCACGCGCTTCCGCCGCGAGCAGTTGGGCTTCATCTTCCAGGACTCCAACCTGCTCGATACGCTGACGGCCCGCGAGAACATCGCCCTGCCGCTCACCATCGCCCGCGTTCCCGGGCGCGTCGAGCAGGTCGCCCGGCGCCTCGACATTGCAGGGGTGCTCGACAAGTATCCGTATCAGATGTCCGGCGGCCAGCAGCAGCGCGTCGCTGCGGCCCGCGCCCTGGTGACCGACCCGGCAATCATCTTGGCCGATGAGCCCACCGGCGCGCTCGATTCCAAAAACGCCCGCCTGCTGCTCGAGAGCTTCGAGACCATGAACCGCCAGTACCAGGCTACCGTGCTCATGGTCACGCACGACAGCTTCGCGGCCAGCTACACCAACCGCGTCCTGTTCATCCGGGACGGCCGCATCTTCACCGAGCTCCGTCGCGGGGATAGCCCGCGCCGCGAGTTCTTCGACCGCATCATGGAGGTCGTCGCCATGATGGGAGGGGAGGGCTCCGATGCTCTGTAAGCTCGCTTGGGGCAACGTGCGCCGCGCGGGCAAGGACTACCTGGTCTATCTCCTCACGCTCACACTTGCCGTGTCGGTGTTCTACGCGTTCAACACCATATCCATCCAGGTCGATTTCGTTTCCATGGAAGAGGCGCTGTCCCAGTTGCTCGGCGGCATCTTCTCGGGGCTGACGCTTTTCCTCGCCGCCGTCATGGGCTTTTTGATGGTGTATGCGAACGGCTTCATCATGAAGCGCCGCAAGAAGGAATTCGGCCTCTACCAGGTGCTCGGCATGAGCCGCGGACAGGTGGCCCGCGTCATGGCCCTCGAGACGGCCATCGTTTCCGGCGCGGCACTCGTGCTGGGCATTTTGTTCGGCGTCGGGGTCTCCCAGCTCATGACGTTCTTCACGGCGTCAATCTTCAAGACGCAGATCGCGAACTTCCATTTCTTCTTCTCCATGCAGGCGTTCACGCTCACGGTGGGGTGTCTGTTCGTCATCTTCCTGGTAACGCTTGCCTTCAACCTGCTCGTGGTGGGCCGGATGAGCATCATCGACCTCATGAGCGCCGGCCGTAAGAACGAGGCCATCAAGACCCGCAACCCGATGCTGTCTGCCGTGATATTCGTGCTGGGCGTGGTCTTGATCGGTGTTGCGTACTACCGCCTGCTGCGCGACGGTCTTCCGGTTGACGCGCCCGCCGCCGAGATGGACGCGGCTATGGCCCAGTTCTCCCTTACCACGGGTATCGTGGTGGCGGGAACAATCCTGTTCTTCTTCGGCCTCTCGGGTTTTCTGCTCAGGGTGCTGCAGAGCGCGAAGGGCCTGTATTGGCGCGGACTCAACATGTTCACGCTGCGTCAGCTCTCCGCCAAGGTCAACACGGTCAGTTTCTCCATGGCCATGATCTCGATGATTCTGTTCCTCGCAATCACGAGCGTCACGGGCGGCATGTCCATCGCGAACGTCATGAACACGAGCGTGGAGCGCAACAATCCTGCTGATTACTCGCGCATCGTGGTTTACTACGGCGAGAGGACGCTGGAGAACAGTTACGACTCCGATCACCCCATGGGCATCGCGGAGGAGCCGTTCGACATCGTGGAGCTGAGCAAGGGCGACCGCGTCAACCCCGGCCTTGCCAACGAGGAGGCGTTCGACCTCGATGGCATCCTCGGTAAACGCGTGCAGGTGGAAGGCTATGATTCCACGCCTCGAGGGGGAAGCGAGCCCCTCGTCACGCTCAACCAGCTGTGCGAGGCGGTCGACATGCCCCTGCCGGTCGGTACCGGGAGCGCGAATTCAAACGTCATGGGCCTGCAGGTCATGAAAGAGAGCGACTACAACCGCTATCGTGCGTTCCGCGGGCTGGGCGAGGTCGATTTGGGTTCGGATGGGTACCTGCTCACGTCCGATATGGGCGAGACGGTGAACAAGGTGTACGACGCGGCCATGCGCGAGGACGTTGCCATTCCGTTTGGTGATGTGACGCTGCACCCAAGGGCCAAAGAGGTCGATGAGGATGCCAGCACGTTTGCCGATTCGAGCATGGGCAGCAATTCTGGAACGATCATTGTTCCCGATGCGGTTGCTGAGCGCGCGAACCTGCCCCTGTACACGAGCTACCTGCTGGGCGACTACCGCGAGGGCCTTACGTACGAGGAGACCGAGGGCTACGTGCGCGCCGACCGCGGGTGGGCGCCGGACCTGTGCGACGCGAATGGCCGCGAGGTCGGTTTGTGGGGCATGGAGATGACGCGCATCCAGAATTACGAGGGCACGAACACGATGAACGGCTTGATCAGCTATCTGGCGATCTATATCGGATTTGTCCTGGTCATTGCCTGTGCAGCCATCCTCACCATCCAGCAGCTTTCGAGCGTCGCCGATTCCGGTAAGAACTGCCGCATCCTTTCCGAGCTGGGTACTTCTCGTCACGAAATCGTGCGTTCGATGTTGGCGCAGCAGACGGTGTTCTTTGTGTTCCCGCTGATTATGGGCGTCGCACATTCGATGGTGGCGCTGCACGTTGTCATCGAGATCGTGGCGCTGTTCGGCGGTATTTCGATTGGCATGACGGTGGCTGCAACCTGTGCGATCTTCCTGCTGTGTTATGGCGGTTACTTCATGGTCACGTATTTCATGAGCAAGGGGATCGTGTCCGATGCGATACGCGTGAGGCATGCGCATTAGCTTTGGTTATCTCGTCAAGGCGAGTCACATGGCCGCGATGAAATGCGTGTTTATTCATCGCTGAAATGGGCAAAGGCGCCGAGGTGCCCTTGCCCATTGTGTTTATTTGGGAGGGTGTCTTGGGGTGATTGGGGAAGTAAAGGAGCTGATGGACGCAGCGATGCTGCTTGCGGGTATCATCGCGGCTGTGGGCCTCTATAGGCCGAAGCGTCTGCTTCGGCCTGTGTTCCGACGCGGCGCTATCCCGAAGCATCTGCCTCGACCCGCGTTCCGATATGGCGTGCGTCGCGAGCGGCCCTAAAAGGGGCTTTTGCGTGCTATTTCTTATTCAGTCGCTTGCCCAGCTCCCCGCGTTGCTGGCGTAGCGACTTCTTGGGACTCTTGCGTCGGTGAGAGACAGGATGGGCAATGAATAATGACTTTGGACCAAAACGGTCGCCTCTGGCGAACGTTTTGGTCCATTTCTGAGTGAAGAGTGCGCTCTACATTTTTGCGACCTGGGGTTTTGTTGCGATAATATCGGCGTATTGATCGAAAGCGCCGTCAAACAGATGAAAACGTTCGCCAAAGGCGATACTTTGTGTTTTGGCTCTCGCCATATCGAGTAAACGAGGTGCGTGGGCGGATTTATCTTCCCGAGCTGCTGTTATTGCTGCTGAAAATCTGCGCGTGCAGTGCATTTCGGCGTTTGAGGAATGCTGCGGTGCGGTTTGCGAGGGGGAGCCCTAGCACCTCGGCACGACGGCCGATGATGGCATCGTAGTTTTTCAGATCTGCAACTTGGTCATTCGTAAATGAGACCACGTGGTAGCCCATGCTTTCGAGCGCAGCGGCTCGCCCGGTTTCTCTTTTGAAGGTCAGGTCCGTCGAATGGTATGCCTCGCCCTCGACTTCGAGAACGCCCTTCGTTTCCGTGTAAAGCTGGTCTGCCACGCAAAACCGCTGGTCACCGAGTCTTTGGGCAGCCTTGTCGAAGTTGATTCGGTGGTTGAGTTTGGGCTTGGGCCATCCTTCGCCGCCGAACCTCCTGTTTGCAGTGAGAAACAGCGCAATCTTCGATTCGAGGGGCGACGCCGATCCATCCATGGCAAGCTCCAGGGCTTGCTCGACGGATCGGCAACCGGGGATTCCCTTGAATTCGCTAGCGAGTGTGGAGAGCTCGTCAACGGTCGTGAGCGGCGGGCGTTTCCACAGGTTGGAGCCCGCCCCGGAATTCGGCATGCATAGGCTCCACGGGATATCCTCGCCGGCGCTATCGAGGAAAGCGGACCTTCGGCCGTTTGCATCGTAGTACTCACAGATTACGGAGGCGGGGTTGAGCATCCCGCTCTCCTCAAGTTCGCCGTTGTTTTTGAGCATCCTGAGCACGAAGCGCATTCGTGAGTTGTCGGGCGAAGTGGCGTAAATCCCGCATGCCTCGAACATGGCAAGTGCGAGCTGCACCCGATTGATATTGCAAAAAGGCGCGCTTAGCAGCAGGGACGCGGAAACGACCCCCAGGCCACCTCCTATATCAACGGCGCAATGTTTGGGCAGTCCCTTGGGGATGCGGTGGGCTTTAATGAGGTCAGAGGAGTATCTGAGTGCGTTGGGCAGCATCACGTGAACGGGGACCGAGATGCCCTTGAGGTCCGTGAGCAGGCGTTGCCTGACCTGCTCTTCGATGTGGCGTGCGTTCGCTCGCGTTTTGCCTGCCGCCCAGCCAAGGTCGAGTCCGTCGGGTGGGCCGGCGAGGGCTATGTCTTGGGGAATTTCGACGTCACGCAGGGCTGGCGGCGTGCGCCAGTATTCCCATGCCGATATGTCGCAAATGATCGCATCCATGGGTCAACGATAGCAGCGTCGCTCTTGAATGCAAGATAAAAATAGCTATCTACCTGCTGAAATACGGTTAGAAGCGGGACGGGGAAAACCGAATTCCAGTCAGATGACGGTACGCATGGAAGCGCGCGATACAAGCAGGCTGCCGGCGTGAGGGCGATGGGGCTCTCGCACCGGTCGCTCGCTGCAAACAAGATGCTCTTATGCGGTGATGAACCGCGCAATCGAGCAATCGTGTTCGTCGCAGGGGACTTGCTCGACTTCCTGCTCGGCAAACGCGACGCCGAGTACCTGGCAGTCCTCGCGCAGCTGAGGCAGGTAGCGGTCATAGGTGCCACGGCCGTAGCCCAGGCGATTGCCCTGCGCGTCGAAGGCGACGGCGGGGGCGATCGCGAAGTCGATCTCCGACGGCGGCACGACGGGGAAGCGCGTGTCATCCTTGGGCGGAACGCTGCCCTTTACGCGTGAGGGAATGAAGCGTCGCGTCGCGCCGGCGCGCGTGCTGGTGAGGGCCTGATGCTCCTCGGTGACTGCCGGGCCCCAGGGCTTGCGCGGGTCGACGATGAACGGCACGTTGCCGCCAAGGTAGTTGTTGCAGGAGACGGAGCGCATGCACATGGCGCCGGACGCTGCGTTGGGAATCATGCACGGGAATACGATGCGGTATCCGTAGGCATAGGCGCCGCGGATGAAGCGGTCAAGGTCGACCTCGTAACGCAGGGCGGCGTAGACGGCCAAGGTCGGCGGCTGCCCGTTCTTTCCCTTGATGCCGCTGGAACGAAGCTCTTCGATGAGCCGGTTGCAGATCTCGCGCGATTTATTGGAGCGGGCGGCGGGGCGCAGCTCCTGGCGCGTTTGGACCGCAGCGCGCCTCACGTCGCCCTTGCGATCGAGGATGGCCTGCGCGGCTTCACCTCGCGTGTTCGCGGCAGTGGATGCGGCATCGGTCTTGTTCGTTTGTTTTGCAGTTGCCATGGCGCGATTCCTCTCAACGTCTCATCGTTTCATTCTACCGCGCGGGCGCCGGGCTTTGCGATGTCGCGTTATCGCAAAGCCCGGCGTCGAGCT
>URWW01000012.1 GCA_900551665.1 uncultured Collinsella sp. | reverse complement strand
ATCGGCTTGGGCGTCGAGTGCTGGATGCAGACCACCACGCGTGATTCCAAGGAGCCGGTGTCCGAGCTCCTCAAGAACTATTAAGCCGGTAATTATCTCCGGGCATATGGGCCCGGGGTGTGCCCGTCGGAAGCGTGCGGCGGGCGAATAGGGAAGGAGAGGCATATGCTTCAGGCACTTCTGCTCGCCATCTGGGCGGGTCTGTGCACCTGGGACCAGTTCGGTCCCCACCTGGGCTTCCGCAAGCCCCTGCTGGCGTCCGTCGGCGTCGGCATCATCCTCGGCGACATGACGACCGCCATCATGATCGGTGCGACCATGGAGCTCATGTGGCTCGGCGTCAACAACATCGGCGCCTATGTTCCGCCGGATGTCATCTCCGGCACCATCGTCGGCGCCGCCCTGGGCATCATGGGTGGTGGCGACACCGCCGCGGCCATCGCGCTCGCCGTCGCCATCGGCATCCCGACCGCTACCCTCGTTCAGCAGCTGAACATCCTGGTCATGACCACCAACGTCTCCCTCGTCCACGGTGCTGACAAGGCCATCGAGTCCGGTAAGTTCAACGCCGTGAACAAGTTCTTCTGGACCGGCGCCTTCTGCTTCTTCCTGACTCGCGCCGTCCCGGTCTTCATCGCCACGGGAATCGGCTCCTTCGTGATCGAGGACATCATGAACTTCCTGCAGAACCAGGTTCCGTGGGTCCTCTCCGGCTTCTCCACCGCCGGTGGCATGATGCCCGCCGTCGGCCTGGCCATGCTCCTCACCATGATGATGAAGAAGAACATGTGGATCTTCCTGCTGATCGGCTTCATCATGGCCGCCTTCCTCAACGTCCCGACCGTGGGCATCGCCCTGGCCGCCTGCGCCGCCGCCGGCGTGTGGGACGTCATTACCGAGGGCCAGAAGAACCAGCCCGCCCCTGCCGCCGCCCCTGCCGCCGGCTCCGATGATGACGAGGAGTACGATCTCTAATGGGTAAGATCTCTAAGTCCACCCTGAACAAGGTGCTGCTGCGCACCCAGGGTTGCCAGTTCGCGCACAACTACGAGCGCATGCAGTCGCTGTCCCTGACCTACTGCTTCGCCCCCGTCCTCGAGGAGCTCTACAAGGACGCCCCCAAGGAGGAGCGCGTCAACGCGATGAAGCGCCACCTCGAGTACTTCAACACTCACCCGCTCGCGATCCCCTTCATCCTCGGCATCACCGCCGCCCTGGAGGAGTCCACGGATGAGGACCAGAAGGACACCGTCGTCGGCATCAAGACCTCCCTCATGGGTCCCTTCGCCGGCCTGGGCGACTCTCTGCTGAACCTCACCTGGTTCCCGATCGCCGGCTCCATCGGCGCCTCCATGTGCGTCGACAACGGTTCCATCGTGGGTCCGCTCGTGATGTTCCTGCTCATCAACCTGCTGTACTGGCCGCTGAAGTACTTCGGCCTGCACAAGGGTTACGAGATGGGCATGGAGCTCGTCGAGAAGGCCGGCGTCCAGGTCTTCGACCGACTCGGCAACCTCGCCAACGTCCTGGGCGTCATGGTCACCGGCGGTCTCATCGCCACGACCGTAAAGCTCAAGCTCGCCGTGCAGTTCGCCTTCGGCGAGGGCGATCCCCTGGTGCTCCAGGACCAGCTCGACAAGGTGCTGCCCTTCCTGCTGCCCGTCGTCCTGACTTTCATCTGCTATCGCCTGCTCAAGAAGGGCCAGGGCAAGAACTCCGCTCAGATCATCATCGGCCTGATCGTGTTCTCCCTCGTGTTCGCCGCCATCGGCTTCTATTTCCCGGCGTTCAAGATCTTCGCCTAATCGCGAGCCCAAGGCCGATCGTTCGAGGCCCGCGCCCCGCATCCCGGGCGCGGGCCTTTTCGACCGCCGGGGACCGATGCCCGCCACGGGGCGGATGCCGAGCGGGTCCGCCGCCGATGGCGCGCCGCCCTCCAAATGAAAGGATCCCAATGAGAACCGTTCTCGTGCTCATGGATACCCTGCGCCGCGACGTCCTGTCGTGCTACAACCCCACGACCGATGTCCAGACGCCCAACCTCGATGCCTTCGCGGGTCAGTCCTGCGTGTTCGACAACCACTGGATCGGCTCCCGCCGCGACATCCTCACCGGCCGTTACAACTTCCTCGAGCGCCCCTGGGGTCCCATCGAGCCCTTCGACGTGACCCTGCCCGCCTGCCTGCGCGCGAACGGCAACTTCTGTCACATCACCACCGACCACTGCCACTACCTGCGCACCGGTGGCGAGGGTTATCTGCAGGAGTTCAACACCTGGGACTACTACCGCGGCCAGGAGGGCGACCCGTGGGTCAGCCGCATCGACGAGCCGGGCAACATGCCCGAGACCTTCTACGGGCGCGTGCGCGAGCAGTATCAGAAGAACCGTCAGCTGTGGCCGAACGAGGAGGACATGCCGAGTCCCAAGACCTTCCAGTCCGCCTGCGACTGGATCGACGGCAACGCCGGGGCCGATGACTTCTTCCTCATGGTCGAGGCCTTCGATCCGCATGAGCCCTTCGACGTCCCGGACAAGTACATGGAGATGTACGGCGGCACCGGCGGGCTCGACCGCGACTATTTCGAGATCCCCGAGTACAAGCGCGTCTCCGCCACCGACGTGAACCCCGAGGCGGAGGATTACCTGCAGCGCCGCTACAAGGCCCTGGTCACCATGACCGACCATTGGTTCGGCAAGCTCATCGACAAGCTCGCCGAGCGGGGCATGCTCGAGGACACCATGGTCATGGTCACCACCGATCACGGCTACTTCCTGGGTGAGCGCGACTACATGGGTAAGAACTACATGCACCTGTACAACGAGCTTGCGCACCTGCCGTTCATCGTGCACTTCCCGGGCAACGCCCGCGCGGGCGAGCACGCCCATCAGCTCACGCAGGCCATCGACATCATGCCTACCGTGCTCGAGGCCCATGGATGCGAGATCCCGGCTGACGTGTGCGGCGCATCGCTCGTCCCGCTCATGACCGATCCCGACGCGCCCACGCGCGATTACGCCCTGTACGGCGTGCATGCCATGACCGTCAATGTCACCGACGGACGCCACACCTACTTCCGCGCCCCGGTGCCCGGCAACCAGCCGTGCTTCGAGTACGCCGCGCTGCCGCATACCATCCGCAAGAAGATGGGTTCGGACTGCCCGGAGGAGATCGAGTGCGGTCGCTATTTCAAGCGCACCAAGTACCCGCTGTTCAAGATTCCCTGCAAGAAGCCGGCGCAGATCGAGGGCGCTGCGCCCCTCGCCGAGGTTTCCGAGACCATGCTGTTCGACCTCGAGAACGACTATGGCCAGATCAACAACCTCGCCGGCAAGGGCGATCCAGTGGAGCGGCGCATGATCGACCTGCTGCTGCGCGGCCTGGAGGAGCATGAGGCCCCCGTCGAGCAGAAAGAGCGCCTGGGCCTCGGCTAAGGCGGCGGCGTCGATTGTGCGGGCCGGATGCCGCCCCCTCGGGTAAGGTGGTGGTGTTCGGCCTTCGGAGCGAGGGCGATCCCGTGCGAAGGGGGCGTGTGCCATGTGCGCGAAGCATATCGGCTTCTTGATCAAACCGGCGTCGAGCGCCTGCAACATGCGCTGCAGGTATTGCTTTTACTGCGACGTGGCCGCGCATCGCGAGGAGCGCCGCGCCCGCGTCATGGGCTGGGATGTCGCCGACGCGATTATAGAGCGCGCCCTCGCTGTCGCCCCTGACGCTCACGTGTCCTTCGCCTTCCAGGGCGGCGAGCCCACGCTCGCGGGCCTGGATTTCTTCCGCTCATTCGTCGCTCGGGTGGATGAGCGCCGCGACCGCCAGCAGGTGAGCTGGGCGTTGCAGACGAACGGCTATCTGATCGACGGGGAATGGGCCGCTTTCTTCCGCGAGCATGGGTTTCTCATCGGGGTCTCGGTCGACGCCTATCGCGACCTGCATGACTCGATGCGTCCCGACGCTCATGGCGCTGCCACGTACGCTCGCGTCATGGGCGGTGTGCGCCTGTTGCGCGAGACCGGTGTGGACGTCAACGTCCTGTCGGTCCTCACCTCGCAGATGGCGGCGCATCCCCAGCGCGTCTTCTCCTTCATCAAGCGGGAGGGGATCACGCACATCCAGTTCATCCCGTGTCTGCCCGGCCTCGACGACGAACATGACGCGTTCTCGCTCACCCCGCGGGAGTTTTCGTCCTTTTATCGTCGCCTGTTCGACCTGTGGTGGCGCGAGCTGGGAGCCGGGAGCTATGTGAGCATCTGGCTGTTCGAGAACATCATGCAGATGGCGCTCGGGCAGTTTCCCTCGCAATGCGGGATGCTTGGCCGCTGCGCCCCTCAGTTCGTGGTGGAGAGCGACGGCTCGGTGTACCCGTGCGACTTCTACGCCTTGGACGAGTACCGCGTGGGCGATATCCGCAACGACGGCCTGGAGGCCATGGCGACCTGCGAGGCGATGCGCGTGTTTTTGCGAGAGCCTCGTCGCGCCTGCTCGCGGTGCGCGGACTGCCCCTTCGAGGGCATGTGCCATCGCAACTGCAAGCGCTTGAACATCGCGTATTACGACGAGGGGTACTGCGGCCTGCGCGAGTTCCTCGAGTACGCCTATCCCGGCCTTCAGCGCGTGGCGCGCATGCTCGCCACGCGTTAGCGCCCGTCTTCGGACGCGCATCCCGGCTTCCGCCGATCCGTCTCTATTCTCATGAGCTTGGAGGTTTCCATGACCAACCGACCCAACGTGCTCCTCATCATGTGCGATCAGATGAGGGGCGATTGCCTGGGCATAGACGGGCACCCGGATGTGAAGACGCCCTACCTCGACACGCTCGCCGCCCACGGCATGCTGTTCGAGAACGCGTACTCCGCTTGCCCGAGCTGCATCCCCGCGCGTGCCACGCTCTTTACTGGCAAGACGCCCGCGGGCCATGGCCGCGTGGGGTATAGGGACGGCGTCGCGTGGGAGTACGACCACATGCTCGCGCAGGAGATGCGCGACGGCGGCTACCAGACGGCCGTGGTGGGGAAGATGCACGTGCACCCGCCGCGCCTCGGCTGCGGTTTTGAGCACATGCGCCTGCACGACGGCTATATCGGACACTATCGCAAGGCGAACCTGCCCTACTGGATGCACCAGAACGTCTCCGACGACTACATGCGCTTCCTGCGCAACGAGCTCGGCGCCGCGGCCGACGTCAACGGCACGGGCGTGGAGAACAACTCCTGGATCACGCATCCGTGGGCCTACGAGGAGCGCCTGCATCCCACCAACTGGGTGGTCGATGAGTCCATCCGCTTCCTCGAGACGCGCGACCGCACGCGCCCGTTCTTCCTCATGACGAGCTTCGTGCGTCCCCATCCGCCCTTCGACGCGCCGCAGACCTACTTCGACCTGTATCGCGCCGCCGAGCTGCGCGAGCCGGTGGTCGGCGACTGGGATAATGTCGCCGCCACCGAGCGCGACGGCATGATCTACGACAGCATCCACGGCTGTCGCGATGCGGAGCTGCGGCGTCAGGCCCTAGCCGGGTACTACGCCTGCATCACGCACATGGACCATCAGATCGGCCGCCTGCTGACCTCGATGGAAAACGACGGCACGTACAATAACACCGTCATCGTGTTCTGCTCAGATCACGGCGAGATGCTGTTCGACCACGGCCTGTTCCGCAAAACGCTCCCCTACGAGGGGGCCACGCACGTGCCGCTCATCTTCCACGTGGGTAAGGACGTGCGGATGCCCGACGGTCGCGCCTGCGGCACGAGCGACAGCGTGGTCGAGCTCATGGACCTCATGCCCACACTGCTTGATTTGTGCGACCTGCCCGTGCCCGAGGGAGTGCAAGGCTCCTCGTTGGTGGGCGAGCTCGCCGGTTCAGCGAAGATCGATCGCGCATATCTGCACGGCGAGCACAGCCGCGACGTCGAGCAATCCAATCAGTGGATCGTGACCCCGCACGACAAGTACATCTGGTTCACCCAGACGGGTGTGGAGCAGTACTTCGACTTGGACGCCGATCCGCGCGAGTGCGTGAACCTCATCGACCGTCCGGAGTGCGCCGGGCGCATCGCCGAGCTCCGCGCGCTTTTGATCGAGGAGCTCGCCGGTCGCGAAGAGGGGCATGTTAAGGACGGTGAGTTGAGGGTCGGGTGCAAGCCCGCCGTCAATCTCGAGCACCCTCGTCGCTAGCAGAAAGGCAAGAACATGGATATGAAGACGGTCGGCATCGTGGTCATGGTGGTCGCGCTCGCGTTCACCATCTACATGGAGGTGCAGAAGCGCACCACCTTCGCCAAGCTCGAGGCCTATCTGCGCGAGGGCGATCTGGAGAATTACCTGAAGGTCCTCGACCGTCCCCTCACCAACGTCCTGTATCCCAAGTACAACGTCCTGTTCATGCGCTTGAACGCGCTGCTCGCCATGGACGACGCGGAAAAGACGGCCGCCGTCATCCGCGAGATGGGGTCGCTCAAGATGAGCGATGAGCAGAGGATCGCGCTCGCGGTCAAGGCCTTCACCTTCTACGTGGAGATCGAAGACGAGCCCCATGCGCGCGAGGTGTTGGAGTACCTCGAGGCCAATGGGGACGAGTCCATGGCCAAGGCGAACCGCCGCACCTACGACATCTTCCTCAAGGGCTCCCACGCCTACATCGATGAGATGGAGAGCGCCCTGACCGACGCGAGCGGAGTCGAGGAGGCGCTGTTGTGCCAGATGCTCGCGATCCAGTACGACAACAAGGGAGATAAGGGCCGCTCCGCTTCGTATCGCGAGCGCGCGGAGCGCTCGCTCGACGCGGCCGTCTCCAAGTAACAGGGAAGGATTCGAGAAGCCCGTATGCTAGCGATCGTATTTGCCATTGCGTTCTTCGCCTCCACCATCGGCGCCATTTGCGGCATCGGCGGCGGTATCATCATCAAGCCCGTCATGGATGCTGCCGGCGCCGCGGACGTCGCGACCATCAACTTCCTGTCCGGATGCACCGTGCTGTCGATGACGTGCTACTCGGTGATCAAGTCGAAGGCCTCGGGGGACTCCAAGATCGATCCGAAGATCGACACCCCGCTTGCCGTCGGCGCGGCTGTGGGCGGTTTGGCGGGGCGCCAGATGTTCTCCGCGGTCGCATCGTTCTTCGGCGACGCGAACATCGCCGGTGCCGTGCAGGCGGGAACGCTCATGCTCGTCACGGTGGGGACGCTGCTATATACCCTGAACAAGGAAAAGATCGCCACCCGCAATGTCACCGGAGCCATTCCCTGCATGGCCATCGGCCTGGTGCTGGGCATCTCCTCCTCCTTCCTGGGTATCGGCGGAGGGCCCATCAACCTCGTGGTCCTGTTCTACTTCTTCACCATGAGCACCAAACGCGCGGCTCAAAGCTCGCTGTACATCATCTTGTTCTCGCAGGCCGCCAGCACGATCGCGGCGATTGCGGGCGGCGTGTCCGATCTCGACGTCGCGTTGCTCGCGGGCATGGCCGTCTGCGGCATCCTCGGCGGCATCGCGGGTCGTGCCGTGAACAAGCACATCGACGATGCCGCGGTGGACAAATTGTTCTGCGGCCTCATGGTCGCCATCATTTTGATCAGCGGTTTCAACGTGGTGCGCTACTGCGGTTAATCTCGGACCCCCCCTGACAATCAAATAGCTGAGCAGATTTGTGCGCACATGCTTTACATGTGCGCATATTTGTACATTACTGTGCATAACGCTCAGAATTATTGAGAAATACAACAAAAGCGCTCGACAATGATGTTCGTATATGTTTATATTTGTTTGTAAAGTTACGCTCGCAAACAGCGATGCATATCACCTCAAAAGGAGGGCCAATGAGAGTCGTAATCGCTTCCGATGTCGAGGGCATGCCCTTGAAGGAGACCGTCAAGGAGACGCTCCTCGCCGATGGTCACGAGGTCGTGGACCTGTCCGAGACCCCTGCGGCGGACTTCGTGGATTCCGCCTGCGCCGTCGCGGCGGACCTGCTCGAGCACGAGGAGTCCCAGGGCCTCTGCTTCGACGCGTACGGCGTGGGCAGCTACATGGCCGCGACCCGCGTCAAGGGCATGGTCGCCGCCAACATCTCCGATGAGCGCAGCGCCTATATGACGCGCGAGCACAACAACTCCCGCATCGTCTGCCTGGGCTCCGCCGTTGTGGGCTCCGAGGTCGCCAAGAAGATCGCCCGCGAGTTCCTCAAGGCCGATTACGCCGCCGGTCGTCACCAGGTCCGCGTCGACATGCTCAACAAGATGGCCTAAGGGGGATCAACCATGACCAAGAAGATCATCGCACTCGGCTGCGACCACATCGTCACCGATGAGAAGACGTACCTGCACGACCGCCTGGAGGAGGCCGGTTACGAGGTGCTGGACTGCGGCACCTACAGCCACACCCGCACCCACTACCCGATCTACGGCAAGGCCGTGGGCGAGGCCGTGGCGTCCGGCAAGGCCGACCTGGGCGTCGTACTGTGCGGCACCGGCATCGGCATCACCAATTCCGTCAACAAGGTGCCCGGTGCGCGCTGCGCGTTGGTCCGCGACATGACGAGCGCCCTCTACGCCCGCCGCGAGCTCAACGCCAACGTGGTCGGATTCGGCGGCAAGATCACCGGCGAGTTCCTCATGGCGGACATCATGCTCGCGTTCCTCGAGGCCGAGTACGAGCCGACCCCCGAGCGCGACGCCCTCGTGGCCAAGATCGACGCCGTGAACAAGGCCGACGCCGAGGCCCAGGCCGATCCGCACTTCTTCGATGAGTTCATCGAGAAGTGGGATCGCGGCGAGTACCACGACTAGCCGATCACCCGAAGAGGGCGGCGCGACCGGGCGTTTCCCGGAAGCCCGTCCCCGGCGACAGACCCCCGAAAGCCCGCGCCTCCATAGGGGTGCGGGCTTTTCTTTGGTTTCCTTTATTCGAGTCGCGGCGGCCCACCCGCGCTGCGGCGAAACCCCGATATCGCTTCCGAGCGGTACAATCAAGACACGCTTCATGCACGCATGTATACCCTTGTTTTCGCATGTCGTCGTGCGGAGAGGAGAAGGCGATGGCCGAATTCGTATTGGACAACGGCACCCTGCGCGTGGGCTTCACCACCGCCGGCGGCTCCTTCACTTCCCTGGTCTCCCAGGGGCGTGAATATCTCTGGCAGGGAGATCCTGCCGTGTGGAGCGGTCAGGCTCCCGTGTGCTTCCCCATCTGCGGCGGTCTGCGCGAGGACGTTGCCCAGACCCGTTCGGGCAAGCAGATCAAGCTGGGCCGTCACGGTTTTGCCCGCAAACAGGAGTGGGAGCTCGCCGAGCAGGGCGAGGGCTCGATCGCATTCGAGCTTTCCAGCGAGGCCCATCCCGAGCTGCTCGAGCAGTTCCCCTTCCCGTTCAGCCTCGTCGCACGCTACACGCTCGAGGGCGGCAAGCTTCTGGTGGCCTATGAGGTCGCCAACAAGGGCGACGAGGACATGCCCTTCTTCATCGGAGGCCATCCCGGCTTCGCCTGCCCGCTCGACGAGGGCGAGTCGTATTCCGATTACGAGTTGCGCTTCGATGCCGACGAGGCCGAGACCCTGTGCACGGCGGTTCCCTCGACGGGCCTGATCGACGTGGAGAACAGGACCGCCAACCCCATGGACGGCCGCGTCCTGCCGCTCACCCACGAGCTCTTCGATTTCGCCGAGACGATCTTCGACGTCCTCAACAGCCGCACGGTCGACCTGGTGAAGAAGGGGGAGGAGAAGGGTCTGCGCGTGTCGTTCCCCGATTTCCCCTACCTCATCATCTGGAGCAAGCTCGAGGGCGATTTCGTCGCCATCGAGCCCTGGGGCGGTCTGTCCACCTGCTCCGACGAGGGCGATGTCTTTGAGGACAAGCGCGGTTGCCTGATCGCGAAGCCCGGCGAGACCGTCGTCCGCACCTTCTCGATTGAGATTCTCTAGCGCCTTCGGTCCTGTCCGGCACGGCGATACGGACGTCGTGCCGCCCGAGGCCTCACCGTGTTGTACCGGACCCGAACACCGGGTCCGAGAATAGGAGGAACCATGATCCTGACCGTCACCATGAATCCCGCCATCGATACGGCGTATCAGCTGGACAAGCTGATCATCGACGACGTCAACCGCGTCGCCCCGAAGAAGACCGCCGGCGGCAAGGGTCTGAACGTCAGCCGCGTGCTGTGCCAGCTCGGCGACGATGTCATCGCCACGGGCCTGCTCGGCGGCCACATGGGTGCCTACATGGGCTCTCTCATGGATGCAGACGGCATCAACCACGACTTCACGCCCATCGCCGGCGAGACCCGCATCTGCCTGAACATCCTGCATGAGGGCAACCAGACCGAGCTGCTCGAGAGCGGCCCCGAGATTTCCGCTGAGGAGCTCGCCGCTTTCTCCGCCAAGTTCGCCGAGCTCGTCGCCAAGGCCGATTGCGTGACCATCTCCGGCTCCCTGCCCAAGGGCGTGCCCGCGGATTTCTACGCCGGCATGGTCGCCGAGGCCGCCAAGCACAACGTTCCCGTGCTGCTCGACACCTCCGGCGCATCGCTTGACGCCGCCCTCGAGGCCGAGGTCAAGCCCACGCTCGTGAAGCCCAACCTCACCGAGATCAACGCTCTGCTCGGCACCAGCTACACGTCCGAGCAGGTGGCCGACCTTGCCGCCGCCCTCAAGGCCGACGAGCGCTTCGCCGGTATTCCGTGGGTCGTCGTGTCCATGGGTGCCGCTGGCTCCTTTGCCTTCCACGGCGATAAGATCTACCGCGCCGTGACTCCGCCGATCCCGGCCGTGAACGCCACCGGCTCCGGTGACTCCACCATCGCCGGCTTCGCGCACGCCATCGCCGCCGGCGCCGACGACGTGACCGTGCTCAAGACGGCCAACACCTGCGGCAAGCTCAACGCCATGGATCCGCAGACCGGCCACCTGGTCATCGAGCGCTGGGACGAGGTCTACAACGCCGTTGAGGTCACCGAGCTCTAACGGCTTCTCACGTCGTCCGATCTATCGACTGGCGATCACGAGCCGGGGGTGCCCGGCATCGTCCGCCAGCTTGTCGAGGGCATCC
Organism: uncultured Collinsella sp.; assembly: GCA_900551665.1. Lineage (GTDB taxonomy): Bacteria > Actinomycetota > Coriobacteriia > Coriobacteriales > Coriobacteriaceae > Collinsella. The sequence continues at coordinate 40,249 of URWW01000012.1, read as the reverse complement.
GCGAGGATGCCCTCTTCGTCTTTATCGATGACGATGTGGTCGACCGCGTGGATGGGGGCGAAGCAATACGTTCCGCGCGAGGTGAGTTTGCTGGCGTCCATGAGGGCAACGGAATGGCTCGCGGCTCCCATGGCGGCCTGCTTGATCTCGGCCATCTGCGGGAAATCGGTCATGAACCCGCGTTCGGCTACGAACGCGCCGGGGCAGATGACGGCGAGGTCGGCGTGAAGCGTCTCGAGGGCGGCCATGGTGAGCGGCCCGAAGAGGTACCGGTGGCCCTTGCGCAGCTCGCCTCCGAGCATGATGACGTTGACGGAGGGGAGGCTCTCGTCGATGAAGTCCGCGATGGTGATGTCCGCCGTTATGACGGTGATGCCGGAGCGCATGTCGAGCATGCGCACGAATTCAAGGGCCGTGGTGCCCGAGTCCACGAAGACGGTGTCGCCGTCTTCCACCAGGTCGAGTGCGGCGCGTGCGACGGCCTGCTTGGCATTCACGTTGACGTTGACGCGCTGGTCCTGCACGGAGACCGTCAGCGTCTTGTGCAGTGAGACGGCGCCGCCGTGGGTGCGCCTCAGTTTGCCGGCCGCGGCGAGCGCGTCGAGGTCCCCGCGCGCGGTGACGCTCGAAACGCCGAAGGTCTGCGCGATGTCGGCTACTTGAACCGAAGCGCTGCGCTCCAGCATATCCATGATCGCCGTCCGGCGCTCTTCGGCGAATGTGCGGGAAGTGGTTGCGGACATGAGTTCCTCCTCGCCAATCGTGTGCAAAATGTGATGAGTCTATTTTGCATTATTTTCTTTTCAGAAAAGAAAAGGAGTTTGTTTCTCTTTCTATTTATCACGAACGCAAATATGGCGAAATGGCTGGGGACTGCGGGTTCTTTCGTTTTTCTTCTCATGGCGCGCCCCCGCATGCGTCGAGGGGGTGGTTGACGCAGCAGGTGAACGGTCGGTTTTGTACAATGAGTTCAGCAATTACGTCGGTATCGGTGCCGGCGGTATAGCAGGTGCCCACGGGTGAACCGGGGCCGAGAAGGGAGCGATCGCTCATGCTCGTAACCACCAAGGAGATGCTGCTCGACGCGCAGAAGAACCACTACGCCGTCGGCGCCTTCAACGTCGAGAACCTCGAGTTCGTCATGGCCGTCCTGGCCGCCGCCGAGGAGACCAAGTCCCCCGTCATCATGCAGACCACCTCTGGCACCATCAAGAAGACCGGTCTCGATTACTTCTACGGCATGGTCAAGGCCGCCGCTGAGCGCGCTTCCGTGCCCGTGGCCCTGCACCTCGATCACGGCGACGGCTATGATCGCTGCATGAAGGCCCTTCGCACCGGCTACACCTCCGTCATGATCGACGGCTCCCACGAGTCCTTCGAGGACAACATCGCCCTGACCAAGTCCGTTGCCGACGCCGGCGCCTGCATGGGCGTGCCGGTCGAGGCCGAGCTCGGCAAGGTTGGCGGCAAGGAGGACGACGTCGAGGTCGAGGGCGAGTCCCCCTACACCGACCCGGTCGAGGCCAAGGAGTTCGTTGAGCGCACCGGCTGCACCTCTCTCGCCATCGGCGTGGGCACCGCTCACGGCGTGTACACCGAGGAGCCCCACATCGACCAGGACGTCGTGAAGGCCATCCGCGCCGCCGTCGACGTGCCGCTGGTCCTGCACGGCACCTCCGGCGTGCCGGACGAGCAGGTCGCCGAGGCCGTCAAGAACGGCATCTGCAAGGTGAACTACGCCACCGAGCTGCGTCAGGCCTACACCAAGGGCTACATGGCCTACATGGCTGAGAACCCCAACAACTTCGATCCCAAGAACCCGGGCAAGGCCGGCGCCGACGAGATCACCAAGATCGTCAAGATCCGCATGGAGAACCTCGGTTCCTGCGGCCGCGCCTAATTCGCGGTAACAACTTACTCCCATCGGAGGGCCGGCGTGGTTTCCATGCCGGCCCTTCTGTATGGGCGCGCCTCATTGGTCGAGTATGGCGGTCGGCCGCGCGTGCGACGCCTGGGATAAGATGGACGAAAACGATTTGAGAGGGGATGGTCATGAGCGGAGACGTGAGGGTCAGGCTGGCACGCATCGAGGATGCCGAGGAGCTGGCTGCCATATACGAGCCGTACGTACGTGAGACGGCGATCACCTTCGAGTACGTCCCGCCCACGCCTACGGAGTTTGCCGAACGCATGCGCCGGACCATGGAGTTCTACCCGTATCTGGTTGCCGAGCTCGACGGGCACCTGGTGGGGTACGCCTACGCGGGGACCTTCAAGGGCAGGCCCGCCTACGATTGGGCGGTCGAGACCTCGATATACGTGGCGCAGGGCCATGCGGGTGGGGGAATCGGCCGCGCCCTGCACGATGCCCTTGAGCGGGCGCTCGCCGCGCAGGGCATTCTCAACATGTACGCTTGCATCGCCGTGCCGGATGGCGAGGATGACGAGACGCTGACGCGCAACAGCCAGCATTTTCACGAGCATATGGGATACCGCTTGGTGGGGGAGTTCTACCAATGCGGGTTCAAGGGCGGCCGTTGGTACAACATGATCTGGATGGAAAAGATGATTGGCGAGCACTGTGCGGACCAGCCTCCGGTGACGCCGTTTCTCGAGACCTCCGTCACATACGCGGAATGCTGAGCCCGAGTCTGCGCCTCGTCGCACGGCGCCGGCACGAACGATGGCCCGTCGTTTTCACATATATCGAGCCAGCGCTTTAGCGTGGTGCGTTGAGCTGCAGGTAAAGCGTATGGTAATGTTTCTTAAGTCGGGGGGCCGACGCTAGAACTATGTGATGCCGAGTGGCGCCTATAGGGTGCGGACACCACGCTCGGGTGCGCGAGGGAGCCGGGATGACCAGCATCGATCGCGAGCGTGGGGATGACATCACCACCGTCAAAACCATAGAGGACGTGCGTGCGATGAAGCGCGCGCATAAGGGTGGCACCTGGAAATACGCCTGTGCCTGCAGGTCCGGTGTGCGTTATGAGGGAGAAAGCGAGGCGTGGGCTCAATTGAAGACCGTGATTGAGGGGCAGGTGGCAAAGACCACCGCCGGTATCGAAGAAAACGATCCGTTCGCAAGCAAGGACGCCGTACCCGTCCCGCCTGAGGACCGCGCTCCGGGAAAGCTTCGAGGCGCCGGCGCCCGCTCGCCGCTGTTTTGGAAGCTCATGCTCGTCGCGATGGCGCTCATCTGGGGTTATTCCTTCCTGACCATGAAGACCGTACTGGACACGGTTCCCACGTTCATGCTGCTCGCCTGTCGCTTCCTGCTGTCGGCGGTCATCATGTTCATCATCTTCCGCAAGCGCATCAAGGCGCACTTCAACCGCGAGTACCTGGGGTTTGGCGTGCTCATGGGTTGCGTGATCTGGTCGGCCTATGCCGCGCAGACGCTCGGCCTGGTCGACACCACCCCGGGTAAGAACGCGTTCCTCACCGGAACCTACTGCATCCTGGTGCCGTTCATCGCGCTCATTCTGTTCAAGGAGCGCGTCACCAAGTGGCATATCGCCTCTGCGCTGCTGTGCCTGGTGGGCGTGGGCTTCGTCGCGCTCGACAACTTCAGCATTCAGATGGGCGATCTCATGACGCTCGTGGGCGCCGTGTTCTTCGCCGTGGATATGGCGGTTGTGGGCCATATCGGCCGCACGCGCGACGTCAGCGTCCTGACCTCGTGGATGTTCCTGTTCGTGGGCCTGTTCTCGCTTGCGGCGACCACCGCCTTCGAGCCCCGCGTCCCCGCCGGGCAGTGGACGCCCGAGATTGTCGGCCAGCTCGTGTTCCTCGCCGTGGTGTGCACCACCATAGGCCTGCTGCTGCAGAATCAGGCGCTCTCGCATGTGCCGCCGGCGACCGGTTCGCTGCTGCTCTCGCTCGAGAGCCCCTCGGGCGTGCTGTTCTCCGTCCTCATGGCGGGTGAAGTGCTCACTGGCAAACTGATCTTTGGTTTTGTACTGATCTTCCTATCGATCGTGCTGTCCGAGACGCACTTCAGCTTCCTGCGAAAGTGGTTCCCCAAGAAGTAGATGAGAAAAGGCGCCCGTCTCCGGGCACCTCTCTTGTGTGTTGCGCGAGGCCGAAACGCTCGCGCTCAGTGTTTTTACAGTCCTCGGACAAACTCCAGCAGTTCATCGACATGCTCGGGGCGGCAGGCCCAGCTCGTCACGAAACGCAGCAGGACGCGGTCGCGCCCCGCGGGATCCACAGCGGGTGTGACCTCGGCACCGCATGCCTCGACGATGCGGACGGCGTCGTCGGAGTCAAACCAGAAGAACTGCTGGTTGCCGTTGGTGCGCACGTACGGTTCGAACCCTGCGTCCTCAAGGCCGTGGGCGAGCGTGCAAGCGCACTCGTTCGCGTTTGCGGCGTGGGCGAAATAGGGGAGCGAGCCGTCCTCGCCGCGCGTGAATGCCGCGGTGTACTGCACGCCCATGAGGCGTCCCTTGGCGGTCATGTGTCCGCCGCGCTTGGTGAGGTAGGGGATGCGGTCGATGGCGCGCCGTCCGCGCTCGGAGCGCGGGTTCACCACGAGCGCCTCGCCAAAGAGCATGCCGGCTTTGGTGCCGCCCAGCGTGAACGCATCGGCGCGGGCGGCCAAGTGCTCGAGGGTGAGGTCGCCGCCGGGCGCGGCGAGTGCGCTGGCCATACGGGCGCCGTCGACGTATACGGCGAGATCGAGCTTCTCGGCCACATCGCACAGCGCGTCGAACTCGGCGCGGGTGTACACGTGGCCGAGCTCGGAGGTGTTGGAGAAGTAGAGCATGGCCGGGCGCGTGCAGTGGCAGCCGCCGGCAATCGAGGCGTGGTACACGCGCTCAACCTCGGCAGGGGTCAGCACGCCCAGGGCGTCATTCGTGGCGAGGATGCGTCGGCCGCAGGCCTCGATCGCGCCGGTCTCATGCGCGGTGGGGTGCGCATCGGCGGCGAGGATCGGGCCCTCGAAGTCCTCGGTGAAGGCGGAGATGCACACGGCGTTGGCGGCGGTGCCACCGGGGATGAACTGCACGAAGGCATCGGGCTGGCCGCATGCCGCGCGAATCAGATCCGCGGCGTGTTCGCAGTGCGAATCGGTGCCGTACCCGGGTGCCTGTTCGCCGTTGGTGCGGATGAGCGCCTCGAGCATTTCGGGTGCGGCGCCCTCGGAGTAATCGTTGCGGAACTGGTGCATGTCCTGCTCCTTCATACGTGCGGGAGTTGAGCGTAAGACGGCGCGCGGGTCGCGGCGAGGTTCGGCGACGCACTTTGCCAAAACGAAGTATAACGCGTGGAAAATGTCGGGGCACATCCGCATCTGCCCCTATAATGGGGAGATTGACGATGTACCGCCCGGCGGATGCCGGGGGATATGCGAAGGAGACGCCACATGCAGGCACAGCGAGCAGAGGGCACCAAGGACCTCATCGGGCGCGATATGCGCGCTTGGCAGAAGATGCAGGAGGTCGCGGCCGAGGTGTTCGGGCCGTTTGGGTTCGAGCCCATCGAGACCCCGGCGATCGAGCAGCTCGACGTGTTCGTGCATGGTATCGGCCAGTCCACCGATGTGGTGCGCAAGGAGATGTTCCGCGTCTTTTCCGGTGCCAACTTCGAACGCGTCCTTGCGGAGGGCACCGATGCGAAGCTCAAGGCCAAGCAGCGCCTCGCCCTGCGTCCCGAGGGAACCGCGGGCGTCGTCCGCGCGGTGGTGGAGAACAACCTGGTTCCGCAGGGCTCTGCCCCGTTCAAGGCGTGGTACGCCGAGGCGATGTTCCGCGGCGAGCGTCCTCAGAAGGGTCGTCTGCGCCAGTTCCACCAGGTCGGCATCGAGTGGCTGGGCGCGCCCGACCCCGCGGCCGACGCCGAGTGCATCATCATGCTCATGCGCTTCTACGAGCGCTTGGGATTCGACCTCTCCCAGCTTCGCCTGCTGATCAACTCCATGGGCGACCCGGCGTGCCGCCCCGCATATCGCGAGGCCGTGCGCCAGTTCATCCTCGACCACGAGGATGAGATGTGCGACGAGTGCCGCGAGCGCGCGGAGCTCAACCCGCTGCGCGCCTTCGACTGCAAGAACCCGCATTGCCACGAGATCATGCAGGGCGCCCCGCTCATGCCGGATTCCCTGTGCGACGAGTGCCGCGAGCATTATGCGAAGGTCAAGCAGTACCTGGATGCGGCGGGTATCGCCTACGTCGAGGATCCCACGCTCGTCCGCGGCCTCGACTACTACACCCGCACCGTCTTCGAGGTCGAGGCCCCGGGCGCGGGTGTCGGCTCCATCGGCGGCGGTGGCCGTTACGACGGTCTGGTCGAGCTCGAGGGCGGCAAGCCCACGCCGGGCGTTGGCTTTGCGGTCGGCTTCGAGCGCGCCGTGCTCGCCCTCGAGGCGTTCGGCAAGGAGATGGATTGCGACGCCGAACGCTGCGTGTTCGTCGCGAACGCCGGTGCCGATCTGAGGGACGAGGTCTTCGCGCTTGCGCTCGAGCTCCGTGGTCGCGGGGTCCGCACCGAGTGCGATTACCAGGGCAAGTCATTGAAGGCCCAGTTCAAGCTCGCCGATAAGCTCAACGCCTCGCACATCGTGATCATCGGCGGCGACGAGTTGGCTGCCGGTAAGGTCAAGCTGCGTAACATGGCCACGCATGAGGAGAGCCTGATCGAGCGTGTCAGCGCTGCCGAGGTCATTGCGGGACTGTAGCGCGAAACGGGGCTGTAGCGCGAAAGTCGAATCCCAAGGTTGCGGCGGGGCGTACGGTCCCGCCGTTTTTTTACGCGCATGCGGCCATCCGTCGGGGCATCTGCGCCGCCTGCCGATTATTTGTTGAAAAGCGGGAGATGTACTCTACCGAACTAAAGTAGTTGGTAGGTGACGCGTTGCCCGCCTATAATAGTGCGGTCGCACGGGCCCCCTGGGAGCGTCCGTGCCTGCATCTAAGGAGGTAGCGTGGCAGAGAATACGTCTGCAGAGCAGCGGCTCGGAGACTTCATCACCGGCGACATGGTCGCCGACGTGATGTCCGGCACCCGCCGCATCGACCTGACCGACCTGGCGGCCGCCGTCGAGGTCCTGTCCGATATCGACATCCCCGCCGAGCTCCGCGACAACCTCGCGCTGTTCCTGCGTCTCGAGCGTCGTGTCTTGCGTGAGTATGACGCAAAGGTGCTCGACGTCTTCGACGAGCTCATGATGAACGTGATCCGCGCCAACGCCGGCGACCCCGGCGCCGAGGCCGATGGCGAGGCCGTGGATGCGCAGGGCATGCCCGCGAGCGACACGCCCTCCGCATGCGCCTTCCGCGACGCCGTGGCGCTCATCGACGCCTTGCCCGTGGACCAGGCGCAGGTCATCGTCCGTGCGTTTACCGCGTTCTTCCACCTCGCCAACCTGTCCGAGGAGAACTATCGCGTGGCCCAGCTGCGCGAGCGCGAGCGCAAAGTGTCCACCGAGGATGCGGTCGACCCCGCGAATGCCCTCACCGTGGCGTTCCATCAGCTCAACGAGGAGGTCGGTGGGGCCAAGGCCACCGAGCTGCTCTCCCGCCTGGAGTTCCACCCGGTCTTTACCGCGCATCCCACGGAGGCGCGCCGCAAGGCCGTCGAGGGCAAGATCCGCCGCATCGCCCGCCTGCTTGAGGAGCGCCCCTACATGGGCGGCTCCGACCTGGTGGAGAACGAGCGCCACATGCTGCAGGAAATCGACGCCCTCGTGCGCACGAGCCCCATCGCTCTCAAGAAGCCCACGCCCGTCGAGGAAGCCGACACCATCATCGACATCTTCGACAGCACGCTGTTCGACACCATTCCCGTGATCTACCGTCGCTTCGACGACTGGGTCCTGGGCGAGGTCGCGGGTACGGTTCCGCCCGTGTGCCCGGCGTTCTTCCACCCCGGCAGCTGGATCGGTTCCGACCGCGACGGCAATCCCAACGTCACCGCCAAGGTGAGCCGTCAGGTGGCCGCCAAGTACGCCACCCACATGATTTCCAAGCTCGCGGACAAGTGCCGTCGCGTGGGCCGCAATCTCACGCTCGAGGCAGCGCATACGCAGCCCTCGGATGAGCTGCTCAACCTGTGGAGCCATCAGGTCGAGATGAGCGAGGTGCTCACCGAGCGCGCCCGCGAGATCTCCAACTCTGAGCCGCATCGCGCCGTGATGCTCGTGATGGCCGCCCGCCTGGACGCCACGGTGACGCGCAACGCCGACACCATGTACCGCACCGCCGAGGAGTTCCTCGAGGACCTGCGCGTGGTTCAGCGCTCGCTGGCCGCCGCGGGTGCTCGCCGCGCCGCGTACGGCCCGGTCCAGACCCTCATCTGGCAGGTCGAGACCTTCGGCTTCCACATGGTGGAAATGGAGTTCCGTCAGCACTCCGTGGTCCACAGCCGCGCGCTCGCCGATATCCGCGAGCACGGTATTCACGGCGAGCTCGCCCCCATGACGCGCGAGGTGCTCGACACGTTCCGTGCCATCGGGTCCATCCAGAGGCGCTTCGGCCAGAAGATGGCCCGTCGCTACATCATTTCGTTTACCAAGAGCGCGAGCCACGTGGCCGACGTCTATGAGCTCGCGAACCTGGCGTTCGCGCATGCCGAGGACGTCCCGACCCTCGACGTGATCCCGCTGTTCGAGCAGCTCGAGGACCTCGAGGGTTGCGTCGACGTGCTCGAGGAGATGCTCGCCATCCCCGCGGTGCAAAAGCGCCTTGCCGAGTCCGGCCGCCGTATGGAGGTCATGCTCGGCTACTCCGACTCCTCCAAGGACGCCGGCCCCACTACCGCCACGCTTGCCCTGCACTCCGCCGAGGAACGCATCGTCGCGTGGGCCGAGAAGCACGATATCGACCTGGTACTCATGCACGGCCGCGGCGGCGCCGTCGGCCGTGGCGGCGGTCCCGCCAACCGCGCGGTGCTCGCCCAGCCCGCCGGCTCGGTCAACTGCTTCTTCAAGGTCACGGAGCAGGGCGAGGTCATCTTTGCCCGCTATGGCAATCCTGCGCTGGCGCAGCGCCATGTGGAGTCCGTTGCCGCGGCGACGCTGCTCAACTCCGCGCCTTCCGTGGAGCGTACGAACACCGAGATGACCGCGCGCTATGCCGAGATGGCCGCCACGCTGAACGAGGCCAGCCACGAGCGCTACCTCGACCTGCTGAACACCGAGGAGTTCACGCCGTGGTTCTCCTGCGTGACGCCGCTCACCGAGGTTGGCCTGCTGCCCATCGGCAGCCGTCCGGCCAAGCGAGGCCTGGGCGCCAAGTCCCTCGACGACCTGCGCACGATCCCGTGGGTGTTCTCCTGGAGCCAGGCCCGCATCAACTTGGCTGCGTGGTACGGCCTGGGCACCGCCTGCGAGAAGCTGGGCGACCTGGAGCTTTTGCAGCGTGCCTACCGCGAGTGGCCGCTGTTCAACACGTTCATCGACAACATCGAGATGTCGATCGCAAAGACGGACAACCGCATCGCCAAGATGTATCTTGCGCTCGGCGATCGCGCCGACCTGGCCGACAAGGTCTTTGACGAGATGATGCTCACGCGTTCCTGGGTGCTGCGCATCGTGGGCGACGCGTGGCCGCTCGAGCATCGTCGCGTGCTCGGTCAGGCCGTGCGCGTGCGCAACCCGTTCGTGGACGCGCTGTCGCTCGCGCAGGTCCGCGCGCTGCGCGAGGTCCGCGCCAATCAGGACGAGCTGTCCGAGGAGGCCAAGGCCGAGTTCATGAGCCTGGTTCTGGAGACCGTCACCGGCGTCTCCGCGGGCCTGCAGAACACCGGGTAATCCGTCCTCTCTCCAGTGTCCCCGCAGGTGCGCGTTGGCTTTACGGGCCCGTTGCCCTTGCAGGTGCGCGTTGGTTTCACGGGCCCGTTGCCCTCACAGGTGCACGTGCTTCACATTGCCTATGGAATTATGCCGTTCAGAAGTCCTGAGCGGCATTTTTTCATAGGCAAAATCCAGGGAGCCAAAGGCAAAGCCGAGTGCTGCACAGGTAAAGTTGTGGTGACCAAAGCCGAGGGCCTCAATTTAGGGACAGTCCCCAAATTGAGGTTGGGGCGATTACGTGGTAGTGACGCGTTCGGGTTGCGAACCTGTTAAGACAACGTGAGCCGGGCGCTCTTCTATGATAAAGTGCCCGGCTTTCCGCTATCCTAATGAACTGTCGCGAATCGGACGCCGAGTTGCCTGTTGCGACGCACCATGCCGAGCCGCGCTGTCTACGCGCCCCGGCAGTCTGTACACCAGCCGCCCGCTTACGGCACGGGGCGGCACAGATCACGAGGAGGGCTTATGGCCGAGACGCCTGCCACCAACCCCGCCAACATGCACTGCATGCACACCCACACCTGCGGTGAGCTTCGCGCCGCCAACATCGGCGAGGAGGTCACCCTCACCGGTTGGGTGAGCCGTCGCCGCGACCACGGCGGCCTGATCTTCTGCGACCTGCGCGACCGCGAGGGCATCACGCAGATCAACTTCGACCCTGAGCATTCCGATGGCGATGCCTTCAAGATCGCCGAGACCATGCGTCCCGAGTGGCCCATCTGCGTGCACGGCGTCGTGCGCTACCGTGGCGAGGACGCGGTGAACCCCAAGCTCGCAACCGGCGAGATCGAGGTCCTCATCGACCACGCCACCGTGCTCAACCGCTCCAAGACCCCTCCGTTCCAGATCGAGGACGGCATCGAGACCGCCGAGGACACGCGCCTGCGCTATCGCTACCTGGACCTCCGCCGTCCCGAGATGGCCGCTCGCCTTCGCCTGCGCTCCGATTTCACCTTTGCCATCCGCTCCGCGCTGCACGACCGCGCCTTTACCGAGGTTGAGACACCGGCCCTGTTCAAGTCCACGCCCGAGGGTGCGCGCGACTTCGTGGTGCCGAGCCGCCTGCAGCCCGGCAGCTTCTACGCCCTGCCGCAGTCCCCGCAGCTGCTCAAGCAGCTTCTCATGGTCGGCGGCGTCGAGCGCTACTACCAGGTTGCCAAGTGCTTCCGTGACGAGGATCTGCGCGCCGACCGCCAGCCCGAGTTTACCCAGGTCGACATCGAGATGAGCTTTGTCGAGCAGGATGACGTCATGGCTCAGCTCGAGGACGTGCTGTCCGACGCCTTCGCCCGCGTGGGTGTGGAGATGCCCACGCCGCTGCGTCGCCTGTCCTACTGGGACGCCATGGACACCTATGGCTCCGATAAGCCCGACACCCGTTACGGCATGGAGCTCGTCGATCTGACCGACATCTTCACCGAGTCCGCGTTCAAAGTGTTCGCAAGCGCTGCGACCACCGAGGGCCACGTGGTCAAGGCCATCAACGCCAAGGGCGCCGGCGCCTGGCCCCGTGCTCAGATCGACAAGCTCGCCAAGGTCGCCGCGACCTTCGGCGCCAAGGGCCTCGCCTGGATCGCCTTCCGTGAGGACGGTTCCGTGAACAGCCCGATTGTGAAGTTCTTCACCGACGAGGAGATGGCCGAGCTGCGTCGTCGCTGCGACGTCGAGCCCGGTGACCTCATCATGTTCGCCGCCGGTCCCCGCTTGGAGGCCAACGGCATCCTCGGCGGCATGCGTTCGCACATGGCCGACGCGCTCAATGTTCCGCGCGAGGGCCACGAGTTCCTCTGGGTCGTGAACTTCCCGCTGTTCCATTGGGATGAGGAGGGTCAGCGCTACGAGGCCGAGCACCAGCCCTTCACCCTGCCGCATCTCGACGAGCTGCACCTGCTCGATGAGGATCCGCTCAAGATGGGTTCGTGCACCTACGACTTTGTCATGGATGGCTTCGAGGCCGGCGGTGGCGGCATGCGCATCCACGACGCCGAGCTGCAGCTCAAGATGCTCGAGTTCATGGGCTTTTCCGAGGAGCGCGCCCGCGCCCAGTTCGGCTTCCTCATGGAGGCCCTCGAGTTCGGCGCTCCGCCCATGGGCGGCTTCGCGCTCGGTCTCGACCGCGTGTGCATGCTGCTGGCCGGCACCGACTCCATCCGCGACGTCATGGCATTCCCCAAGACGAGCAGCGGCAGCGACCTCATGTCCGCCGCGCCGTCCGAGGTGAGCATGGCTCAGCTCAAGGAAGTCGGCCTGCGTCTGGAGTAAGTGGCCTTGCAGTCCACGACCTCAATTTGGGGACAGTCCCTAAATTGAGGTTCTGAATTAAGGCTTAGGTTGCGACCCTGCATGCAAATCAACATGACGCCGTCCGCTTTGGCGGGCGGCGTTTTTCGTACCCTGACCGGCCGTTTACCTGACCCTGATGCTTGCGCGGTATGTTCAAACTGCCGAATTGGCCCGCGCCGGTGGCGACTCCCCGCGCGGCAGTTCGCGCTTGTGTGGCAGGCGAAAGGGGGCCTCGATGTTGCTGAATATGTCCATCGTCGTGCTGGAGAACACTGTGACACCCGAAGGCCTCATGCTCTACCTTGCGGTTCTGTGCGTGCTCATGGTCGTTGTGATTGGCGCCGGCATTTTTTTCCGCCGTGCCGCTTCTCGTTGACTACCGCACGCGCATCCTCGTTGCCGTATACTGAATGACGTATTGGGGAGCTGGGAAACGGCCCGGCTGAGAGGAGCGAACCTTCGCTCGACCCGTAACCTGATCCGGGTAATGCCGGCGTAGGGATCGAGCAGCCTTGCTTTGATCGGTGCGGACGCTTTGAAATGGGCGGACGTCATGATGTGAGAGCGGGCCCCTACGGAAAACGAGGGGCCCGCTTTTTCGTGGCCTCGGAAAGGAAGCTCATGGAAGCAAGCGTCGCGATTCAGGTCCTGCCCCAGCGCGTCGGCGGCAACGACGAGGTCTGCCGCATCGTCGACGAGGCGATCGCCTACATTCAGACCAAGTTCCCCGACGCCTACGTCGGTCCGTTCGAGACCACCATTCAGGGCGAGTACGATCTGTGCATGGAGGTCGTGGCGGGCGTGAACCGCATCTGCGTCGAGGCCGGTGCACCTGAGGTGGCAACGTACGTCAAGATTTTCTTCGCCCCTGAGGAGGGCGTCCTCACCACCGAGGAGAAGATTTCCAAGTATCACGAGAACGATGCGTAACATTTCCGCTTCTTCGCGTGTCACGTCGCGACTCGTCGCCCCGCTGACGATCCTTGCGCTGCTGGCGATCTGGCAGCTGGTGTGTTCGGCCGGTCTCGTGCCCCCGTTCATGCTGCCGAGTCCGATTCGCGTGGTGCAGGCGCTCGTAGGGGACTGGCCTCTGCTCATCGGGCACGCTGCGACCTCGCTTGCCGAGGCCGGGCTGGGCCTTGCCGCCGGTGTTGCCCTCGGCTTTATCGCGGCGCTCGCCATGGACCGCTTCGACCTGCTTTACCGCGCGTTTTATCCCATCGTCGTGCTTACGCAGACCATCCCGACCGTCGCCATTGCGCCGCTTTTGGTGCTGTGGTTCGGTTACGGCATGTTGCCCAAGGTCGTGCTCATCGTGGTGGCGACATTCTTCCCCATCACGGTGGGAATGCTCGAGGGTCTGCGTTCCGTTGACCCCGACGAGATCGACCTCATGCGCGCCATGGGTGCCACGCGCCTGCAGATTCTGCGTCACGTGAAGCTGCCCGCCGCGATGCCGCAGTTCTTTTCCGGGCTCAAGATCTCTGCCGCTTACGCGATTGTGGGCGCTGTGATCGCGGAATGGCTCGGCGGGTTCTCGGGCCTTGGTGTGTACATGACGCGCGTGCGCAAGGCGTATTCGTTCGACAAGATTTTCGCGGTGATCTTTTTGATCTCGGGCTTGAGCCTCGTGCTCATGTGGGTGGTCGACGCTGTTCGTCGCATCGCCATGCCCTGGGAGCGCCGTTCGGACGCCGATCGATAGGGGGGGGGTCGCCGCGCGACTTGCGCGCCGGCGATCGCTTCCTCAGTTTTACCAAGAACGTGAAATGGGGCGAAATGCCCTCGATTCAAAGGAGATTCTCATGAAGAGCAACAAGATGAACGCCATGACTGCCGCCCGCATGGTCTCGCGTCGCGCGCTGCTGCGCGCCGGCGTCGCGGGCATGGGCCTGGCCGGAGCCGCGACGTTGGCCGGTTGCGGTGGCTCCGGCAAGCCCGCAGGCTCCGCCCCTACCGGCGATGCCGGGCTGCGCAAGGTCACCTTCGCCCTGGACTGGACCCCCAACACGAACCACACCGGCGTGTATGTCGCAGCCGAGCGCGGTTACTACAAGGAGGCCGGCCTTGAGGTCGAAATCGTCCAGGCTCCCGAGAACGGCGCCGACGCCCTGGTCGCCGCCGGTGATGCAGAGTTCGGCGTGACCTTCCAGGACACCATGGCCTCCTACGTTTCCGGCTCCGACCCGATGCCCGTGACCGCTGTCGCCGCAATCATCCAGCACAACACCTCCGGCATCATCAGCATGAAGGACAAGGGCATCACGAGCCCCGCCGAGATGGCCGGCCATACCTACGCGACGTGGGAGCTGCCCATCGAGCAGGGCATGATCGAGCGTTGCGTCGAGGCAGACGGCGGCGACTTCTCCCAGGTCGAGATGATCCCCTCTACCGTTACCGACGAGGTGACCGCGCTTTCCACCGATCAGGTCGACTCCATCTGGATCTATTGGGCCTGGGCGGGCGAGAAGTGCAAGCTCGCGGGCCTCGATACCAACTACTTCGCCTTTGCCGATATCGACCCCGTCTTTGACTTCTACACGCCGGTCATCATCGCCAACAACGGCGTGATCGAGGACGACGCCGAAATGGTCCAGGCCTTTATGGACGCCACTCGTCGCGGGTACGAGGATTGCATCGCCGACCCGAAGGGCGCGGCCGAGGTTCTGCTCAAGGCCGCACCCGAGCTCGAGGAGGAGCTTGTGGTGGCGAGCCAGATCTATCTCGCCGAGCAGTACCAGGCGGATGCCGAGACCTGGGGCGAGATCGACCAGAAGCGTTGGGATGCCTTCTTCGAGTGGGTGAGCGACCAGGGTTTTGCCGATCCGATCGAGCCCGGCGCGGGCATGACCGATAAGTTCCAGGGCTAATCGAGGCATTACGTAGCCAGTCAGGGTGTCAGAAATTAAAAGTGTACGTTTTGGGGAAGGTTTTGCGGCGTTTTGCGTGTTGTCGGAATTGCGTCGCGGCAAAACCCCAGTTGGCGAAAGGCCGTTTAGGCCCAAGCCGTGAAAAAGAAGGGGAAACTATCCCCAAAACGTACACTTTGTTCGGGAAGGTGCTCATCGCGATGGCACGGCTTGAGATACGGGGTATTTCACAGGGGTTCGGCGAGGTCGACGTACTTCGTGACGTGACGCTCGACGTCGAGTCCGGCGAGATCGCCTGTCTACTCGGTCCCTCCGGGTGCGGCAAGACCACGTTGTTCCATGTGATTTCGGGCCTCGCATCGCCGCGCGCCGGCCGCGTGCTGTTGGATGGCGAGGATATTACCGGCCGTCCCGGCCACTTGTCGTACATGCTGCAAAAAGACCTGCTCTTGCAGCATAAGCGCATCATCGACAACGTGTCGTTGCCTCTGGTGCTGCGCGGCGTGCCGGTTGAGGACGCCCGCTCGCGTGCGGCTGAGCTTTTTGGGGTCTTCGGTTTGGAGGGCACCGAGCGCCGTTGGCCAAGTGAGCTTTCGGGCGGCATGCGCCAGCGTGCCGCGTTGCTGCGAAGCTACCTGTTTTCGCAGGAGTTCATGCTGCTCGATGAGCCGTTCTCGGCACTCGATGCCTTTACCAAGGCGGACATGCACACGTGGTTCCTCGATGTCGTGGAGCGCATGGGCACCACGGCGCTCGTGGTGACCCACGACATCGACGAGGCGCTCACGCTCGCCGACGAAGTGTTCGTCATGCGCGGAAACCCGCAAGCGGGCGAGCCGACGAGCATCGTTGGCTCAGTCGAGGTTGCTTGTCCCCGCGACGAGCGCGCTAACTACGTGCTGACCGAGGATTTCCTCGAGAAAAAGCGCCAGGTTTTGGAGTTGCTCGGCTGATGCAGCTCACGCTGGGTGTGGGGTTTACAGAACGCTGATTTCTCAGAAACAATTCGAATGCCTAAAATAATGGTCAGCAGCATCAATAACATGCCGTCCGTCAGGTAATTGCGAACGACGAAAGACACTCGATCGTCGAGTATCCGCAGATGAGAAAGGTGCGTAGCATGGAAACACTGCAAGTTGCCATCGAAAACAGGGATGGTCATACCCTACGCGGCATCGTAACGGTGCCGGCGCCCGAGGGTGCGTTCCCGTGCGTTGTTATGCTGCACGGCTTTGGCGGCTCCGCCTCGGGTTACAAGTATTTCAACACGTATCTGGCCCGTCACCTCGCGCGCGAGGGCATCGCATGCGTGCGTTTTGATTTTTATGGCTGCGGCGAGTCCGACGGCGAGTTTTCCGACATGCTGTTCGATGGCCTGTTGGGCGACGCTGCGGACATCTTCGCTTGGGCCTCCGCGCAGCCGTGGGCAGATGAGGGCCACATGTTCCTGGCCGGTCACAGCATGGGCGGCTATGTGGCGGCGAGCTCAGCTCCGTCTATCGGCCCGCACGGCCTGATCCTTTTGAGCCCCGGTGCCGCCATGTGGCGCGACGCCGAGCGCAACGCGTGCATGCTCGAGCAGCACACCGGCCGCGACTACGCCGACATGGAGGGCCTCGTTTACAAAATGGCCTTCAACCACAACATGGGCGCCCACCCCGATCCCTACGTCGAGGCCGCGGGCTACGACGGCCCCGTGCTCATCGCCCGCGCCGCGGACGACAAGCTTGTCTCAGATGAAGACTGTGAGCGCTACCAGGCGATTTACCAGAGAGCCTCGTATGTGCAGACCTCGGCGGGCGGGCACGATTTTGCCAACCTCGAGGCTCGCGCCGCGGTGTTCGACGCCGTGACGGAGTTCGTCAAGAGCCACAGCTAAATCAGGTTTCAAGCAGACGCGTCGCATCAGAGCGGCGCGTCGTTATGAAAGGAGAGGGACGTATATGACCAAGCCGGATATGAGGATTCTCGATCCCATCACCATCGGTGGTGTCGAGTTCAAGAACCGCATCATGTTCCCGCCGCTGACTACCGGCTATGAGGAGCGCGACGGCAGCATTGGCGAGCGCAGCCGCGGCTTCTACACCCGCATCGCACAGGGTGGCGCGTCCTACATCGTGCTGGGCGACGTCGCGCCCATCGCCTCGTTCTCGCCCACGCCCAAGCTCTACTGCGATGAGCAGATCGACTCGTTCAAGAAGCTCGCCGACGCCGTGCATGAGTACGGCTGCAAGCTCGGCGTGCAGATCTTCCATCCCGAGTACGATTGCGACGCCATCAACGAGCTCTTCCAGCAGGGCAAGATGGCCGAGGTCCGCGAGCGCCTGCATCACGACATGATGCACTTCACCGATGAGGTGAGCGAGGAGGGCCTGTTCAAGATCATCGACAAGATGTGCGACTGCGCCCGCCGTGCCGAGAAAGCCGGCGTCGACGTCATCCAGGTTCACGGCGACCGCCTGACCGGCTGCCTGTGCTCCACCCGCATGAATCACCGCACCGACAAGTTCGGCGGCTCGCTCGAGAACCGCACGCGTTTCGCCCTCATGCTCGTCCGTGCTCTGCGCGAGGCCGTGCCCAATATGATCATCGATTACAAGTTCCCCATCGTGACGCCCGAGCGCGGCAAGGGCGGCATCGACCTGTGTGACGCCCCGCAGTTCGCCCAGTGGCTCGAGGAGGCTGGCGTCGACATGCTGCACGTCGCCCAGGCCAACCACACTGGCAACATGGCCGACACCATCCCGCCCATGGGCGTGCAACCCTACGGCTTCTTCGTCGACATCACCGGCCAGATTAAAGATGCCGTGAACATCCCCGTCTCTGCCGTTGGCCGCATCATCGACCCCAAGATGGCCGAGCGCATCGTGGTGTCCGGCAAGGCCGACATGGTTGGCATCGGCCGCGGGTTCCTCGCCGACGAGGACTGGGTCCGCAAGGTCGAGGAGGGCCGCGCCGACCAGATAATCCGCTGCCTGTCCTGCAACAAGGGCTGCACCGACGCCATCCAGCGTCGCGAGGGCCTCTCCTGCGTCCTCAACCCCGAGAACGGCTATGAGACGGTGCGCCGCATCGCGCCCGCACGCGAGGCCAAGCGCGTCGCCGTCATCGGCGGCGGCATCGCCGGCCTTATGGCCGCCCGCGTCGCCGCGCTGCGCGGCCACGACGTCACCTTGTTCGAGCGCGCCTGCGAGCTGGGCGGACAGCTCAACATCGCCTGCGTGCCCCCGCGCAAGGCCGAACTGCGCCGCGCCGTCCAGGACAGCGTGACCGCGGCCCGCAACGTCGGCGTGAAGTTCGAGCTCGGCCACGAGGCGACCGCTGAGGAGCTGGCTGCCGCGGGCTTCGACCACGTGATCGTGGCCGTGGGCGCTCAGTGCGCCTGCCCGCCCATCTCCGGCCGCGAGCTCGCCAACGTAGTGGACTCCTGGTCCGTCCTGGCCGGCACGGCCGAGGTCTACGGCAAGGTCGCCGTCATCGGCGGTGGCATGGTCGGCTGCGAGACCGCCGAGCTGCTGGCGGACGAGGGCTGCGAGGTGAGCGTTGTCGAGATGCTCGAGAGCATCGCCGCCGACGAGGGCCCGACTATCAAGCCGACGCTCTTTGAGCACTTCGAGGCCCGCGGTGTGAAGCAGTTCACGCAGCACAAGGTCCTCGAGATTACCCCGTCCGAGCTCGTGTGCGAGACCGCCGACGGCTCTCGGGTCCGCATGCCCATCGACTACGCCGTCATGGCCATCGGCGCCAAGCGCGTCGCCTTCGACACCGCCGCGCTCGACGCGGCCGGCGTGGCCTGGACCTTCGTGGGCGACTGCAGCGAGGAGGGCGGCGACATCTCCTGCGCCACCAAGACCGCCTACGACGCTGCCTGCGCGATCTAGGGGTTACTAAATTCGGGCGCCGAGCGAGGGCGTTCGCTGACGCCCCCTGCCTGGGGCGGTAACGCGTGACGGCCTCCCATCCGAACCGGGGGGGGGGCCGCTTCTGTATCTTGAAAATGTAGCGCTTGGCAAACTTCTCGATCATAATGTGCTCGCACTGTGTTAGTTTACATAGGTGAACATTCCACAGGAGGTGCTTTGTCATGCAGAAACATGGTTCGGCTATGCCGCTGTCGCTGTTCCGCGCGGGCGAGACTGTCACGGTCTGCCGAGTGCGCGGCAACGAGGACATGAAACGGCATCTGCAGGAGATCGGCTTTGTCGACGGTGCCGAGGTGCACGTTGTCTCCTCCTCGGCGTCCAACGTCATCGTGCTCGTAAAGGGCGCGCGGTTCGGCTTGGATTCCAAAGTCGCGCGGCACATAATGGCCGCCTAGGCAAAGCTGCGCACCCGCTCGTCGCCCGCTGAGGGGCGGTGTTTGCACGCTGAGTCGTGTCGGCATGGTCCGCATGCGGGTCGGGGCGTGAGGACGCATGGGATGTTCTTTGATCTGCAGAAAGGGGGAAGCATGAAATCGCTGGCAGATGTGAAGGTGGGGGAGAGCGCCACCATCGTCAAGCTCCATGGTGAAGGTGCGCTGCGTCGTCACCTCATGGATTTGGGCCTCATCAAGGGCACGCCGTTCAAGGTCGTGAAGGTCGCTCCGCTGGGTGACCCGGTCGAGATCACCGTACGCGGCTATGAGTTGTCCATCCGTAAGGAGGAGGCCGCCATCGTTGAGGTCGCCTAAGGCGCCGCAACGGGCATATTTCTACAGGTAGAGTTAGCCGAATCTAACATATATGAGATGCCAGGTGGCATTTCAACCGCGGCCCGACTCAGCAACGAGCACGTTTCAAAGCCAAGAGAAAAGAAGGATCGCATGGCGAATCCAATACTGCACATCGCGCTTGCCGGTAACCCCAATTGCGGCAAGACGACACTGTTCAACCTGATCACCGGTGCCAACGGCTATGTGGGCAACTGGCCCGGCGTCACGGTCGAGAAGAAGGAGGCGCCCCTGTCGCGCGACAAGGGTGTGCTCATCACGGACCTGCCCGGAATCTATTCGCTGTCTCCCTACAGCCCCGAGGAGCGCGTGAGCCGCGACTACCTCATGGGCGGCGAGCCCGACGTCGTGATCCAGGTGCTCGACGCCACCAATCTGGAGCGCAACCTCTATCTCGCGCTGCAGGTCATCGAGACGGGTCTGCCCGTGGTGGTGGCGCTCAACATGGCTGATCTGGTTGAGAAGAATGGCGACAAGATCGATATCGCCGCGCTCGAGAAGAGCCTGGGTTGTCCGGTCGTGATGATCTCGGCGCTCAAGAACGAGGGCGTCGATGGGCTTATCGAGGCGGCGCGTAAGGCCGCAGGGCGCGTCAAGGGGGGCGCGGCAAAGACCGTCGCCAACGCTGGCGCCGCGGGTCCGCGTCATGCGTTCGACCGTTCGATCGAAGATGTGCTCTCCCAGGTCGAGGCCCTGATTCCGGCTTCCGTCGACCCTGATCGCCGTCGCTACTTCGCCGTTAAGCTCTTCGAGCGCGATTCGGAGGCGACCTCCGAGCTCAACCTTTCGCGCGAGGCCGCATCTCGCGTGGAGGAGCTCGTCTCCGTGTGCGAGCGCGATTGCGACGACGACGCCGAGTCGATCATCACCGGTGAGCGCTACGGCCTCATCGCGCACATCGTCGACGGCTGCCTGCACCGCGCCCCCGCTCGCATGAGCACCTCCGAGAAGATCGACCGCATTGTGACCAATCGCTGGCTCGGCCTGCCGATCTTCGCCGCCATCATGTTCGCCGTGTACTACCTCGCCATTTCGACCTTCGGTACCGCCATGACCGACTGGGTGAACGACAATCTCTTCGGTGAGGGCTGGGAGTTCTTCGGTAACGCCATGCCGTCCGTCCCCGCGCTCTTTGAGGGCTGGTTCACCGCCGCCGGCGCGTCCGATATGGTCATCTCCCTGGTGTGCGACGGCATCGTCGCCGGCGTGGGCGCCGTCCTTGGATTCATCCCGCAGATGTTCGTGCTGTTCGTGCTGCTGTCCTTCCTTGAGGACTGCGGCTACATGGCGCGCGTGGCGTTCGTCATGGACCGCGTTTTCCGTCGCTTTGGCCTGTCGGGCAAGTCATTCATCCCCATGCTCGTCTCCACGGGCTGCGGCGTTCCCGGCGTGCTGGCAACCAAGACGATCGAGAACGAGAAGGATCGTCGCATGACGGTCATGACCACCACGTTCATTCCCTGTGGCGCCAAGCTCCCGGTCATTGCGCTGGTCATGGGCGCGCTGATCGGCGATGCCGAGGCAAGCTGGATCGCCCCGCTGTTCTACTTCCTCGGTGTGTTCGCAGTCATCGTCTCGGGCATCATGCTCAAGAAGACCCGCCTGTTCGCAGGCCGTCCCACGCCGTTCGTGATGGAGCTTCCCGCTTACCACATGCCGTCTCTGCGCAGCTGGGCGCTGCACGTGTGGGAGCGCGTGGGCGCCTACATCAAGAAGGCGTTCACCATCATCTTCGCCTCGACCATCGTCGTGTGGTTCCTGTCCAGCTTTGGCATGTTCGAGGGTTCCTTCGGCTACCTGCCGTCCATGGAGGGCATTCCCGAGGAGTTCACCGACTACTCGCTGCTCGCGACTGTCGCCGGTGCCGTGAGCTGGATGTTCGCACCGCTGGGCTTTGATTCCTGGCAGGCAACAGCGATGTCCGTCACGGGCCTGGTCGCCAAGGAGAACGTCATGTCCACCGCGGCCTCGCTGCTGCATCTGGTGGACGCCACCGAGACCGATCCGAGCCTGTGGGCCGCGTTCGCAGCGCTGTTCCCCAGCGCCGGCGCCATCGCCGCGTTCGGTGCCTTCAACCTGCTGTGCGCGCCGTGCTTTGCGGCCATGGGCACCATTCGAGCCCAGATGAACTCGGGCAAGTGGACGGCCATCGCGCTGGCCTACGAGTGCGGCTTCGCTTGGGTGGTCGGTCTCATGATCAACCAGTTCTACCTGGCCGCCCAGGGCGTGTTCAGCGTGTGGACCATCGTTGCGGCGGCGTTCGCGGTTGCGATTGTCTTCCAGCTGCTGCGCCCCATGCCGAGCTATGCGTGGGACGATGAAGCGGCAGATTCCGCTGCTCAGCCCGCGATGGGGAACTAGGCGCGCCGAGCGTCGAGGTCCCGATGTCATTCAGTCGACTTTTGGTAACATCAAATCGAAGTTCGGGGGTGGCGGGGCATTTTACGAGGGGCGAATCTCGTGTTTTGCCGCGCTCGCCGGGGAATATGATCGCGTTGGCGAGAATGAAGTTGCCAAAAGTCGACAATTTGATTCCATGAACTCAACGCGTAAAGGAAATAATGCATAATGGGACCTACAGATTTCATAATTCTGAGTATTATTGCAATTGCATTTATTCTTGTGGTTGTTCGCGTGCGTAAAAAGGGCACGTGCGGTGATTGCGCGAGCGCCGGGTCATGCGGTGGATCATGCGCGAGCTGCGCGACTTCCAAGCGCTCGTCGTGCCCGGCATGCGAGGGCGCCGATTCCATCGCCGACCGCCTTTCCAAGAACATCTCGGTTGAGCGGCGGTGAGCCTCGGGCCCTCTTACATCGGGAGTTCCGAAGGCGCCCCCGGGGTGAGGGTCTCAAAATCGACTCGGGCTCTCTTGCATCGGGAGTGCCGTCTCTCCGCGTCATATGCACAACTCTCGAAAGCCCCCGTTCATTGCGGGGGCTTTTCGCGTCCATGCGCAATTTCGCGCCTGTCCCCGATTGGCTCTTGGGGGCGAATCGGCGGGGAGTGGTAATCTGAAAACACATGTCTGCCGTCCAGCAGAAAGGAGGCGCAGCGCCATGATCGCCCGCGCCGACCAATCTCTTAAGTACCTGCGCCTGCTCTCGGAGCAATTTCCCACGCAGCAGTCGGTGTTCACCGAGATCATCAACTTGCAGGCAATCCTCAACCTGCCTAAGGGCACCGAGCATTTCATGAGCGACCTGCACGGTGAATACGAGGCGTTCCTGCATATCCTCAACAACTGCTCGGGCGTGGTGCGCGAGCACGTGGACGATATCTTTGGCGACGAGCTCTCCGAGGAAGAAAAGGGCGACCTGTGCACCCTCATCTACTACCCGCATGAGAAGCTCGCGCTCGCGCATCTGCAACACATCGCGACGCCGAGCTGGTACAAGGTCATGCTCGAGCGCCTGCTGGTGGTGGCGCGCTCCCTGTCCAGCCGTTACACGCGCTCCAAGGTCCGCAAGGCCATCCCGCGTGATTATGCCTACATCATCGACGAGCTGCTGCACACGCACCCCGATGAGAACAACTACCGCGTGCGCTATCACGAGCGCATCATCGCGTCGATCCTGGAGACCGATGCGGGTGAGGACTTTATCTGCTCGCTTTCCGATCTCATCAAGCGCCTGGTCATCGACCATCTGCATCTGGTGGGCGACATCTTCGACCGCGGCGGTGGGGCCTCCAAGATCATGGATCGCCTGATGGAGTACCACTCGCTGGACATCCAGTGGGGCAATCACGACCTGCTGTGGATGGGGGCGGCCGCCGGTCAGCCTGCGTGCATCATCACGGTTCTGCGCAATAACTTGCGCTATGGCAATTTCGAGATCTTGGAAAACGACTACGGCATCTCCCTGCGCGAGCTCGTGGCGTTTGCCGAGCGCACCTACGAGCCGGCTCCCGATGGCGCGACCGGCTTGGCTGCCAAGCTCACACCGCTGGTGAAGGCCGTGAACGTCTTGCTGTTCAAGCTCGAGGGGCAGATCATCATGCGCCACGGGAGCTTCGACATGCACGACCGGCTGCTGCTCGAGCGCATCGACGTCGAGGCGGGGACCGTCGAGCTGTACGACGGCACGGTGCACGAGCTCGCCACGCGCGATTTTCCCACGCTCGACCCGGAGCATCCCTACGAGCTCACGCCCGAGGAGGCGCGGATCGTCGAGAAGCTCGTGGCTGAGTTCACGAGTGCCGACCATCTGCGTCGCCATATCGAGTTCCTCTACAGCCATGGTTCCATGTACCTGGTGCGCAATCACAACCTGCTGTTCCACGGTTGCGTCCCGCTGAACGAGGACGGCACGTTCTCGAGCATGAACTGCCTGAGCACCTGGCGCAGCGGCCGCGATTACCTCGATTTCTGCGATGAGATCGCGCGCCGTGCCTGGCGCGAGCGCGACGAGGACTCGCTCGACTGGATGTGGTACCTCTGGATCGGCATGAAGTCCCCGGCGAGCGGCCGTTTGGTCAAGACCTTCGAGCGCTCCTACATTGATGACCCGGATAGCTGGGCCGAGCCCATGGATCCCTATTTCGAGCTGACCAAGGACGAGGCGACGTGCGATGCCATCATGGCGGAGTTTGGCGTGTCCGCGGGTTCGGGGCACATCGTGAACGGGCACACGCCCGTGCACACCGCCGAGGGCGAGCAGCCCATTCGCGCGAATGGCCGCCTGCTTGTGATCGACGGCGGTTTTTGCAGCGCGTATCACCCCAAGACGGGGATTGCCGGGTACACCCTCATCTCGAGCTCGCGCGGGTGCCGTCTTAAGGCGCACCAGGCGTTCGAGAGCGTCGAGGCCGTGCTCACGCGCAATGCCGATATCGTGAGCGAGACCGACCGCTTCGATGTGGCCGAGCGCCGGCGCATGGTGAGCGATACCGACACGGGCGTGCAGATTCGCGAGCAGATCAGCGACCTGCGGGCCCTGCTCGAGGCCTACCGTACCGGCACGCTTGACGAGCGCCCCTAGCGTGCCAATTGGGGACAGGTACAGATTGAGACATTTCGGCCCATGGAGGGCGGACGGCGCGGCCCGTGCTTAGCCGCAGTGAATGTTCCAATTTGAACCTGTCCCCAAATGAGGCGTAACCGCGTTGAAACATACGTGTGCGACTATGGGAAGTCGCAGCAACCGTGCTTTGTGAAAGGTCTGGCAATGGATCAGCAGCAGTACATCGACTTTGTCCTGCGCACCGTCGAGGAGCGCGATATCCGCTTCATCCGCCTGTGGTTCACCGATGTGCTCGGCCGCCTCAAGAGCTTCGCCATCAGCCCGGAGGACCTCGAGGTTGCGTTTGAGGAGGGCATCGGCTTCGACGGCTCGGCCATCGAGGGCTTCACCACGCCCGACGAGGCGGACATGCTCGCCTTCCCCGATCCCTCTACCTTCCAGATCCTGCCCTGGCGTCCCACGCACGACGGCGCGGCCCGCATCTTCTGCGACGTGTGCACCCCCGATCGCCAGCGGTTCGCCGGCGATTCCCGAGAGTGCCTGCGCCGCATGTTCTATCGTGCCGAAAAGCTCGGCTACATCATGAACGTCGGTGCCGAGCTGGAGTTTTACTACTTCCCCGACGAGCACACCCCCGAGCCGTTGGACGCCGTGGGCTATTTCGACCTCTCGCCGTCCGACTCCGCCCGCGACTTGCGCCGCTCCACAGTGCTCATGCTCGAGAAGATGAGTATCCCCATCGAATACACCTTCCACAGCTCCGGACACTCGCAGCACGGTATCTCGATGCGCCATGCCGAGGCCCTCACCATGTCCGATGCGATCATGACGGCCAAGCACGTGATCCGCACATGCGCCTACGAGGCCGGCATCCATGCGAGCTTCATGCCCAAGCCCATCGCCAAGGGCTCATCCTCGGCGATGTTTTTGCACCAGTCGCTGTTCGACCGCGAGGGCAACAACGTGTTCTGGGGCGATGATTCGCAAAACCATCTGTCGCCGATCGCCAAGAGTTACATGGCCGGCATCCTCGCCCATGCGTCCGAGATCAGCGCCATCACCAACCCCACGGTGAACTCCTACAAGCGCCTGTCCGCCGGTGCGGGCAACGGCCCGCGCTTTGCCACCTGGGGCATGCGCAACCGCGCCGCCATGATCCGCGTGCCCATCTACAAGCCCGGTAAGCAGGCTGCGGCCCGCATCGAGCTCCGCAGCCCCGACCCGATGGCAAACCCGTATCTGGTGAACACGGTGACGCTTGCCGCTGGCCTGGACGGTATCAAGCGTGGGCTCGAGCTGCCCGAGGAGGCAACGTCCGAGCTGCTGCGCTTGCCGGAGTCCGAGCTGCGCGCCCGCGGTATCGAGCCCCTGCCGAGCAATCTCGACGAGGCGCTTGATGTGTTCGAGAGCTCCGACTTCATGAAGGACGCCCTGGGTGAGCACATCCACTCGTTCTTCCTCAAGAAGAAGCGCGCGGAATGGGAGCGTTTCAACTCCACGGTCACCGAGTGGGAGCTCAGGCACTACCTGGCCAACTCGTAACCGGCCCGTGCGATTCGAGGCGCACGCCGTTTTGATAAGATGACGCCTACGGAGGTGAGCTCATGGCGGAAAAGACAGTGCTGTTCATGGCCCGCACAACGCGGCTGCATGACTTCATTAGGACGCTCTCGACGTCTCTCGGCGTCGAGGTGCACGTTGCCACGCCCGATTCGCCTGCCGCGGCGCACGACTTCGACCTGTTGGTTCTCGACGCCGACGGCGTTCGCCCCGATCGTGTGGACGCCATGGCCAAGTGGCTCGAGTCGCGCGGCGGCGCGCCCATGCTGCTGGTCGTCGACGAGGAAGATATCGCCGAGATGCGCCTTCCCTCCCAGGTCCGTGCCGATTTCATCTGCTCGGGCGCGGGAGAGGCCGAGCTTGAGGTCCGCGCGCGCCAGCTTTTGGGCGAGTGCGAGGCCGCTCCGGTCGATGAGGTGCTCACTGTGGATAACCTCACCATCAACCTTGCCACCTACCAGGTATCGCTCGATGGCGAGCCTGTCGACCTCACGCTCATGGAGTATTCGCTGTTGAGCTTTTTGGCCACGCACCCCAATCGCGCGTACAGCCGAGAGGTCCTGTTGCATCGCGTATGGGGCTTTGAGTACTGCGGCGGCACCCGTACCGTGGACGTCCACATCCGCCGTATCCGCAGCAAGGTCGGTCCCCTTATCGCCGCGCATATCACCACCGTCCGCGGCGTCGGCTATCTCTTCAAGGAGTAGCCTCAGTCGGCGCTACGTCTCAATTGGTGCCAGGTACAAATTGCGCAAATAACGATGGGGTTTGCAATGTCGCGATGCGGACAGGGCCCCAGAACAAGACGCTTGAGAAATTCTTAACGCAACTTACAACTTGATTAAGCTCCGTCGCTCATGCTGGGCGGAGCTGCGCTTTTGGGGTACAACGTTGGAGTATGAAGACGTTGAAAGGACCGTTCATGAGTGAAGAAAAGACCCCTCAGCGCCCCGAGGGCCTTGGATCGGAGCAGCGCCCGTCCTCGCAGCCGCGTCTCGAGGTCGAGCCCACGCCTGTCGAGCCCGCAGGTGCTGCGTCCGGCAATGCAAACGCCCATACCGCGGCGCACATTCCCGTCGATCCCGGCAACCCCACCGCCGCTGGCTCCACCCGTCAGGTCCCCCCGGTGGATTACTCGTATTCCCAGGGCCAGCACGCCGCCGGCCAGGACGCGCAGGCCCATGGGTCCACGCACACCGAGACCCGCACCGTGGTCAAGACCAAGAGCAAGAAGCTCCCCATCTTCCTGGCGTCCTTCGCCGGCCTGGTGGTCGGTGCGGTGCTGGTCATCGCGCTCGTCATGTCCGGCGCGTTCCGCATCACCGATTCGAACGTCGAGACTGCCGGCACCTCCGGCACCCCGCAAACGATCGATATCAACCCCGAGGACACCACACTGTCCGAGGCTGTGGCGGCAAAGGCGCTGCCCTCCGTCGTGTCCATCACCGCTCAGGGCGAGGATGAGAACTCCGGCGGCATCGGCAGCGGCGTGATTTTGGACACCGACGGCAACATCCTTACGAACTATCACGTCGTTCAGGGTGCGACCGCGCTCGTGGTGAACACCGACGACGGCAACAGCTACGAGGCGGAGCTCGTCGGCGCGGACGAGTCCAGCGACCTGGCGGTCATTCGCCTCAAGGATCCCACGAGCGCCAAGCTCACCCCCATCGAGGTCGGCGATTCCGACGACATCGCGGTGGGCGAGTGGGTCATGGCCATCGGCAGTCCCTTCGGTAACGAGCAGTCCGTGTCCACGGGTATCGTCTCCGCACTCTACCGCTCCACCGCCCTTCAGAGCGCCACCGGCACCTCCATCTACGCGAACATGATCCAGACCGATGCGGCCATCAACCCCGGCAACTCCGGCGGTGCGCTCGTCAACGATAAGGGTCATCTCATCGGCATCAACTCGGTCATCGAGTCCTATTCTGGCTCCAGTTCGGGCGTTGGCTTTGCGATCCCGGTGAATTACGCCATCAACATCGCCAACCAGATCATCGATGGCGAGACCCCGGTCCATCCGTACCTGGGTGTTTCCCTGATGAGCGTGAATGCCTACAACGCCCGCACGAACGAGCTGGCGGTCGATAGCGGCGCATATGTGGCGGAGGTCACCGCCGACGGTCCGGCTGCCCAGGCTGGTATCCAGAAGGGCGATATCGTCACCGCCGTCGACGGCGAGGGCATCGCCTCGGCGGACGGCCTGATCATCGCCTTGCGTGAGCATGAGGTGGGTGACGAGGTGACCTTGACGGTCGTGCGCGGCAAGGAGGAAACCGAGGTCAAGGTGACTCTCGGGTCGGATGAGGCCCTGCAGGCCGAGCAGGAGGACACGTCCGACGGCCCCGGTGCCGGAACCGGCATGAGCCGCGAGGAGTTCTTCCGCTACCTCGAGGAGTACATGGGCGGCGCCCTGCGCTAGCGCCCTGCCCCGGCGCAATTGGGGACAGGTACAAATTGCAACATTTGGGCGGGTGCCGAGGAGGTGCCCGCCTTTTCTTTATCGGATGAGCTCCCAGGGCTGGACACCGAGGCGTTCGGCGATTTGCTCGAGGGTGGAGAGCTTGAGGTTGCTGTTGCCGCTTTCGATGAGGTCAAGAAGCACGCGGCTGATGCCAAGCTGCAAGGCGAAGTCGACCTTGGTCAAACCCGAGGTCTTGCGGATGGCGATGAGGTTCTCGCCCAGTCTCTGTCGCGCGGTCGCATTCATGGTTCGAGCATGCCCGCGGCGAAGCGCTAAGATGTAAAGCGCGCTTTACAAACTGGTCATTACCCATAGCGATTCCAAGAAAACTCAGCGCACGGGTGGGATGCCGGCGTGTTGGGGGATAAGTAGGAAAACTCGTTGAGCGGAGGTGCAGCCATGTCGAGGGCAAAAGAGCGGGCGTTTGAGGTCGTACGGGGAGGGCGGTTTTTGCCCACGCCGTCGGTGCTGGCCTTTGGCGTTGACGAGGACCCGCTCTCTGAGTGCGAGTTGGGCGCTCTACGATGGGCGCGCGATGCGGGTTATGCGATTGCGGTGTTCACGCATGAGCTTGCCGAGCCCTTGTGTGCGCAGCTTGCCGAGCACGATATCCCTGCGACTGTCCTTGCGGATGATGAGGGTCCCGCGAGCGAACCCGATGCCCCGTTCACGGTGGCTGCGGCCCGTGCCGAGGCCCTTGCGCGCTTTTGCGCGCAGCGGGGCACGACGTTGGAGCACGCCGTGGTGATCGCCGTCACGCCGAGGGATTGCGAGGCCATGATGAGCGCAGGTAGGGCCCTTGCTCTTCACGGTGCGGGAATCGATGCCTCAGTGGCGGCGGAGCAGACGTTTTTCGACCGCGCCATGAGCGGCCTCGTGCATGCGCTGAACGCGGCCGTGGCGATGCGCGTGTAAGTCGTCGCTTTGCGTCGGCGTCGTGCTATTCCGCGCGGCTTACCATTCGTCCACGCGGTCGGGCACCTCAATTTAGGGACAGTCCCTAAATTGAGGTGCCCGTTTTAGGTTTGGCACTAGGCACGATTATGGTTACTGGGCGGGTTTGACCTCGGCCTGTTTGGGATGCCTTTCCTCGGCTTCCTTTGAATTGAATGTCGAGATGAGCAGCTCTATGACCTCCTTGATCAATTGATCCATGGGAACGTTGTCCAACTTGGCCAAGAGCCCGGGAAGCTCCTTAGTCAACGAGGTGACCATGTTCTTTGTGAGCTGATCCTCAGCGAGCTTGCGCGCCCACGCAATGTCGCTTGGGGACTTCTCTCCCAGATAGACGGATTCGAACACCGACTTGGCAGTCTCTCCGATCGCCGCAACGAACGAAGCGGCAATGATCGCGTTCAGCGTCGATGCGGCGATATTGACGGCGGGAATTGCTTTGAGGGCGCTGATGGCGGCCTTTGCAGCCATACTGGCGGTTCCGGTTTCGACGAGTTGCTGAACGAGGTCCGCCGAATCTTTGTATTTTGTTACACCGTACACCGCCGCAATGGCGTTAACCTCGGCAAACTCGAGTGCGGAGAGCGGCAATGCGTCCGACATACCAATAGGGGCCGCACCAATTGCGGCGCCAGCCGTTGAAGACGCAATCACGATGCTGTGGGACAAAGCTCTTTTACGGGTGAGCGTGAACGCCGAGATGTCCTTCTTCGCAGCCTGGAATCCTTCGGGCATGGCATTGTTGGTTGCTTCGATGAGCTCGGAAATGCCGTATGGTGGGGCAAAGGTGTCTTCGTCGATGTAATAGGGGGATGACACCACGGGCAGGATTGCCTTCAGGTTGTTCGTGAAGCGCTTTTGGGTTGCAAATGCGTTTTGGACAAGCGCGATATTGGCATCTCTCTCCGGCTTCGAGAAGGATTTCGTGATCACCACGATCACCGGGACGCTCTTCCACATTTTCGTCGCTTTGGACAGGGCTTTGATAGTCTGGGGGAACAGTTTGCCCGCCGTGCCGTCGACACAGAACCATATGACGTTTATTTCGTGGTTCTCATCGCCAGACACGCTGGACTTCGACCATTCGTTGATCTCGTGGATAGCCTGATGGCGTCGTATGAACGACGGTTCGAAGCCCTGTGTGTCGAGGACGCGAAACGGCGCAGTCTCATTGTCGTAGAGCTCAACTTCCACCGTTGTTCCCTTGGTGCCGATGCCGGTCTTTGCGACGGATTCGCCGAGCACGGCATTGATGAGCATTGACTTGCCAACGCCTGAATTGCCTATTACGAGTACGTTTCCCTTTTTCATGATGCTCCTTACATGGGGGAGGGTTAATTGAGATGGTACTGACGATAGTGCACGGGGTGGGCAGCTTCTCATGCGAATCGGTGGAGGGGTGCTGCGGGCGGGCGTGCGGCCGCGGAGGTTGTGCATAACATGTCGGGGCTCCATCGCATGTCGACGCGTCGTTTTGGATGTTCTCGTCAGCGTCTTTAGTGTTGCGGGGCTGTTCTGCTATCGCATCGAATGAACCCGGCCCTCCCCAAAGGTCCATGGCGAGATCCATGCCGGGTGTGTCGAGTATCCGATCGAGTAGCGCCGCGGTGCTTTCGGCAGATGCCATGGGGCCTTGGGGGCTCTTGCCGAAATGGGGGCTCGACCCGAATTCAGTGCCGCGGCTGGAAGTGAGGTGGGAAGGGTCGCTGTTATCGAGGATGTCTCGGCATATAGCCTGGTCAATCATCCAGGTCAGTAGTTGTTGGGATGTCTTGTCTTCCGCATCCGGGTCGCAAGAAAGCATGCATTTTAGAAGCTTCACCTTGTTGAGTTTGGTGAGAGCGCCATCGAGTTCTTCGCTAAGGCGACATTCCCATTCGGAGAGGGCCGCAGCAACATCGCTGGACGAGTGCAGGTGAGTCAGCAGGTGTTTGATCTGAGGGAGCGTGAGCCCCTTGTCACGATTCAGCTTGACGAGCATGAGGTAAGCGAGGTCGTGCACGCTGTAATTCCTGCGACCCCAGGCGCTGTCTTGGGGCTGAAGGATATCGGCGCCTCCCTTGCCGTTGTAGCAGGCACGCTGGATGTCGCGGCGGGGTAGCTCGGTGAGGCGTTCTACCTGCGAACACTTCCATCCGATGCGAGTGTTGGCGTCCTCGTTCATGGCCACCCCCTTTCCATTTCTACAAAAGCTGTTCAACGGTTGAACAGCAAGCGCGCTTGGCTGTGGCGTGCGCGCCCAAGCGGTTGGTGCCGCGCGTGTCGAAATGGCGCTGAGGTTGCGGTTCATGTTCATTGGCCCTCCTTTGGCTGGATCCATGACGGGCGGTTGCCTCGTCGTAAGAGGGCTTGTAAAAATCGCGAGGGACGTTCGTGCGGCTTGCCGGAACATGGACTGTCGGTCGAGCCGATGGCAGATGAGATGGCTTGCGTTGGGGGCGAGCGCATTGGGGCGCGTACATGAAGAAAAAAAAGCGGCCTCTCGCCTTATATGGCGTAGGGGCCGCATAGCGTGGCTAATTTTGTATGGTCGATAGGGTGGTGGACGTTCATGCGAAGATGACGAGCAGGCCCGATGCCCGCGTCGTGCTACTCCGCGCGGCTTACCATTCGTCCACGCGGTCGTGGTTGATGGGGCAGTAGAACAGGCGCTGCAGTTCGTCGGCATCGCGCGTCTGCCCGAGCGCCCACATGGTCTTGGCCACGAGCGCCTCGGTGGTCATGTCGCCGCCCTTGAGGATTCCAGGGTGCTCGGCATATGCGCGGCCGACCTCATATACGCCCAGGTCCAGGCCTTCCTCGGGCACCTGCGTGGTCATGACCACGGTGCGGCCGGAATCGACCCAGTCAAAGATGGCCTCCTGATAGGAAGCGCCGTCGGCGCCCCGCTCGGGCACGCCGCCCATACCGAAGGTCTCGAGGATCACGGCGTCGTAATCGGGCTTGAGCAGACGGAAGATGTCGGGCGTGAGGCCGGGCGTGAGCTTGAGGGCGCACACACGGCTGTTGAGTTCGGTGTAGAAACGGGGCTCGTCGAGAGCGCCGTCGGCAGCGCGCGCGGCACCGTCCCCGGCGCAATCGCACTCGGCCGGGCCGGCGGACACGGCGGCCGACCCGCTGCAGATGACCTTGTCCTGGCGCAGGTAAGCCAACACGGGGTAGTTGATGCTGTTGAACGCGTTGAAGCTCATGGTGCGCTGCTTGCGGGCGCGCGTGCCGGCGATTGCATACCCGCCAAACACGATGGACACGTCGCGCGAGCGGTCGGACACGGCATACACGAGGCTTTGGTACAGGTTGATCTTCGCATCGGTGAAGGGGTTGCCCATGGGCTGTTGGGAGCCGGTGAGCACGATGGGCTTGGGGCTGTCCTGAATGAGGTAGGAGAGCGCCGCCGCGGTGTAGGACATGGTGTCGGTGCCGTGCAGGACCACAAAGCCATCGTGCGTGTCGTAGTTCTCGTGGATGACCTCGGCGATGCGCAGCCAGTCGGCGGGGCGCATATTGGTGCTGTCGATGTTCATGGGCTGCACGATGTCGAGTTCGCACAGGCCTTCGATCTCGGGCACGCTGCGAGCGAGCTCCTCGCCGGTGAGAGCGGGGGAGAGACCGTTGCCGTCCTCGGCGGAGGCGATGGTGCCGCCGGTGGCGATCAAGAGGATGTGCTTCATGCGGGCTCCTTTGCTCTGCAGTCCCTGCGGTTGCCTCGTCTCATGGCTTGCGGCCTTTTGTGGGCATGGCCGGTGCGCGGCGAGGCGCCCTTATGGGGGCGGCCAGCGCGCTTCGAGGCGCCATCGAGATATTGTAGGTCAAAAAACCCTGTAGGATTTCTGCGTATGCGCAGCTCGGCGAGTATGATGTACCAATTAGACACGTGTTGCCGCTGCGGGGCAGCGGCATGGTTGGGAGGCTTCATGGCCCAGAACGCATCTGAGCAGACTCAGCAGAAGGTGCTGGTTTTCGACTTCGGCGCGCAGTATGCGCAGCTCATTGCCCGTCGCGTGCGCGACCTGCATGTATATTCTGAGATCGTCCCGTGCGATATCACGGCCGACGAGGTGCGTGAGATGGCGCCCTCCGCGCTGATTCTCTCCGGCGGCCCCGCGTCCGTGTACGCCGAGGATGCCCCGACGGTTGATCCGGCCATCTACGACCTCGGTCTGCCCATCCTGGGATTTTGCTACGGCCACCAGGTGACCGCCGTTGCGCTCGGCGGCGAGGTGGGCCACTCCGAGATCGGCGAGTACGGCCCCGCCACCATCGAGCGCGACCGCGAGAGCGCGCTGTTCAACGCCACCCCGCTCGAGCAGACCGTGTGGATGAGCCACCGCGATGCCGTTTCGCGCGTGCCCGAGGGCTTTGCCGTGACGGCCAGCACCTCCGTGTGCCCGGTCGCCGCTATGGAGAACGCCGAGCGTCGTATCTACACCACGCAGTTCCATCCCGAGGTGAAGCACACCGAGTACGGCCAGCAGCTGCTTAAGAACTTCCTGTTCGACATCTGCGGCCTCGAGGCAGCGTGGACCATGGACAACCTGGTCGAGACCATGACGGACGAGTTCCGTGCGGCCGTGGGCGAGGATCGCGTGATCCTGGCGCTCTCCGGCGGCGTGGATTCCTCCGTGGTGGCGGCCCTCGGAGCCCGCGCCGTGGGACGCCAGATGACTTGCGTATTCATCAACCACGGTCTGCTGCGCAAGGGCGAACCCGAGCAGGTGGAGGAGGTCTTCACCAAGCAGTTTGATGTCGACTTCGTGCACGTGCACGCCGAGGAGCGCTACGCCGCGCTGCTCGACGGCGTGACCGACCCCGAGGAGAAGCGCCGCATCATCGGCACGCAGTTCTGGAACGAGTTCTTCGCCGTGGCCAAGGAACTCGAGCAAGATGGCCGCCCGGTGAAGTACCTGGCTCAGGGCACCATCTATCCCGACATCATCGAGAGCGGCGCGCGCAAGACCGGTGGCAAGACGGCCACTATCAAGAGCCACCACAACCTCATCCCGTTCCCCGAGGGCGTGCACTTCGACCTCATCGAGCCGCTGGATCACTTCTTTAAGGACGAGGTCCGCGAACTGGGTCTGGCGCTGGGTCTGCCCGAGCACATCGTGTACCGCCAGCCGTTCCCGGGTCCTGGCCTGGCCATCCGCATCATCGGCGCGGTGAGCCCCGAGAAGCTCGAGATCTTGAAGAACGCCGACGCCATCGTGCGCGAGGAGCTGGATGCGTACAATGCGCGCCTGTTCGAGCAGACCGGCGAGCGCAATTCCGAGCACTCCTGCTGGCAGTACTTCTGCGTGCTGCCCGACATCAAGTCTGTGGGCGTGATGGGCGACGAGCGTACCTACGCGCGTCCCGTGATCTTGCGCGCCGTGGAGTCCAGCGACGCCATGACCGCCGACTGGGCGCGCCTGCCTTACGAGGTGCTCGCGCGCATCTCCGGCCGCATCGTGGCTGAAGTTCCCGGCATTAACCGCGTGGCGTACGACATCACGAGCAAGCCGCCCGCGACCATTGAGTGGGAATAACTGACAAAACCCGCAAAGCCTTGAAAACACTGGGTTTTGAAGCGGAAACGGGGCATTTGATAGCAAATTGATAGCAGATACCAAAACCGGATTTACTTTGCTCACTCCTGTATAGCGGGTGGTTTGCGGGTAAATCCTCCATATCCTAAGAAAAAGGTCTTGCTGACTTTCACCAGTCGGCAAGACCTTTTTTGCTATTTGTCTTTTCTCTGTTTCTTCAATCCTTTTATCAGAGCATCGCTTAATTCCTTCGAGGGGACTTTGGCCCACCGCTGGGTGGTGTCATACTTGGGGTAGTTGTACCGCCAGCGGTCATAGTCCTCCTTGGTGATCTCCCCGGCCTCCAACTTCGCCGCCTGTTCCCGCCACGCAATCAAGATTTTGTTCAACTCACTGGCTTGACGGCCTCCCTGGAAAATATCTGCTTGCAGGCAGGCACGTCCATCCGCCTCTATCACTTTCAGACTGTAAACATCCTCCAAGGCGAACAGCGTATGGGCCAAACCTATGTAGTTGTCTATGTCCGGGACGCTCAACGCCTGGGGCGATACATCCATGGACGGCACCAACGACCTTCTCTTTTCCATCTGTGCCAAGCAGGTCGGCAGCGGGCTGGAGGAACAGCTAAAGCGGTTCGTGCAGGAACACCCCGACAACAAGCTGATTATCATTGACACCCTCCAGAAAATCCGGGAGGCTGGCGGGGATAAGTACAGCTACGCCAACGATTACGAGGTGGTGGGCAAGCTGAAACGCCTCGCTGATGCCTGCGGCGTCTGCCTCCTGCTGGTACATCACACTCGGAAACAGCAGGCCGACGACAAGTTTGATATGATCTCCGGCACCAATGGCCTGTCGGGTGCGGCGGATGGGGCCTTTCTTCTTCAGAAGGAGAAGCGGACGGACGACACCGCCATTCTGGATGTGGTAGGACGTGACCAGCAAGACCAGCGGCTCTATCTCACCAAGGACAAGGAACACCTGACATGGACACTGGAGCGGATGGAAACGGAGTTGTGGGTAGAACCCCCCGACCCGGTGCTGGAGGCCGTAGCCGCTTTTATTACGGCGGAGAGGCCGTCCTGGAGCGGTACAGCCACGGAGTTGGCAGCGGTCCTGCAAGTGGATATGAAGCCTAACGCCTTGGCTATGCGGCTGAATGTCCGGGCTGGGAAACTGGCGACGGAGTATCATATCCGTTATGAGAACACTCGTACCCACGCCGGGAGAAGCATCAGCCTGACGCTGGAGCCTCCCCAGGCGTGACGACCGTGACGGCTGTGACGGCTTTTTTGAGAGCGGGGGCGGTGTCTAAAACATCGTCACGGTCGTCACGGCTGTCACGGGGGAGCGGGGTCAAATGTCAAGGGGGCATACCTACGGGTGGAGATTGCCGCAAGGCAATACAACCCGAACCCCTTGACATTTGGCCCACGGAGGACACTTGCCGGGTGGTGGAAAGGCTGTGCCTTTCCACCTGCCCAACGGCGAGTGGAAAAGTTTAGGCGGGGTGCAGGGTGCCCTTTTCAAAGGGCGGCCCTGCTGGGGGAGGCAACCGCAGTTGCCGGGGGCAAAGCCCCCACACCACCCCGTAGGGCGCAAATGCGCTTTTGATGGCCGATAGGCTGTCAAAAGTGCTTTTGCGTTACTTTCGCAGAAAGTAACAAAGGCCCGCCGCTGGCGCGGCGGAAAAGGAGGGATTGATTTGAAAAGGACAATAAGCGTCATGGTGGGGCATGGGTCGGTGAACCACAACAGCAGGAAGTTTCACGCTAAGAACACCGACCCGGAACGCTCCCCTTTGAATGTCACCTACTGCCAGGAGAATATCAAGGCGGTGTACCATGAACTCTTTGACGAGGCCCTGGAACGCTACAACGCCAAACAGACCAGGGCCGACAGGCGGATAGAAAACTACTATGGAAAGATACGCTCTGGCAAGCAGGAAAAGCAGTTTCACGAAATTATCCTACAAGTGGGCAACAAGGACGATATGAGCGCCGAGGGCGAGGACGGCCAGCTTGCGGCGGCGGTGCTGGACGAGTATATGAAAGCGTTTCAAGAGCGCAATCCCAACCTCCGTGTATTCTCGGCCCACCTCCACATGGACGAGGCTACGCCCCATCTGCACATCGACTTTGTTCCCTACACCACGGGGAGTAAGTGGGGGCTTGATACCAGGGTATCGCTCAAACAGGCGTTAGCGGCCCAGGGCTTTAAGGGCGGCACCAGAGGCGATACGGAGTGGAGCCAGTGGGTACGCTCTGAAAAGGAACAGCTTGCCGCCGTGATGGAGCGCCACGGGATAGAGTGGGAGGACAAGGGCACCCATGACAAGCACCTGTCTGTGCTGGACTTCAAAAAGGAGCAGAGGGCGAAAGAGATTGCCGAGCTGGACGCAGTTAAGGCCAAGAAGCAGGGACAGGTGGAACAGCAGGAGCGGCGTCTAAAGGAGCTGGCCCCGGCTGTGAGGAACATGGAGCAGTTGGCGGCGCAGTTCTCCGATGACCCGGATCGGATATTGCCAGAGCCTGGGCCGCTGGAGAGCGCCAAGTCCTACCGGGAGAAAAAGGCCAAACCCCTGCTTGCCAAGATCGTCAAGGTGCTGCGCTCCTTGTATCGGGCCTATGTCGAGTTGAAAGGGAAGTATGAGCGGTTGCAGGGTGACTATGGACGGGCCAGGGAGGGCAACGAGCGGTTGTCTGACCGCTTGCAGGAGGTGAAATTGGAGAACAAGGCCCTGCGGGGGACGGTTGCCGACTTTGAGCGGGTCAAGCGGGTGTTCGGCCCGGAGGAAGTAGAGCGGGCCGTGGAGGACGCAAAGCGCCGGGAGGCGGCAGAGAAAGAGCAGAAGAAAGCAAAGCGGAAGTTTAGCCGAGGGGCGAGGTAACACACCAGGGGTGCACTCCAAGGAGTGCACCCCTGATTTATACTTGTCAGCGGGTGCTTTTTTATGTTATGATGAGAGCAATAGATTAGAATTTTCCCAAAAGACCACGGAACTTTTTAGAAAATCTGTCGTCTATATGAATAAGGCCGAAAGGAGGTATCATTGTGAAAAGAATTGTATTGGTTATAGCTACTTTCGTTTTTGTTCTAACGGGATGTGCGAGTGTAGAGACAAATGAAAAAACAGCTTCAATTCCGACAGGAACAACTATTTCAATAGACAATCCGCAAGTATCGGCTACCCAGGGAGAGTGCGAAGCGGATTTCACTGCGCCGTTGGATTATGAAAGTTTAACAGAGCCTCCATCACTGACCGTTTCCACCTTGATGTATGTAGATAGTGTGATTGCTTCTTGTGGCAATTACCAATGGAGCCATACACTGCCTGACGGTACAGTTAGTGAATTTATTGCTTGTGGTGCTCACCCGTTGGATCAGCAAGAATATCCCATATTATATACCGCTTTTCCTGCTGGAACTTTACCGGCTCCAGAAGCTGGTGAAAATGTCGGCTCAATAGCTCCTGTATTCTATCTTGATTTTGGAGAAATTTTGCCAGAGACGGTTTCTGTTATGCGATGGCCTGCCTCGCGCATTGGTGATGCACAAACCTACTCCACTGATTTTGAAATGGTCAATACCGAGCTTGAGGGAGATACTTTTTCTCTGTTTCCTTTGGGTGATGGAGATTATGTTTATGAAGTTTCTGCGAACTGGGGAGATGTTGGGGGTGCCAGTTATACATTCCGTACATTACCCCAAATACGGGGGAACACAGACGGATAAGCTATTAGAAACGCCCTAATTTGTACGGTTAGTAATTTTCGATTTGTCGAGGACTTTTCTGCCAATGAACGATTTGAAAAAGGCGGGGGAATGTGGTTGCATTTCCCCGCCTTTTGTGATATAGTTACAGTCGCAAACCAGCAGAACAAATAGTCAGCAACTCCCTCCCGTTATCACTGCTGATAACAATTTGATAACAGCCCATCGTATAGGCTGGATAATATGGATATATCAAATAATCAAAAGAACAGGGCATCATATTTCTAAAGCAAAATCCGTTAGAATATGATACCCAGCAACGAGTGGGAATGATTGCAATAACCCGCCGGTTCGCTGCAACGCAGCGGACCGACGGGTTTTCCATGATATACTGTCAGTTTGCTGCCAAAACGTTTTGACTGTGAAAAAGCCATGTGGTAAAATTAATTCAAGAATGAAAGCGAATTGGGTCACGAACATCTAATTTCTCACTTTTGACGCTTTGAAATCCGGCGAAAGGGGGGCCAACGGAATGGGAAGCATCGTCGAAGCTGCCCTATATGACATTGTCGGGAAGTTTTTCCTGCTTTTCGTGATCGTGCCTGCGGGGGTCATCTTTTTGGGATATGTGATCTACATGATCGCGAAAATCCTTCAGGAACTGCGAAAAAAGTAGAACTTATATATGGAAAGAGCCTGCTTTCTAATTTAGAAAGCAGGCTCTTTTTAAAGCGGTTCACCGGAGGGGAAGGGACACCGCCACGGTGGTGCCTGCCTCCGAGCTGTTCTCCACGCACACGGTACCGCCGTGGAGCTTGACGATCTCCCACACCAGCGAAAGCCCCAAGCCCACGCCGCCGTATTCTCGGCTGCGGGATTTGTCCACCCGGAAAAAGGGCTGGAATACGCTCCGCTGAAAGTGTTCCGGGATGCCCCGGCCCGTGTCGGCCACCCGAATCAACAGTTTTTCAGGCTCCGGCGTCACGGAAAGGCGCACGGAGCCGCCAGGGCGGTTATACTTGATGGCGTTCTCCGTCAGGTTGAACAGCAGGCGGTAGATCAGCGTGTCGCTGCCGGTCATGGTGCCGTCTCCCTCCCGCTCTAACATGACGTTATTTTTCTCTGCCAGCGGGGCCAGATCCGCGAAAATTTCCTCGATCATAGGGCCGATCTCAATGTGATCCGTACAGGGCACCGCCTGCAAGCCGCACATTTCCAGAAGGGTCCTTGTCATCTGGGTCATCCGCTCCGTCTGTTCCCGCAGAAGGCGGAGGAAGTCTGCCGTTTCCGGCAGAACGTCCGGGTGCTCGGCGGAGAAAAGCTCCACCTGCGCCTGCATCAGTGCCAGCGGTGTGCGCAGCTCGTGGGCGGCGTTGCCGGTGAACTGCCGCTGGGCGGCAAAGGCGT